>DAIRSP010000050.1:0-16019 GCA_036804365.1 Neptunomonas sp. | reverse complement strand
CACTACCAACGATCAAATTAGGCAAAGTACAGGAAAAGTAAAGATCACCGTTCCTAACCTCAGCATGCACAACCCCTTGAGACCCCTCAATGATATTAGCAGCATCCTGACCCGTCGCCAGATAAAAAGCCAATAGCATATTCGCATAGTGGGCATTCGCACTGCGCAATCCTCCTGCGATCATGGTTCCGATAAGATTTTTCTTTATATTGAGGTCAACCACTTTTTCTGGGGTTGTTAACAATCGACGCTCACAGATGTCACGCGGGATGACAATCTCACTGATGACATTCTTACCCCGTCCCAAAATTCCATTAACCGCTGTGGCTTTTTTATCAGAGCAATAATTACCAGAAATAGAGGAGTAACGGAGTTGCGGGTATTCAGCAAGAATCCAAGGAATAATTCTATCCGCTGCATTGGTCACCATATTGTGACCGGATGCATCTCCCGTCTTGAACTCCAAACGCAGATACAACAAGTTGCCAACGATCTGACTATTCAAATCGATTAATTGAGCGAAGCGACTGGAGGTCGCAACAACGGCATTCAACTCGGCATGACGCGATTTAATAGACTCTAACGCTTTGAACGCCTCATAAGCATCATCAGCTTCTAACAGAATCGAACGAGACATACGTTCATCAACGATTGTCGTCTTAATCCCCTCGGTTAAAACTGACACACGAGCACCGCGGCCTACTGAATGCCAAAGCGGTGTTTCGTAGGTTGCCAAGGGTACCGATATTTTTTCATTAAGAATGTGACCTGAGATTTTCATAGGCCCAACCCAACGCATTGGCACGGGCGCTTGTAAAATTTTATGTGATTTCATTCAGATCCCAATAAACAAAAAAAGGGTCGCCTCTAAGCAACCCTTCCATAATATAACTCTAGGCACGCGGATTTTATCGGCCGCATCCATATATTGCAAATATCAAGGCACTATCTTAATCAGTGCATACACTTAAGACTTTGGAACCTCTTTTTCTTTGCTAGGCGCCTCATCATTAAATTCTGTAGAGGCTAAAGCATCAACGCTCACTTGCAGGGTATCTAACATCTCACCCATACCATTTAACAAGCGGTATTGAGCGACTAGATAATCATATTTAGCCGTAATATAGGCATTTTTTGATGAAAAAACCTCATTTTCAGTATCCAATAAATCCAGCAATGATCGCTGCCCAATATTAAACTGCTTCAAATAAGAGTCACGTGTTTCTTGGCTAGAGATAGTATGCTGCTCTAGAAACTTTAACTGACGACCTAAAATCTGATAGGCATTCCAAGATAATTCAACACCTTCCACCGCCTGACGCTGAGCAGCCACACGTATATCTTTGGCTTCATTGATTTGGTGATGTGTTTGACGAATTCGCGCTTTGTCACCGCCACCGTTATATAAATTGTAACGGACACGGAACATTGCGGTTAAATCTTCATTATCACCTTCTACACCATCAATGTTGTTATTCCAAGTACGGTCGACCTCAAAATTCAACTTAGGGTACATCAGGCTTTTTGCTGATTCATACTGTGCGTTCGCCGCCATCACATCGGACTCGGCAAGCTTTAAGGTAGGATGGTTCGCTAGTGCTCTCTGTACCGCTTTATCGGAAGAATCCGGAAGCGTCTTCAATTCCAGCGCAGGCGACTCAAGTGTCTCTGGTGGCATGACACCTGTAATACGTTGATAGGTTGTCTTTGCATCCAATAGGTTGTTCTCTGCAGAAAGCACGTTAACTTCTGCTAAAGCTAAACGCCCTTCCGCTTGCTGGATAGATGCAAGCGTGCCTAGACCCGACTCTGAACGTCTACGAATTTGCTCGTATACTTTCACGTGATTATACAAAGTTTCATTGGCTTGATTAAGAAGCTCTTGGCGCTTAATGACCTCAACGTAAACTCGTGTTGCCTCCAGTGCTTTCTCTTCAGCAATTTCTCGTAGACGGTGGTTACCTGACTCTAAACGAGCCGACTGGCGGTTCAATTCATTATCAGTCAAAAAACCATCAAACAGCATTTGACGAAGACTAAGGGTTGTTTCACGGCGCAGTAACTCAACATCGCCATCACCAACACTGGCCGTCGATCTATTTTTAGTCCATTCATAACCCACACCCGCAGCCACATCGACTTTTGGATAAAAACCACTTTTTGCTTGGTTTACCTCTTCAAAAATCGCGTTGCGAGCATTCACAACCTGCTTAACTTCTGGGTTAGAGAGAACGGTTTCAGATACAACTTGTTGTAACTGATCAGCCATTGCTGCGTTCGAAACTGCAACAGACATTAATGTTAAAAACAACATCCTTTTCATAATCACTTATTTCTCTCCTACTTAACTAAGTTTAAGCAGTTTATTGTGTTAATTTTAGAATCAGTGAAACACGGTCAGTGGTACCTGTTTTCCTCAGTATTGAAGACATATGAGCTTTTACTGTACGTTCCGTGATACCTAAGCTCCTAGCGACTTCTTTATTGGATGCGCCCTCAACCACTTGGTGAATCACTTCTTCTTCTCGATCAGTAAGATCGAAACTATTCGATAGTGCTTTTATTCCATTAAAACTCAGTTGTGATTTTGAACCCACATACTGTTTTAGTAATGCCTGTGTAATCGAGGGGCCCGCCCAAATATCACCCTCGTTAACCCTTATAAGCAACTCACTGAAAATAGACTCGGTAACATAGGTGTTAATATAGCCACGATACCCAAACTCTAAAACAACTAAACCCTGAGCATCTGCTGGGTAATCCGCTAAAGCAATCCATTTAACAGTTGGATGCAAATCAACTATTTCGGAAAAGCTACTTTCATCCACGGAATCCAAATGAACTAAACCGAGCCCATCGTTGATATCTGAACTGTATTTTAATTGATCAACTGTACATTTTTCAACAGAGTAGGTAAATGCAAAACGCTCCAAACGCTTACATACATCCAGTTTGTTAGCAACAATATACAGCTTCATATTAACATTCCATTAATCTAAATCTGTTGCAGATTTGTAAAAAATAACTACTAACGCTCTGTTAAAGCTTTATTACGTGCCTTAAGTATCGGCTTTAATAAGTAATCCATGACCGTTTTTTTACCTGTTAATATATCAACCGAGACAGTCATCCCTGTCATTAAGGGTAAACGGGTCTCATCTTTACCTATGTAAGGCTTATCTGTTTTTAGACGCACGATATAATGAGGTTCCCCTTTATCATCAAGGATAGTACTCGGTGATACAAATATTACTGAAGCCCCTACCCCGCCATAAATACTAAAATCATAAGCAGAGACTTTTACTACTGCAGATTGATTTACTTTTACACTCGCTATATCAGAAGGTTTTAATTTAGCCTCAACTAATAATGTATCTTCCCATGGAACAATATTAACTAGCTCATCACCCGGCTGAACAACGCCTTCTACGGTATTAATAAGCAACTGCTTTACAGTCCCTTTAATAGGCGAACGTACTTCTGTTCTGGTTATACGATCCTGCATACCGCTCAAGGTCTCTTTTAATCGAGATGCCTCTGATAATGTCTCATTTAACTCTGAACGTGCTTGACTGATAAATTGTACTTCGACTTCAGCTAATTTTTTTTCTGCTTCACTTAAAGTGGAGTTGATAATTGGCATACTGAGTCGAATGCTATCCATTTCACCTGCTAAATCATTTACTTGTCTTTTTAAGCGTAAAAATTCAACTTCGGAAATAACTCCCTCAGCTAAAAGAGGCTCTGTAATTTTAAGCTCTTTTTGCAACAAACTTAGGCTTCTCGATAATTGCGTTCTTTTTGACTCAGCCTGCAAAAGTTCCTGCTTTTTCTGTTCTATCTGCTGCTGCAGTACTGCTTGGGATGCCGCTAACTCATTCTTTCGAGCAATATAAAGTGTCTGCTCTTGAGCTAACATAGCAGCATACTCTTCAGGAAAATTAGCCGGTGCAGTAAATGGCTGGCGCTCGGCTTCAGCATGTAAACGAGCCGCTTTAGCCTGTAACTCAATTTCGCGCACCTTACTTTCTTTAAAAGTACTGGCAAACCGGGTGTCATCAATACGTAACAGCACCTGACCTTTTTCGACAATATCACCTTCGGCAACCAATATTTCCGAAACGATACCACCCTCTAAATTTTGCACTACCTGTAGTTGCTTTGAAGGGATAATCTCACCATCACCCCGACTTATCTCATCAAGCGATGCCCAATTCGCCCAAATGATAGCCAACAAAATAAACGCTAACAGCGCCCATAATAGTAACTGAGCGCCCTTTGGCGTTTGCTCCAGCATCGCCTCACTTACACTCGACATGTAGTGGAGGTCTTCATTTTTTTGCTTAGTTATCATCCGATTCATCGCTGTATTTGCAAGCGCCCTTGTTTGAGAGCATCCAGTACGACTGCTTTAGGGCCATCTGCCAAAACCAACCCATTATCTACAACTACAATGCGATCAACCATCGAGAGTAATGACATTTTATGGGTCACCAGAATCAACGTCCGCTCTTTGGTGTAGTCTTCGAGTTGTTTACGAATAAACTCTTCAGAGGCATTGTCCATTGAGTTTGTGGGCTCATCTAATATCAATATAGAAGGTTGGTGGATTAACGCACGTGCAATAGCAACAGCCTGCCGCTGTCCACCGGATAACGCTGCACCTCGCTCTCCCACTATTAAGTCGAACCCGGAAGGATGTCGATTGGTAAACTGATCCACACCCGATAACTCAGCAGCCCGCAACAGGGTGTCATCATCAGCCTCAGGCGAACCCATTGTTATATTTTCGCGAACGGTACCGTCAAACAACATAATATCCTGCGGCACATAGCCAATGTTACGTCGCAAGTCGACGGGATCAATCTGATTAATATCAATCCCGTCCAGTCGAATAGAGCCGCTGTCCGGCTTATATAAGCCCATCACGAGTTTCTCTATGGTTGATTTACCCGATCCAATGCGACCGATAAGGGCGACTTTTTCACCCGCTTTTAAAGAAAAGCTCACTTTTTCTAAAGAAGATTGATCTGTACCTGGGTATTTGAAGGAGACATCTTTAAATTCAATACTCCCCTTTAACTCTGAACGATGCACAAACTTTTTGCCCTGTTCGCGTTCATCAGGCAACTTCATGATTTCGTTGAGTGTGTCTAAGGCAGCTTTTGATTGATAAAAGCTGGTAACTAAGCCAGCCACCTGTGCCATCGGCTGCAACACTCGTCCAGATAACATGACACAAGCGATCAAGGCACCCATGGACAGCTCTTGCTCGGCAATCAAGTAGACACCGGCAATAACGATACAAACGGAGCTCATTTGAGTCACAAACCCAGTAAAGTTCATCACGGAGGAAGAAAGCATTTTGGCTTTCAATCCCCAGTAGGAGATATAGCCTACGGCTTGCTCCCAACGAAGCTGTAATGCGGAAGAGGCACGTTGCGTTTTAACCGTCTCCATCGCCGTTAAACTTTCGACGAGGGTCGCATTCTTCTGTGAGGCTGATTGATAGGTTTTTTCCACCGCAGCTTTGAGTTTCTTACTGACCACCCAAGAATAGATAAGCACTAGCGGCACAGCCACCAGCGGCACTATCACTAATTTGTCACCGACTAACCAAATTACGAGCAAAAATATCACAGCAAAGGGAATATCGATCAGAATCGTATTGGTTGTGGAGCTCAAAAAGTTTCGAATACTTTCAAACTCTCTTAAGTTATTTGAAAACACGCCCACTGAGCGCGGCATAGCCGAGTACTGTAACGACATCACCTTTTCAAACAACATGGATGACAATAAGATATCAGTCTTTTTACCTGCTATTTCAATAAAGTAAGCCCTTAAAACTTTCAGCAAAAAGTCAAACAGATAAACAACAAAGACCCCTATCGCTAAAACCCAAAGTGTCTCTATGGCTCCATTGGGCACTACTCGGTCATAGACGTTCATAACAAACAGAGGATTAGCGAGCACAAAGAGGTTGATTAGGAAGGAGGCTATCAATACATCACGATAAATTCGTGATGAGCGCCATACGGTTCCCCAAAACCAATGCCCCTCTTGCTCACCTAATAAACGCGATACATTTTCTGTAAATCGATATTCCAATCGAACGTAGATTGCAAAACCCGTATAGGTTTCAGATAGGACTTCAATCGGAACAACAACCTCACCGCCACTCTCAGGCTGAACAATTTTAACCTCACCCTTATCTAGATTGATCTCCCTAAGCACACAGGCATTATCATTCTCAAGCAGTAATACAACAGGTAGGGTTAACGCCGATATATCTATAAGTGGACGCTTTGCTATCTTAGCGGAAAAGCCTGCTCGCTTTGCCGCTCGGACAAATAATTTGGGGGTTAATCTATTATTTTCCAGCGGCAAACCATCTTTAAGCACTTCTGCCGAAAGAGGTCTATGACTCTGCTGTGTTAAATGAACTAAGCAATTTAGGAGTGGATCTTGTACTACTTCCATTTTCTTGACCAATCTCTATGAAGGCCTACATACTACCACGTAAATGGTTAACCTAAAGATGAGTCTCTATGTTATACGCAATCCGTGACAACGATGGCAACATTACTTCTATTTCACACACAAAAATCGATAACAGTGAGTTAGTCGATATAAAGAATGCGGAGGTGCAGGCGTTTTTATCCATCACACCTGAAACATTCGCACCTGATAACTACCTTGATCAATCAGATATTTCTATTGCTCGTATTGTAGAAGATCTAATTGAGTTAATGGTATCAAGAAACTTAATCATCTTTACTGATTTACCCGATGCCGCTCAACGAAAACTTCTCACCCGAAAACTGGCACGTAAGCTAATCAGCAAAGAGGGTGAAGAGTCCGAGGTCGGATCTGACGATAACACATCGATTCTTTCCGATGACAACTCCTGGCTTTAAATAAACGATGGGGTTTAACGGGACTCATGCTCTTTTTGGTAACCCGCATAGCGAGACATTAGAGATTGGTAACGATCCTGCTGTTTCGCTCCACATGCCCCGAAGTTAACGCTATTTAAAATACCTAAGCAATAGACCCATTCATCAAGATTACAGGCGTTAATTTCTTTTAAATCAAGTATGACTTGCACAATATTGAGTTTCAAAGCCACGCAATGACTGTTTTCCAGGTCCGCTAATCTAAACTTTTCGAGGGCAGCGGCCAGATCTTTGCGCTTATAATCATGCATTCCCTCTTTCATTTGAGTAATCCATGCCTCGGCAAAACTTCCAGCAAGTAACTCAGCTTTGACAGCAGTCGCTTGCTGCACGCCGGCATCAGATACAAATCTCATATCTAACCAATCAACCCAGCGCCACTGATCCTCTTTTTCGAGAGTTTTGAAATACCTTAATGCCTGCGCTAGCTCAGCATTAGCCAATGCATTATTACCCAGTAAAAATCGCGCTTCAGAAAGCAACAAGTGTACCTTGAACTGCAAGACGTTATTATTAAGGAAGTCGCGCAATACCTCCTCCATAACACGCACGGCTTCAAGTTCAAGTTCCTCTTTGTTACCGCTTTTGGCCTCATATCGGCAGAGCAAACAGCGCACTAATGCAAAGTAGTTATCTGGTTCCTGAAAGACGCTGTATCGGGCAAATTTAATTGCAGAGCGAAAAGCGTCAATTGCTAAACCCCACTCTTGCGCATTAGCAGCCATATCTCCCAACTCGGATTGTAATTGCGGAACCGATGGCTGCAGCATAACTGCTTTGCGCATCAATACGACTGACTGAGAAAGATTACCTAATGCCTGTAAACTGCGAGCCAACCAAGAAAAGGCTTCCACCGATATATGCTGCTGATCAACAACTTGCTGTAATAGATCAATGGATTTCGTGTGGTTTGCAAGAAAATACTCGGCCATCCCCAACCCCACGCGAGCCCATGTTTGCTGACGTGACTCAACCAGTTCGCGAAAAAGCGTTAAAGCACTTTCATATTGCTGAGATTCCAGCAAACATATTCCCTGTAGCCTTTCTAAATAAACGCGCAACCCCGGATAAACACTGATGAGCTTTTGAATGTACACCAGGGCAAGCGTCCAGTTGCCTTGATCCATCGCTTCTTCAACTCGCACAACAGCCTTCTTAACGCGTAACAGCTTATCCAAACGATGTTGAATTTTAGCGCGATCATAAGGTCGCGAGATATACGCATCGGGTGCCGTTTCTAATGAACCAACTAATAGCGATGATGAACCCGGTTCGACAACAAGGAAAAATAGGGTTTGATAAATACGGAGCTTTTCAGCAAAGGACTCCTGAATAACTTGCAGACCATTTTTCTCATTTTTACCTAGATCATAAGCCACCAAAACAATCGAAAAATCACCCGAACGTAAATAGTTCATCCCCATATTCACAGAGGAAGCCGCTTCTATCGACTCATAACCCAAACTCGAAACGATATCCCTCAACCGGGATAGCTCTTCAAGCTTATGGTCGATAATAAGGACCGATTTTCCGAAATGGCTATTCGACATGCACCGCTACTTAGTCAAGAGAATCCAATATAAATCAGACTATTAGAAAAAACTCCGTAATACAAAAAAACCCGCTATAAAGCGGGTTTTTTAACACTATCTGCTTAGTCTTTTAGCAGATCGCGTCCTTTACTCGCTGCTATACGCATACGCAGAGCGTTCAACTTAATGAAACCTTCTGCATCTTTTTGATTGTAAGAGCCAGCATCATCTTCAAATGTAGCAATTGACTCATCGAACAAGCTATTCGGTGAACGACGCCCAACGACGATAACATTGCCTTTGTAGAGTTTCAGGCGAACATCACCGTTCACATTACGTTGGCTGAAGTCAATCATCTGCTGCATCATCTTACGCTCTTCTGACCACCAGAAGCCGTTATAAATCATCTCAGCATAGCGAGGCATCAACTCATCTTTAAGGTGAGCAACTTCACGATCAAGTGTGATAGATTCGATTGCTCTGTGGGCACGCAACATGATGGTTCCACCCGGTGTTTCATAACAACCGCGTGACTTCATGCCAACGAAACGGTTTTCGACGATATCTAAACGCCCAATACCATTTGCACCACCAATCTTATTTAAGCGCTCTAATACTGTTGCTGGGCTTAAACGCTCGCCATCAATTGCAACAATATCACCCTTTTCATAAGAGAGTTCAATGTAAGTAGGAACATCAGGCGCCTGTTCAGGAGAAACACTCCAGCGCCACATATCATCTTCAGCTTCAGCCCAAGGACTTTCTAATACACCACCTTCATAGGAGATGTGTAACAAGTTAGCATCCATAGAGTACGGAGACTTTTTCTTGTTTTTAGAGAAATCGACAGGAATATTGCGCTCTTCGCAGTATGCCATCAGGGTTTCACGAGAAGTCAGATCCCACTCGCGCCAAGGAGCAATCACTTTAACACCTGGCTTCAGTGCATAAGCGCCTAGCTCAAAGCGAACTTGGTCATTACCTTTACCCGTAGCACCGTGAGAGATAGCATCCGCGCCCGTCTCATTAGCAATCTCTATCAATCGTTTCGCAATCAATGGACGTGCAATAGAGGTACCTAGCAGGTACTCACCTTCATAAATGGTATTCGCTCGGAACATTGGGAATACGAAGTCACGTACAAACTCTTCTCGTAAATCTTCGATGTAGATCTCTTTAACACCTAGCGCTTGAGCTTTTGCGCGCGCTGGCTCTACTTCTTCACCCTGTCCCAGGTCGGCTGTGAAAGTTACAACTTCACAGTTGTAGGTATCCTGAAGCCAGCGGACGATAACCGACGTATCTAATCCACCTGAGTAAGCCAGTACTACCTTTTTAATATCGGACATCTGTTCAGCTCCACTGAAAGAACGATGGCTGTTAAAAATGACAGCCTAAAACTTTTGAAAGGCAAAATTATAGCAGTTTTTATAGCGAAGACATACCGTCAGTTTCTTTCCAATCGAATAGTCACACGACGGTTTCTTGCTCGGTTGGTCGCATTATTATTGGCTACAACTGGATAGCGTTCGCCGTGATAACGCGTGGTAATAGCTTTTTCATCGACACCTAGGGAGATTAGATATTGAGTAACCTCTTCAGCCCGCTGCTTAGATAAATCTCGGTTAAGTAAGCGACGCCCCGCATTATCAGAATGGCCATCAACATAAATAGATTTAACCTTGGCATCTGCTTTTATATATTGCGCGATTAAATCGAGGCGCTCTTTAGTGGCATCCGATAAACGCCATTGCGCTGGTGGGAAAAGCACGGCTGTTCTGGCAACTTGCCGATAGTTCACAGGCAATAACTTGTCGACACAAGCGATATAGTCTTGATATGACTTTTGGAAATTAGCCGCTGACAAGGAGACTCTAACCCCCTCTTCCGAGCCCATCCAACGCTGAAAAGAAAAGGTTGGCGCCATCCCTTTATATAACGCCACAAGCATGTCTGCTGTATCTGGCGCAGCAATCTTAATAATTTCTTCGCCCGACCGTACATTGATATTGTTGATAAACAGTGGCGCCGTTCCTGGCTGCCAAGAGGAGGCCTCTGCGACCAATTTCACCCCCCCAGCAAAACTTCCCTTTTGGGTAGGGATCAACTCAAACGTCGCCTGCTCACCCGCCTCATGAAAAAAATCACCTCGCCCAAAAGAAGGGATCTCATGCTGTAAACGGCAATAAAACTGTGACTCCTCTAAGGTCCATTTAGATTGATCAATGGCTGCACTAAAATCCACCGCAAATGAGTAATTGGCCAACAAACTACAAATAATCAACAAAGAGCTACGATGTGACTTCATGGTACAAATCAAATATCCCAAAAAATGACGAATAGATAACATATCGGCTACATTGTTAAGATTCTTAATAAAAACCCATTCCCTAAGCTATCTATTTGGCCTAACAGAGCGCAGGCTGCTAGAATGTCGTCAAATTGCATACTTTACAAGCTGTCATTTATTAAGGATTCCTTTTGAGTAATAACAGAATCTCTCAGCTCATGGCTGAGCGCTTTCGTGGCTATCTACCCGTTGTGATTGATGTTGAAACTGCGGGTTTTAATGCTCGCACCGATGCCCTTCTCGAAATAGCTGCGGTCACCCTCACCATGGATGAACAAGGTTACCTCATTCCTGATGAAAGCTTTGTAGCTCAAGTTGAACCATTCGAAGGCGCCAATCTCGAAAAAGCCGCACTCGACTTTACTGGTATTGACCCTTATGACCCTGACAGAGAGTCTGTCCCGGAAATAGAGGCACTTGAAACTATTTTCAAGCCGATCCGTAAAGCGGTTAAAGCCCACGGATGCAAACGTGCCATTCTGGTTGGACATAACGCCTCTTTCGACCACGGTTTTGTGACCGCTGCCGCTAATAGAGCGGATATAAAGCGTAACCCTTTCCATCCTTTTTCCACCTTTGATACAGCAACCCTAGCCGGACTAGCCTATGGTCAAACTGTCCTTGCTAAAGCTTGTGATATGGCCGGTATTGCGTTCGATGGCAAGTTAGCTCACTCAGCGCTATACGATACGGAGAAAACTGCGGAGCTTTTCTGTGGAATAATCAATCGTTGGAAGGATTTAGGTGGCTGGGACATGGTGCTGGCATTTCAGGAAGAATAGCTTTAGGCAAACGCCTCTAAAGAGATCTGGTTAAAAAACATATAAAAAACCCGCACTGTGAAAAGCGCGGGTTTTTTAATGAACAAATCAGCTATTACAGCTTATCAGATTCAGCAGCTAGGTATTGTGCAACGCCATCCGGAGATGCATTCATACCTTTGTCGCCTTTATTCCAACCCGCTGGGCAAACTTCACCGTGCTCTTCATGGAATTGAAGTGCATCAACCAAACGGATCAGCTCATCCATGTTACGACCTAGTGGAAGATCGTTAACGATTTGAGAGCGTACATTACCTGCTTGGTCGATTAAAAAAGCACCGCGGAAAGCAACACCCGCATCGGCTTCAACATCATACGCTTGGCAGATTTCGTGTTTAACATCAGCCACTAGCGTGTATTTAACCTGACCGATACCACCTGCGTTAACAGGTGTGTTACGCCACGCATTGTGAGTGAACTGAGAGTCAATAGACACACCAATGACTTCAACATTACGCGCTTTAAATGCATCCATACGATGATCCAAAGCGATCAGCTCAGATGGGCAAACAAATGTAAAATCTAACGGATAGAAGAATACTAAGCCGTATTTTCCTTTAATCGCTTCTTTTAAGTTGAAGCTATCAACAATCTCACCTGTTCCTAATACAGCTGCAGCAGTAAAGTCAGGAGCTTGTTTTCCTACTAATACACCCATGGCTATCTCCGATATTTTCCGATTTAGTCTTAGAATTTAGATATAGATCTATTACAGACCTACGCTAACAAAGTATTTATTCGCTTTCAGCATTTTTTGCAGCATCTGCCGCGGCAGCTGCTTTAATCAAAGGCTCTAACTCGCCACTAGCGGCCATTTCACAGACGATATCACAACCACCGATCAACTCACCGTTTACCCATAGCTGCGGGAATGTTGGCCAGTTAGCATATTCAGGTAAAGCCGCACGAATGTCTTGATTTTCAAGAATATTGACGAACGCGAAACGCTCGCCACAAGCCATCAAGGCTTCAACAGTGCGGGATGAAAAACCACACTGCGGGAAACGGGGTGTGCCTTTCATGTAAAGCAGAATTGCATTATTGTCGATCTGCTCTTTAATGGTATCTATTACGCTCATTTATCCACCTTCTCTAAGCTAAGCGGCTGATTCTAATCTATACTAAAAATCGTAACACATACCCAAGCAAAATACTCGGGTAAGAATGGAAACTTTTTAATATTCTATTAGCATTTTATGGGATTCTAGGGATGTTTTATGGTGCTTTAATTAACTTAATTCAAGCCATCCAGCCTCGAAAGTTGCGAAAAATATACAGTCACCATAGAATGCTGTTCTTTAAATGGCAGCTCGGGCTGCCTTTTTGCGTTGTAGGGAGAGAATAATATGGCAACAAAGCCGTTAATGAATACTTACAATCGGCTCTCCGTAAGTTTTGAGTACGGAGAAGGATCTTGGCTGGTTGATACAGATGGCAATCGTTATTTAGATGCACTTTCAGGCATTGCTGTCTGTGGTTTAGGTCATGCACATCCAGCCGTTACGACTGCAATTTCTGAACAAGCTGCAAAGCTAATTCACACATCTAACCTATACACCATACCTCTCCAAGAACAATTGGCAGCTCGACTCACACACATATCGGGTATGGACAGCGTTTTCTTTTCTAACTCTGGTGCTGAAGCAAACGAAGCGGCTATTAAAATTGCACGTAAATTTGGACACAGTAAAGGCATTGATACGCCTGCCATTATTGTTATGGAAGGCGCTTTCCATGGACGTACAATGGCCACCCTCAGTGCCACAGGCAGTAGAGCAGTACAAGCAGGCTTCGAACCCCTAGTCGGTGGTTTTATCCGTGCTCCTTATAATGATGTAGCTGCGATCCGATCCATTGCCGCCAACAACAAAAATGTTGTCGCTATTTTAGTCGAACCGATTCAAGGCGAAAGCGGCATCCAAGTACCTGCTGATGACTACCTAGCTCAGCTACGCTCAGTTTGTGATGATAACGACTGGCTCCTGATGCTAGATGAAGTGCAAACCGGTAACGGTCGTACCGGCCGCTACTTTGCTTATCAACATACGCACATTGTTCCAGACGTTGTCACTACAGCTAAGGGGCTCGGCAATGGTTTCCCTATTGGTGCCTGCCTCGCTAAAGGTCGAGCTGCAACGGTCTTTGCCCCAGGCTCACACGGCTCTACTTTCGGCGGCACTCCCTTAGCTTGTTCTGCTGCACTTGCCGTAACAGGAACGATCATGGATGACAATCTATGTGAGCGTGCTGCATTCTTGGGCGAACGAATTTTAAAAGGTTTCCAAGAACAGCTTGACGGCATGGATTATATCCGCGAAATTCGTGGCAAGGGTCTGATGATAGGCATCGAGCTAAGTGAAGCAGGTACCGAACTGGCGGTACTTGCCAAAGTAAAAGGTATCTTGCTGAATATCACTGGCGGAGGGCATGTCGTTCGCTTATTGCCACCCCTGATTATGACAGATGCAGAAGCAGACCTGCTGGTTAACACTTTATCAAAATTAATTAAAATATACGCTGCTGATGAGCGTTCTACACCCAGAAAATAAGTTTTCTGGAACAACATGGAAGGCCGAATTAACGGCATACATTTATGAGCATAAGACACTTTCTAACACTTCAGGATGTTACAGCTGAAGAACTGAAACATATTATTCATCGTGCGACTGAGCTAAAGGCGATGCGCAATGCTGGCGAAGTTTACGAGCCACTTGCCAATAAAGTCATGGCGATGATTTTTGAAAAGGCATCCACACGGACTCGGGTATCATTTGAAGCCGGCATGGCTCAAATGGGTGGTCACGCAATGTTCTTGTCATCGCGTGACACTCAACTAGGACGAGGTGAGCCTATTGAAGATGCCGCTAGAGTGATATCTAGCATGGTAGATGTTGTCATGATTCGCACATTTAGCCATGACATCATTGAGACATTTGCAGCCTACTCTAAAGTACCTGTCATAAATGCACTCACTGACACCTACCACCCCTGCCAACTCCTTGCTGATATGCAGGCTTATTATGAGCATCGCGGAGACATTAAAGGCAAAACCGTGACCTGGGTGGGCGATGGCAACAATATGTGTCATTCCTATATGAATGCCGCGGTTATGCTCGACTTCAAACTCAACATTGCTTGCCCTGAAGGCTTTGATCCCGATCCGGAGTTAGTTGAAGAGTGCGGAGATAGGGTTACGCTTTTCAGAGATCCACGCGAAGCTGTGAAAGGCTCACATCTGATAGCAACTGACGTTTGGGCATCAATGGGTCAGGAAGATGAACAGGAAGCTCGCATGAAGCGTTTTTCTGGCTATCAAGTAAGCCCTGCATTGATGGACTTAGCTGATCCAGAAGCTGTATTTATGCACTGCCTACCCGCACATCGCGGAGAAGAAGTCAGTGAAGATATGCTCGACGATCCTCGCTCAATTGTCTTCGATGAAGCTGAAAATCGCTTGCATGCGCAAAAAGCATTGCTTGAGTTTTTACTCGTAAAATAAAAATTTCCGGCTAATACTCAGTTAGTATTGGCCGGAACCCTCTCTTTCCGTCTACACTGTATCTTATTAACCGCTCACTTCGGGATTGATGCATGATCGAGTTAAGACACCTAAAAACGCTAGCCGCTTTACGCGATGCTGGCAGCCTAGTCGAAGCCGCTGAGAGAGTACACCTAACCCAGTCTGCTTTATCTCATCAGATCAAAGACCTAGAAGACAGGTTAAATTGCTCGCTTTTCATACGTAAAACAAAGCCGATTAGCTTCACCTCGGCCGGTCAGCGCTTACTCGCGCTAGCTGATGAGATTTTACCTATGATTCGCAATACAGAGCGAGATATAGCCCGCTTAGCTGGAGGTGAGGCTGGTCGTCTCAATATCAGCATTGACTGCCATAGTTGTTTCGATTGGCTGATGCCTACGATAGATCATTTCCGTCAGCACTGGCCTGAAGTAGAGATGGATCTCTCAAGTGGCTTCACATTCCAACCCTTACCTGCATTAGCTCGGGGCGATTTAGACCTAGTCATCACCTCCGATCCCGAAGAGCGCAACGGTATCACCTATATTCCTCTATTTAGTTACGAATCCTTGCTGGCCTTAGCCAAACGTCATCGACTCGCATCCAAAAAATATATTCAGCCGCAAGATCTTGCCCAAGAGACGGTCATTACCTACCCTGTTGAGCAAAATCGATTAGACCTATTTACCCGTTTTTTAGATCCCGCAAATGTTGAACCGCACGAAATCCGCACGGCTGAACTCACGCTAATGATTTTACAACTTGTAGCAAGTGGCCGTGGCGTAGCAGCACTCCCGAATTGGGCACTGCATGAGTACTTACAACGCGACTATGTAATAG
>DAIRSP010000049.1:0-16289 GCA_036804365.1 Neptunomonas sp. | reverse complement strand
GAGATAGCGCAAATCTTCTTCGACATCATCCCATAATTCGATCGTTCTCCCGATAACTCTACAGGTAGAGTGTCCCATGGATCTACACTCAACTTCCCGAAACACGGTTAAACGTCCTAAAAGGGTTGTTACATAACCCATTGCATAGCCTAGTTGCATCCAGCAGGCCGGCTCTGAGCCTATTCCATAAGTAGCAATATGTTCGTCATCCTCACTTGAATGATGCCATAGGAATTCACCGTCATATATGCCTTTTTGCGCATCAAACGTGAAGTGTACAGTTTCTACTTGAACAAGCCCTTCTAATGAATGTAATTGAGTACCTGCATAGAAAATAGTTTCAGGTTCAGCATTTGGCCAGCGATCTCGCACTAGCTTTGCATCCCGAACACCTGAGCTGTATCCAGAGCGAGTTAAAAGTCCTCGGGCTTGTTCAATACCTAGCTTTTCAATGAGTTCATGCCTAAGGCTACCGAGTGAGGAGTTATGCAGTAGTATCATTCGCTGACCGTCAAGCCAAATACGACCGTCTTCTGGCGAGAAGTGTATATGCTCAGACAAATCCTGAAAGTTAAGACTGGAGGTCTTTTTTAAATTGTTGCTGTCACCACGAGAGGGATTCACCGTTTGTGCTGTTTGTGTCGCGTCTGATTCAAAAGGCATTGAGTAGGACATATGGTTATTATTTTGATAAAAATATTAATTGATTTAATAAGATTTAACAAAATTATTAAATCATGGATAAGGGCCTAGGTGTTTTAGAGGCTGGTTTTTACGCGGCGGAGGTACTTTTTTTGGATAAGTAATAGGTATGAGTGGATGTGTTAGTCGGTTGCATTAATTGATTCTTGGTTTGGCACGTACTTTGCTATAGCAGGGGACAAAAACAATAAAGTCTGCACATCTTTCGGGGTGTGTCAGGCACAAAATTAGGAGATGTAACCGTGTCATTAGTACAAGGTGATAATTGTTTGATGGAGCCGTTGCTCTGGGAAAATCGTATATTTAACGGAACTTGGAAGCCTTCATTAGGAGGATCTATTGCTGTTGTAGAGCCTGCAACTGGCGAAAAACTTACGAGTGCAGGGATTGGTGATGCTGTTGATATCTCAATTGCAGCATTAACAGCTTCAGAAGCACAGCAAGAATGGATGGAAATGCCAGCTCGAGATAAATCTGACATTTTTTATCGTGCTGCTGATGAGTTGATACGAAATTTTGAATCCGCCAAAATTTGGATAGCAAGAGAAACCGGTGGAGTCCAAGCCAAGGCTGCTCATGAATTACGTGAAACGATAGTGATTCTGCGTCGCTCGGCGGGGATGTTATTGGACTCAAATCATGGGCTAATGTTACCCAGTGTTCCCGGTAAACTGTCTTATGCTAAGAGAACACCTTTGGGGGTTATAGGCGTTATTTCACCATTCAATTTTCCGCTCATTCTGTCTGTTCGCGCCGTCGCACCAGCATTAGCTGCAGGTAATGCAGTAGTTTTAAAGCCTGACCCAAGAACGCCTGTTAGTGGAGGTTTTATTATTGCTAGGGCGTTTGAAAAAGCTGGTTTGCCTAAAGGGTTATTGCATGTCATCCCTGGGCATGGGGACGCGGGTGAGGCTTTGTGTGTTGACCCGAATATACGCATGATTGCTTTTACGGGTTCGACACAGGTTGGACGCAGAGTAGGAGAACTAGCTGGGCGTCATTTGAAAAAAGTGATGTTAGAGTTAGGTGGGAAAAATCCATTAATTATTACTGACGATGCTGATTTAGACTTAGCTGCTAGTAACGCAGCTTGGGGTGCTTGGTTCCATCAAGGCCAAATTTGTATGGCCACTGGTCGAATACTTGTTCATGAGTCTGTCGCACAGGCGTTAATTGATAAGCTCGTTGAAAAAGCTAAGGTCCTGCCTATTGGGAATCCAACGGATCCAAATGTAGCGCTTGGGCCTCTGATTAGTGCTAGCCAGTTATCACGTGTTGATGCCATCGTTAAAGAAACTGTAGCCGCAGGGGCTGTGCTGGAAGTGGGAGGTGTGTACGAGGGTTCTTATTACCATCCAACAGTGCTATCAGGGGTTACCGAGAAAATGCGAGCGTATCGTGAAGAGGTCTTTGGTCCGGTCGCAAGTATTATTACCTATCGTAGTGATGAGGAGGCGATAAAAATCGCAAATGACACTGAATATGGGCTCTCGGCAGCTGTGATATGCCGCTCTTTAGAACGTGCTATGGCAATAGGTGAAAGGCTCAATGCGGGTATGGTTCATATTAACGGGCAAACTGTAAATGATGAATGTACTAATCCGTTCGGTGGTCGCGGTGCATCAGGTAACGGAGGCAGTATTGGCGGTCCTGCTGATTTGGATGAGTTTTGTCAATGGCAGTGGATTACAGTGAAAGATAAGCCAGATGCATATCCATTTTAACTGATGTTGGCGAAAACCCCTTAGGGATTTTGGTGCCTTGAAAATAAGCGCGCTAACTAACCCATAGGTTTTCACTCAATTAATCATGTGCTTTTTGAAAGTAGAAGTTTTCTGGCTTCATTAAGTTGCGCAGCGAGGTAGGTATTCCCGCCGTGGTCGGGATGTAATTTTTGCATCAGGCGTCTGTGTGCAAGAATGATCTCCTCGTCCGTGCAACCTTCATTAAGACCTAAAATCTTTAACGCTTCGTCGCGGCTCATTTCATGAGAGCGATAAGCCATGCTTTCTTGTTGGCCAGCGGTGTCTGAGTGATTTTGTCGCTTTAGAAAGGGGATGATTCTAAGAGCCGCTTTCAATAAAAAACCATATTTTTGCGACAATATGATGGCGCCAGCAATGAGTGCGCCAATCCAGTGAATCCGGCCAGTGATAGTTAAGATGACGAGACTGGCAACAAGTAAGAGAAGTATGACTTTAATCGCGGCAAAAATACGCCGATGCGCAGGCACTGATTTTAGCCAAATCATGCCAAACATTAAGAGTGTACCAAGGATGATGAGTATGAGGGGGTTCATAGGTGCTCCATATTGCCTTTCAACAATATAGAACACCTGTTGTGATGACCTCAATAAAAGATTAGATCATGGGGCTGATTCTAACGAAGGTTGCCCACCAATATATCGCTCATATTTATTTTCTTTTACATAATTGAGATCGACAAAAACTAGCCCATCTACGCAATAATTAAACGCAGCATCAATACCGAAATCGATGAATCTAACACCCCCATCACGGCATAATTCACTGTATTGCTTAAATAGTGTAGGAACAGAAACGCCTAAGAAGTTGAGCTTTTCTTTTAAAATACGAAAATCCGCTTTGTAATCTTTCCCTGAAAATATCGTCAGCATATTTTGACTATCTTGTTCTGTTAGTCGAAAGGGAGAGTTAGCCTTAGCCAGATGCTCATGGTCATCAAAATAGTGTTGATAAAACCAAACAAGCATCTCTTTAGCCGGTGCAGGGTAGCTGTTGCTAAGGCTAACAGGGCCAAACATATAGCGAATATGGGGGCGCTGTTTCAAATAAGCACCAATTCCATACCATAAATAGTCTAGACTGCGCTTACCCCAATATCTCGGCTGTATAAAGCTTCGGCCAAGCTCTATACCTTGGGCAAAGTAGGGGAGCATTGCTTCGTTGTAGTTAAATAAGCTTGCACTATAGATAGGGCTATTTTCGTCATCTATAAGTTTACTGGTTTCAGCTAGTCGATAAGCGCCTACGATCTCTAGTTCTTCCTCATCCCAGAGAATCAGGTGCCGGTAGTAAAGATCGAATTTGTCTAAATCTTTTTTCTCACCGGTTCCCTCACCCACACAGCGGAATGATATTTCTCTTAAACGCCCAACTTCTTGCATAACTGCGGAATCTGCTCGGTAGTCAAAAAGGAATATCTTTTTCCCGTCCGATGTCTGACCGAGTAGTTCAGCTTGCTTCAGCTCTTGTTTGATGATTTTTCTGTCTTGTGGATGTGCGATGGTTTTCTCGGTGACGAATAGCGGACTTTTGCGTTTAGCGATGCGGTAAAGGTGCTTGCGCAGTAGTTTGGCTTTTTCAGTCGGATTAACTGGGAGCGCATCAATTTGAGAGTATGGGATCGGCTCTCCGATGCGAATCGGCAGCGTAACCGATTTTTTATTAAACATTTCGCGTGCTAATAACAAGCCTGAAAGCGATTTGTTTAAATAAGACATCCCGTAAAATAAGGAAGAATTTTTTCCGCCAACGAAGATAGGTAAAATAGGCGCGTTGGCTTTCCGAGCAAAGAGGAGAAATCCACTGTTCCATTTGCCATCTTTTATACCCGTCATTCCCGCACGTGAGACTTCACCCGCAGGGAAAACTATGACAGCCTCCTCATTATGCAAGGAGTCTACAATCCGTTGTATATCTTTTTTTCGCGTATTCTTTCCTAGATTGTCGACCGGCAAAAACAACGAACTGAGTTGATCCACATGGTTAAGCACATCGTTAGCAATGATCCGCACATCTCTACGTACTTCACCCACGAGCTTTAATAATGCTAGGCCATCTAGGGCTCCCAATGGGTGATTGGCTACTATGAGGACTCGACCGGAAGAGGGGATGTTCATGCGGTCTTTATGGCTGAGGTTGTAACTAAAGTTGAAGTAATCTAAAACGCGATCAACAAATTCAAACCCGGTCACATTTTGATTTTGAGTCAAAAATTGGTTTATTTCATCTTCATGTACTAGACGGCGTAAGCAGAAAAGTGCTGAACGCCTAATGGGGGCAGGTTTTTCAGCAAAAGTGGGAAATTTATGGGTAAGGACCTGTTCAACATTAATCACGATTCAACCCTGTACTCTAATTCAGATAGTGGGTCAGAATATGGCTATATCGTGAAACTTCTTTGACACTGGTGTGACAAATCTATGACAGCCTAACGATTAATGCGCTGCTAATTTGTCTTGAGCCGCTTGGAAGTTTTGTGCAGCGGCTTTTTGTAGCCAAAGGTCAGATTCTTGTTGATTGATGGGTTGGCCCACACCGGTCGATAACATAATGGACAGCGCGTATTGTGCTTCTGCATCTCCGGCTTCGGCTGCTTGCCGAAACAGTTTAGCTGCCTTATCAATATCTTGTTCAACGCCATTACCTGATTCATAAAACCAGGCGAGACGAGTAAGTGTCTTGGGGTTAATAGGACGACTTTGTGATAGTTCAATCAATAGGGCAATCGCTCTGTCGCGTTCCCCCATGGATATTAATCGGGTCACTTCGAAGAGGGCGTTTTGAGACTCTTGCCCTGTTGATAAGGTTGCTAGCAATTTTGCCGCATCATCATCTCCGGCCACAGCCGCTTTTGATAACCAATATTCCGCTAGCACCTTATTTTTAAATTTTGGGTGGTTGAGATAGATAAGCCCAAGTTGGTAACTGCTCGCGCGACTGCCTGCTTCTGCCGAAGCGCGATAATACTGAATCGCTTGCTGTGTATCTTGGTTAACCCCTACACCTTGATCATAAAGGTTACCTAAATTGAATTTAGCCTCGGCTTCGCCTCTGCCTTGAATATTCAGCCACATCTCACGTGCGGTATCGTGATGACCCATTTTGAACTCTGCATAGGCCATATAAAGCTGGATACGCGGCTCGGCGTCATAAAACTCCTCCCTTAGGAGAGGGGCCGCTGAGAGGTGGGACGATAGTAAACCTAAAAAAATTAGGCTAGATCTCAGAATCTGTTTCATCATGCTGCCCTCTGGTTGAGGTTTTAAGGTCACACAATTTAAACGCATTGGCTATTACCCGCAGGGATGATTTTTATTAGCTATACTTCGATAGAATGAGAATTGAAAGGATCTCACTATGCGCAGGGCAACATTATGGATTGTTACGTTAGTATGCTTGGTTATTAGTCTTCAAGCACATTCGTTGGAGCACTTACAGGTGAATACGGGTTTTGATGAGCCTGTACTGTCGGTCTATAGGGCTATTCTCAAAGAGGTTGGTAAGGATACAGGCGTGGATATTGATGTCGAGTTTGTCTCGGCTGAACGTTCTCTTCAACTCGTTGCTGCAGGGGTTGATGATGCAGAGTGCTGCAGAGTTAAATCAATAGTAGAAAAGGAGTACCCGGGATTAGTGGCGGTCGAACCGAGCTTTATTACTATGCGATTTGTCGCTTTTACAAAGCAAGCGGATATCCACATAAAATCTTGGGATGACTTACTGCCTTATAGTGTAGCCACAGTCAGTGGTTGGAAAATTCATGTGAATAACCT
Organism: Neptunomonas sp.; assembly: GCA_036804365.1. Classification (GTDB taxonomy): domain Bacteria; phylum Pseudomonadota; class Gammaproteobacteria; order Pseudomonadales; family Balneatricaceae; genus Neptunomonas. Next base: position 10,051 of record DAIRSP010000049.1, on the reverse strand, counting down.
AGGCCGTATTAAACATAATAATGCGCTGGTTTTGGACAGCCCGTATTCGTTATTTAAGATGCTTGATGATGAAAGAATTGATGTGGCTTTGCTAGGCGATATGAATGGCATGTATGAGCTGAAGCGTTTAGGCATAACAGACTATAAGATGCAGTCTCCAGCACTAGCAGAGGTGCCTCTGTATCTTTTTTTACACCAAAATAAAGCGTATTTGGCCCCTAGACTTAGAGAGTCGCTTGAAAAAATAAAAGTAAGTGGCCAACTGGACACTGTTATCAAGCGTGCCTTGGAGTCAGCTCTGTGACACCCCGTCGCCTCTTAATGACACTAAAAAAGATGCTGTATGGGCAGTCTGTATCGCGTGTGTTTATTGTTAAAATACTGATTTTTAGTGGTTTCATAACGCTTTTTTTAACGAGTCTGCAATTGTTTAGAGATTATCGTTATGGTTTAGAGGTAATAGAACAGCGATTTAAGCAGATCGAACTGTCCAATATGGGGAGTATCAATCAGAGTATGTGGACTTACAATTGGGCCTCATTACAAGTACAACTTGATGGCTTGATACGGCAGCCAGATATCAGTTACCTAGAAATTCAGAACTCCGAAGGTATAACGGTTTTAGCTGTAGGTGAGCCAAGCGTAGAAAATGTTTTAGAACGTCAATTCACACTGACACATCAGCATAGAAATAAGCTATACCCTATTGGCTATTTGAAGATACAAGCTTCCTTACTAGAAATGTATAGCAGGCTATACGATACCCTTATTGTGATCTTACTCAGCCAAGCTATTAAAACTTTTTTGGTTTCACTTTTTATTATTTATATATTTAACGCTCTGGTTATTCGTCATCTGAAAAAGATTGTTACTCAGATTAGCAGAGCTGACCAAAACCCTATTGGAATAATGATCGATCGTCCCGTCACAGAGTTTAACCAAAAGGATGAACTTAACACCTTGGTTAATGCACTTAATCAACTCAATACTCAAATAGGTGTAGAGCATCGCAAGCTGGAACATCTTGCTACGGTGGACTCTTTGACAAACCTACCTAATAGACATTATTTAGCAATAAAAATGGCGATGCTTATTGGAGCTAGGCGCCAGTTTTGGTTGATGCTACTTGATGTTAATGATTTTAAAAACGTGAACGATACACTCGGTCATGGTCAAGGCGATGAAGTTCTTCGTGAAATAGGTCGTCGCTTTAATCAATTGCAAACGACCGATTGCTTTATTGCGCGCTTAGGTGGAGATGAGTTTGCTTGCATAATCAGTGGGGAATGGGCAGCAGAGGATGCAGCAGAACACATACTTTCCGCATTTAGAAATTCGTTTTTAATCCAATCTATTAGGATGCAGTTGAGCGTCAGTGTTGGTGTAGTTGCGTACCCGAGTCAGGCAAAAACTAAAGAAATGCTGATGAAATATGCCGATATCGCGATGTATCACGCTAAAAATAATCACATTCCTTTCGCGGTTTTCAACCCACAGTTTGACGAGCATTCCATCCGTCAACTCGCGCTGATGACAGAGGTAAAGGCTGCGTTAGATAATGATGAGTTTGTGCTCTATTACCAAACTCAAGTTGATGCAAAAACTAATAAAGTGTCTGGCGTCGAAGCTCTGATACGTTGGCAACATCCAACGCTAGGTTTTGTCCCTCCTGATCAGTTTATAAAAGCCTTAGAGTTGGGTGGCCATATTAACCAGTTAACTTGCTGGGTTTTAAAGCAGGTGTTAACGGATATGCCATCACTACAGCGTATTTATGATCAAGACATAACATTTTCTATTAATATATCTTCCCTCAATCTATTAGACGATAACTTTGTCGAGTCCGTTCGGAGTATTTTGAGTCAGTTTTCGGGCTCCCCAGCCTTGATTATGGAAATTACTGAAAACGTGTTTTTAGGTAATTTTGAGCGTGCAAGACAAACGATGCTGGCTCTCTATGAGTTAGGGGTTCAGTTTTCGATAGATGATTATGGAACAGGTTACTCTTCATTGAATTACCTATGTCGGTTACCTGTCACAGAGCTGAAAATTGATCGTTTTTTCATCACTGATATGGAAAAGGATGTGAAACACTACTCCATCGTTCTCTCGACCATTAGTATGGCGCACAGCTTAGGCTTACGTGTTGTAGCTGAAGGGTGCGAAACAAAGATAAGTGTCGCCATGTTAAAAGAGTTGAATTGTGATCATTTACAAGGGTTTTTCTTCTGTTTGCCTTTACCCATTGAGCACTTAGCGAACTTGAGCCTTGAAGAAAACACGGCAGATTTGGAAAACAATGAATAAAGACGTCATCGTTTTTTTTGAGAAGTGGCTCCAAAAAGCGACTATACTGAACAGATTAAGTAAGTTGCTATCGTAAACGGTTCCAGATGAGGAGTAGGAATGGGTAATACTGTGTTAATTGTGGATGATAGTCGTGTATCTCGTATGATGTTATCCAGTTTTTTAAAGTCAATCACGACTGACTTGACGATTATCGAAGCGGGAAATGGACAAGAAGCGATAGAAAAAGCGATTGAGTTTAAACCCTCATTGGTGATTATGGATATTAATATGCCTGTCATGGATGGGCTCAGTGCTGTAGCTACGCTTCGTCCCTCTATGCCGAGTACAACCTTCGTCATACTGACCGCTAACGTCCAATCTTCTAGTCGAGAGAAAGCTCAAAAGTTGGGTATACATCTGCTCGCTAAACCCATCACCGAAGCAGTTGCTAAAGAGGCCTTTGCGTTATGGAGTCATGAGCATGAATGAGATGAACGCGTTAGAGCTTGATGCGCTGGTAGAAATTTTTAACATTAGCGTAGGTCGTGCTGCGGCCAGTTTGAGCGAACTGACGCATGAGTCTGTTTCGATGTCGGTGCCGGTTGTGCATTTTATATCAGCTAAACGAGCAGCCGCTTTTCTAGATCCAGAAGATAGCAAGCATTTAACCTGTGTATCTCAAGATTTCTCAGGTGCTTTTTCGGGTAAGGCTATGTTGATGTTTCCGAGCGCCGACAGTTTGGAGATTGTTAGACGTATGTTAGGTTCAGATGTGCCGATAGAGCAGCTCTCTGATCTTGAGCAGGATGCAATGAGTGAGATTGGAAATATTATCCTGAACTCTTGTTTTGCAACAATCTCAGATATGTTGAATAAACAATTTGACTGCTACCTCCCTGTGCTAAATGTCGGCATTATCTCTGATATTTTGGGGCTTACGACGAGCGATAGTCAGGTACTGTTTTTGCAGATTAGATTAGGTCTTGATGAGCATAATTTAGAGGGGTTTTTAGTATTTCTGTTAGGAGAGGAATCAAGAGAAGACCTCCAACAATCTATTACTCAATTCTTGGGTGCTATATAAAAACATTATGTTTGAGACCGTATTAAATAATCTTACATCAGGCGTATTCATTGTTAATAAGCAGTTAGTAATCGTGTTTGCAAATCGATGGATGCATGATGCAACATCAATCAGCAACCAGTCACTGCATGGCCGTTATTTATTAGATGTTTACCCGCAAATAAAAAACTCTCGGCTGCTTGCCGCTATTCAGCAATGTCTTGATCACCGGCTTCCAAGTTTACTCTCTCCAGGCTTGAATAGGCGCCCTTTACCTCTGTTTAATTGGTCGGTGCAACCAGAACCTATTGATCAGCTTGTCCGTGTAATTCCTTTAGAGGGCAAATACGCCGATTGTTGCATGGTTGAAGTTCATGATGTGAGTTCTATGGTGAAGCGTGAAAACTTACTCAGCGCGCAAACTAAAAAGCTGACTAGTTTAGCGTCTACGGATGAGTTGACCGGCATTGCGAATCGCCGTCAATTTAATATTGTATTAGATCGCGATTTAAATCAGGCTAAAGAGAACTCTGAACCACTTAGTTTGATATTTATGGATATCGATTTTTTCAAGTCATACAATGATGCATACGGACATCAGGCGGGTGATTTATGTTTGAAAATGGTTGCTGATGCCCTGCGTAAACGTGTTAGGCAATCATCCGACAGGTTAGCTCGTTACGGTGGTGAAGAGTTTTGTATCATTATGACGAATACTGCTTTAGCAACTGCAGTCAGTGTTGCTGAGGATATACGTAATTTGGTTGAGAGCCTCTCAATTCTCCATGAAGGTAGCCAAATCGCTGATGTTGTGACCATTAGTTTAGGGGTTGCGAGTGTAGATGTGAAAATTAACGAAAGTACATCAGGATTGATTTTAAAAGCGGATAGTGCTTTATATCGTGCTAAACAGGGTGGTCGCAATTGTGTTTACCTTTATGACACAGATGGAAAATTTACACCTGCAAAATCATGACAACATTTGATTGAGGGAATAGAAATTGAGTGGTTATCTGACGACCCATGTTTTAGATGCTTCACGTGGTCTTCCTGGTAAGGGGATTAGGGTTGAGCTTTTTTGTTTAAATGGTAATAAGACGTGTGTCGCAACTCTGTTTACTAACGATGATGGTCGATGTGATTCGCCTCTATTGGAAGGCGCTGCTTTTAAAGTAGGGCAGTACGAGCTAGTTTTTCACACAACAGATTATTTTACTTCTCAAGGTGTTGAGCTTGAGGATCCCCCGTTTCTGGGTGAGGTCGTTATTCGATTTGGCATTGCAAAGGATGATGAGCATTACCACGTTCCTTTGCTGATTTCCCCTTACAGTTATTCGACCTACAAAGGAAGTTGATTCGCCTTACACTGTCAATGGTCATCCATTTCAGCTGCCATAGGTAAATATCACGCTATGGTAGTAGTCAGCTATACGCTCGCCCTGTAGGATAAGGCTTATCAAAGTGTGCATTCGATTAGAAACGGAATAAAACGTAGTGCAGTTATCATTTAAAGCAAGTTTTATCTTGATTTCCACATTGGCTGTGTGCGGAACATACCTTTATGCAGCACCTAATCAAGACAAACTAGTCTCATGTTTAGCCAAGGGGGCGGCAGTTGTCCCCTCGGTAGATGGTTCGGCGAGTCACACCTTGGGTGATAATTACGACTCAGGGGAAGGGGTACCACAGGATAGCCAGCTGGCTTTCCAATGGTATTGTAATGGCGCAATGCAGCACGATCCTGACTCTCAGCTCAAAGTCGCTTTATTGTTACTCGAAGGTAAAGGTACTCCCAAAGATATTAGTAAAGGGATGAAGTGGCTCAATATTGCTGCAAACAACGGTAGTCATGATGCCGAACTTTCTCTTGGGATTCTCCTGGTCGACTCAGACCCCATGCGTAGTGCTATCTTATTCAAACGAGCGGCGGCTTCCGGAAACTTATATGCCAACCATCGACTTGCAGAGCTTTACTATTACGGTATAGGTGTGCCGCAGGACTATGCTAAAGCCCAAGAACTTTCAGAGTTAGGTGTCGCCGCTGGATTTGATAAAAGCCGTGATCTGCTGACGCGTATTCGTGTCAAACAAGTCTCTGGAGAGTTTAAAACGAGAGAGCCGGTACCCAAGGCTGAGTCGATTGCCCAGATCCAAAACCCTCCTCAGAGCCAAGAGAAAGAGGAGAAAAGCAACAGTATATTTCAGAGCCTGATGGCTGTTTTACCTAAATTATCCAGTGATGAACCCCCTCACGATCCTGCTCAAGTAGAGGTCTCTACCTCTAAAGCCATGGTCTTGAGTGATGAAAAAGATATTACGCAATCGAAAGTCGCGTCTATAGAACAAGGCCAGCCTTTAACAGATAGCGCAATTTCGTTTGCCGCGAGCACGATTGAACCGGCTCTTCCTATCATGGAAGAGACACCCATACAGTCGACTAACGATAATCAGTTGTTTGATGGTGGTGTTAAAACTGTTATAGCTCAAGAGAACCTTGCTACGGATGCCCAGAACAATGAGTCTGGATTACAAAGCCAGACTCGTGCATCTGAACTGGAAGAGTCTTTATTACAGTCGGCGCAAAGAGAAGCCGAGTTAGAAGCTGAACTCAAAGCGGAGCCTGCACCTTTACAAGAGCGTGAGGTTACTAAGGTTACTGAGAAGGCAGAGTCCAAGCCCATTAACCTGAGAGAGAACGACACTGCTAATGATCTCTCGCCGGTTAAAGAGAGAGCGATGACTCAAGAAAAGACACCGGCAGTTGGTTTTAATGCGCTCAGCCAACCTTTGCTACGGGACGATTTGTTAAAAGGTGCTGACTGGATTAATCAACAACCTTCGATGCGCTACTCTATTCAATTGGTGCAGGCTAGCCAAGTACAGGGAATCTTGAAGTATATCCAAGAGCATAATTTGGATGACAATGCATACTACATACATGCATTACAAGATGGTCAGTATCGATACATCTTACTCTATGGGGATTACCCAAATAATAAAACGAGCAAGGCTGTGGCTAAAACCCTACCCCCAGCGGTGCAGAAGGCCGGTTACTGGATTAGAACTTATGGGGATTTGAGACGAAGCTATGTCATATCACCTTAGTAGGTTTTTATTCGAGCAAGTTCCTTCTTGTGTTTTGGTACGTTAATAATTATAGGCTATGCTTCTAGGTAGAGCTTATAGAACTTAGGACTGATCAATGGGAAATAGTATCGCCTCTCGGATGCAAAAAATCATTTTGCTGCTTGTTGCGCTTCTTGCCATTATGGCAGGCGTATTGATTTTTCAAACCAATAAAGTTGCGGATCATACCAACCTCGTTAAAGATCAAGATATCCCGTTACTGATCGCAGCTAAAGATCTGCAAATGTCGGTTATCCAGGTTCAACAATGGCTAACAGATATTAGCGCTACCCGTGGGTTGGATGGTTTGAATGATGGCTTTGATGTCGCCGCTGAGAATGCGCTAGCATTTCGATTGAGTATCAAAAATATGCGAATGCTCGATCCTGAACATGTCGCTGAATATGATGCGTTACTGCCTGTGTTTGATGTGTATTATGATGCAGGGCAGAAGATGGCACGTGCTTATGTCGATCAAGGTCCCGCAGGTGGTAATTTAATGATGGGATCATTTGATACAGCGGCAGAGGCCATAAACTCAAAAGTTGAAATAATTTTAGAACGTGTCAGTAGTCGCATAAACAAAAGTTTAGAAACAGAAAAAGAAGATGCTTACATAGCGCTTTGGGCTATCGTCAGTTTATCGGGTATTTTCTTACTGGCTCTTATTGCTATTAATTTATTCATTAAACGTCGTGTTGTGTCTCCTATCGTGCGGTTAAAGGATACCGTGGTGAAGTTGGCAGAAGGTGAGACGGTATTAAGCTTAGCGGAAACATCCCAAGGTGACGATGAAGTTGGAGAGACCTTTAAAGCATTGCAAGGGTTGATAGCGCGGCTTGAAGATGAAGCAAACCAATCTAAAAAAGAAGCACTCGCTAACGGCCGTATTCGTAAGGCTTTAGATGTTTGCAATGCCAACGTTATGGTGTCCGATGCTGATTACAATATCCTATATGTGAACAATTCATTGCGTAAAATGTTTGATCATGCGCATGATGCATTAGTGGAAGAGTTGGGAAGCTTTGATCCAAGCCATTTGGTAGGTAAAAATATCGATATCTTCCATAAAAACCCTGAAAAACAACGTTCTATGCTAGGCCGCTTAACGGAGCAGTACCGTACTCAGATCAAAGTATCCGATCGTACTTTAACCCTTATTGTTACTCCGGTACTTGAAGGCGGAGAGCGTGCAGGGTTTGTCGTTGAGTGGGACGATATTACTCAAGAGTTAATGGTCGAAAATCAAATACAAAACCTTGTTTCATCGGCTGCAAAAGGTGATTTAACAACCAGACTAGCACTGGCTGAAACAGATGATTTCTTTGGCCGCTTAACGGTTGATTTAAATTCTCTTATGGGCGTAACAGAGCGATCTCTAAAAGATTTAGAGAAATTATTAGCCGCAATGGCTAGTGGCTATCTGAATGTTCGCTTGGAAGGGGAGTACGAGGGCGTTTTTGCTCAACTGTGTGAAAATGCAAACTCAACTGTAGATCGTATAAAAGCGGTTGTTCAAGAGATTAATACTTCTGCGCAAACCGTTGCAGTGGGCGCCCGTGAAGTTGCCGCCGCGAATAACTCTCTGCAAGAGCGTACGGTGAGTCAAGCCTCTTCGTTAGAAGAAACGGCCTCAAGTATGGAGCAGATTACTCAGACTATTCGCACCTCATCAGATAGCGCTGTTCATGTTCGTAATGAGGTCATGAAAGCTGAGGCGAAGGCGAAAGAAGGTGAACAGTCGGTTGCGGATGTTGTTAAAGCGATGCGATTAATTCACGAATCCAGTGATAAAATCTCCAATATTATTGTTGTGATTGATGAGATCGCTTTTCAAACGAACTTACTGGCTCTTAACGCAGCTGTTGAGGCGGCAAGAGCAGGCGAGCAAGGTAAGAGCTTTGCTGTTGTAGCAGGCGAGGTCAGAAGCCTTGCATTGAGAACAGCGAATGCGGCCGGCGAAATAAAGGGTTTGATTAGTGATAGCGTCAATCGTGTGAAGCTTGGCGTTGAGAAAGCAAATCTTTCTGGAACCTGTATTGCCGAGTTGCTGGATGCGATGCAAGTTGTTAGAGATGATATTGAATCTGTCGCCAAAGCCTCACAAGAGCAATCCATTGGCATATTGCAGGTTAATAAAATGATCGTAGGGCTCGATGAGACTACACAGCAGAATGCTGCACTGGTGGAAGAGCTATCAGCAACAGCTGAGTCGATGGCTGATCAGGCTGAAAGTGTTAAGGACTCAGTGGCTTTCTTCAAAATGTAGTTGATTGATACACACAAAAAGGAGCTTATGCTCCTTTTTGTGTGCAATTTCAACCGGTTTTATTTGAAGCGTTCCTCGGCTAGCTTGTTTGCAACCTGTCCGGTAGGTAGGCCCGAAGCATCGCTGCGTTGGAAAATGATATTTAGGGTATCGGCGATTTGGTTGATGTGTGCCAATACCTTCTCTGGAACGTATCCTGTTCTTTCGTAGAAAATATCGATAATACCACCGGCATTGATCGCAAAGTCAGGTGCGTAAAGTATGCCTCTCTCCATCAGCAGAGTATCATGTTCAGGCTTGGCGAGCTGATTATTGGCAGCACCCGCAATAACTTTAGCTTTGATCAGTGGAATGCTTTGGTCATTAAGTGTTGCACCTAGGGCACAGGGAGCCAGAACATCCACATCTAAAGTAAGAATTTCATCGCCACGTACGGCTTTCGCACCGAGTTCAGCCACTGCTTTAGCAACTTGCTGCTCATTGATATCAGTCACGAAGAGTTCAGCACCATCGGCGTGCAGGTATTCAGCTAAACGATAGCCCACATTACCTATGCCTTGTATGGCAATTTTAAGTCCAGAAAGGTTTTGTTTGCCAAGTTTGTGCTTCACCGCTGCTTTGAGGCCGATATAGGTACCATAAGCTGTTGCGGGTGATGGATCTCCATTGGACGGTTCGCCATGGATACCAGGGTGCTCCAAAATTCCGGCAACATATTCTGTATGTTGGCGCATTACTTTGAGATCAGACACATTGGTGCCTGAATCTTCTGCTGCAATATAGCGACCGCCTAGCCTTTCTAAGCATTTCCCCATCATTGCGAGTAACTGCTCTGTTTTATGCTTGCGAGGATCTCCAATAATTACCGATTTGCCTCCTCCTAAGTCTAAATTGGCAAGGGCTGATTTGTAAGTCATGCCTTTAGCTAAACGCAGAACATCGGTGAGCGCTTCTTCATCGCTGCCGTAGTTCCACATCCGGCAACCACCCAAAGCCGGACCTCTGTTAGAGTTATGAATCGCAATGATGGCTTTTAAGCCGGTTTCTTCATCATGGAAAAAGTTAACTTGCTCATGAGAGTCGAATTCAACATGATTAAATACAGACATAAATGTTTCTCCTATTCCCACACGCAATTAAGCTGTTGTTTGGTTTTTGTTGTTTAAAAGGGTGTTGGCCATCTGTTGTCTTAACGCTAAGCGTTGTTCCTGTGCTTTTTTATAGTTGGCTTCTTTAACCGGGCCGTAACCACGCACACCCCTTGGTATGTCGGCGAGTTTAGCGGCTACTGAGCTATTATCAGG
>DAIRSP010000048.1:0-16392 GCA_036804365.1 Neptunomonas sp. | reverse complement strand
CCTCCTTACTTAGCTTCGGTCCCACCTCTGACTCGAACGACACTCAACACGTCACTATTATCAAATAATTGAGGCCAGTCACTCATAATACCGTCCACGCCCCAACTCTCATAAAACGGTTGGTAGCTAGGATTATTCAGAGTCCAACAGTAAACTTTATACCCAGCCTGCTTAATGCGCTGTACCTGACTAAAACTCATCCCCTGCCAATCCAAGTGAATGCTAAAGGCATTAAGACTCTGAGCAATAATTAACCAATCCTCGGGAAGCTCATCAAATAATAGCCCTATTTTCACCTCTGGTAAGTAGCTGCGACATCTATTTAGTAGCTCTAAGTCAAAACTAGAGACGATTAGTTTCTCTTTATTTGGGAAATAGTGCGCAATCTGTTTAGACAGGATTTCAATTAGTAACTCATGGGGTATGTCATAGGGTTTAATCTCTAGATTAAGTCCCATGTCTAAATGATCAAGCAGTTGCAATACATCGCTTAATAAAGGGACAGGCTCTGGCAACCATTCTGGGTAGAGTGCCGCATTATTAATCCCCAGTAGATCGGTGTATTTTAAATTTCTCAGTGCTCCCTGACGATCACTACAACGATCTAGGGTATCATCATGAATCACAACGGCAGTAGCGTCGCCTAATAAGGTGACATCAAGCTCCACCCACTTAACGCCTAACTCCGATGCTTTTTGAAATCCACCTAGGGTATTTTCGGGCGCCAGACTCGGCACCCCTCGATGACCTATTATCAGCATAAAACTCTCTCAAAGATGGGTTGAGTGCATGCTATCATTGCTTAGTGAAAGTGATGTTTCCCTTGCATTCAACCTAAGCACACAGCCTTTAACTACAGGAGTAAAACATGCCACAAATTCGTGTTCGCGGTGTTACAACCGATAAGGCTTGCCAAGGCAGCGGCGAATTATTAGATCAACTGGCTACCCTTCTCAGTTCCCCGCGCAAAGACTTTACCTTAGAAATAGTCGATTCTTCGTTTATCGACAATGGTCAGATTACAGCCGGCTATGTGTTTGTCGAAGTACTTTGGTTTGACCGCGGATTGGAAAAACAAGATGCGACGGCTAAGTACATTACTGAGTATATTCACGCCCTAGGCTATCCATCAGTCGATATTTGGTTTACTCAATTACAACCACGTAACTATTATGAAAATGGCCAGCATTTTGGTTAATTTCGCCTACAGCTCTGGTTGTCGATAAGGCAATACGACGGTAAAGCAAGCTCCGCCTCCGGGAGCTTGCGAAGCTTTAATAGTCCCCTGATGCAACTCTACGATCTCTTTGCAAATGGCTAAGCCTAGCCCCGTACCACCTGCACCACTTTTCGTCGTGCTGGACTGAATAAACTTATCAAACACTGTATCAAGCTCATCTTTAGGAATCCCGACACCCTGATCTGAGATAGAAATCGAAACTGCATCCACTAATCTATCTAAATCTGTCGAGCGCCGGCCTAAAGACAGCTTTGTTTCTGTGATTTTGACCAGAATTATCCCATGCTCCGGGGAGTATTTTATGGCATTTGATAGCAAGTTAATCACGACTTGATAGATACGATTCCGATCCATCTCAACAGCCAATCGTGCGTTTTGATTATCCACTTTGATGGATATCATTTTCTTATTGAGTAGCAGGGTCATCTCATCCTTAACGGATTTAAATAAACCTTGTAGATCACAAGGATGACAATCAAGAACCATTCGATGTGCTTCTAGTTTGGAAAGATCTAATAGATCATTCACCAAATTGAGCAAGCGATCGCCGCTTTCAGCAATTCTTGAAAAGTAACGCTGAAGTTTCTCCCTCTCCACCAGCTGAGCCTTCTCTAACCCCATATTGGCAAAGCTGAGAATACCATGCAGAGGAGTTCTCAACTCGTGTGTCATGTTTGCAAGAAAGTCACTTTTAGCCTGGTTAGCGGCCTCCGCTTGAATTTTTGCATTCAACAGGCCTTTGGTCTTTTCATCAACCATTCTTTCAAGATGCACATTTTGATCATTTAACTCTTCGGTTAGCCCATAGGCTAACTGAATCGCCAAGCGACGACCGTAGGAAAAAACGATTGCTAAAATAACCAGAATTACAGCGGAGAACCCTACCGCTGACCAGAGCAATGTTTGGAATAGAAAGAGTGTTGAAAATGCCTCATCGGCCTCTTGCTCTGTCGCTAAATAGAGATTGGTTCGCTCATCATACAACCAACCTCCAATCACTGATTTGCCTCGATAGTCACGATAGGGGGTTAAAAAAACCGCTGACTTTGCGCCTGAAGTGCGGGTGGCAGGAACAATATTTGTCAATGGCCATTCATCTCTCGGACGTTCGGGCTTATAGCCTTGAGTTAAATCTCCACCAGGATCTCTGAGAACTAAACTCAAAATATCACTTTCATAAGGCAGTAATAAACCTAATTGCACCAACTGATCTTGAAAACGAACATGGGTTTGTAAGCGCCCCTCTGGGGTATAAAGATACGTTTGGCCTGTTTTACCAAGGTAACTGTGTTGCGCTATTTCTGAAAAGCCTTTTTCGGTATACAGGCGTACCGAGGTAACCGCCATAGTCTTGTTTGTTAAAGGATCTCTCACTGGCGTTAGAACAAAAATGGCTGGTGCCTTATTAACGTAGTCTTGTTTTTCATCATAAACCGCCCGATCTGCTGCTATCACGGAGGTCACTAGCGTTTCGCCTCTGAAGGCACGTTCAAGCATTTCAGGTTGCTGACGAATAACCGTTTGAAAGCCGATGCTACTTTGCCATTTGCTTGAGACAACAATGCCATCAGGATTAATAATCGAGAAGTCGATAATGCTCTTCTCTTGCAGCAAACTCTCAAACAACCTACGTAGAACATATTGTTGAGGAGCGGCTAATAACTCGCTCTGATCAGCTATTTTTTTATCTAATAATTCAGCGGTAACGTGACTAATCAGTAGGTTATGACGAATATAAGAAGAAACAATCGACTTCTTGGCTTCTTCCCAGTTATAAAAAGCCTCATGAGTTGACGTCAATAAGGTGTGAATACTATTTTTAACATCCTGCTTTATGTGACTTTCAATTGAACGGGTGATAATTAGCGTGACTAACCCCAATATCATGAGCAGAAAGATCGCAAGGTGGAAAGAACCGAACTCTAGCGTTTCGAGTTTAAAAACTTTTTGACTTCTTTCTAAGCGCCGGATGTCACCCATGCTTTTCTAATCTACACATGGAGGAATTTTGCAGGTTACTTCCACCTGATTGCCGCATCCCAAATACTTAATTTCAGGAAAACTTAACATTTTGGCCATCGCAATCCCTCGGCCATGCGTATCAAAAGCACGCTCCGGTGCGATTTCTAAGTAGGGTTGCCAATCAAAACCTTTGCCTTCATCGGTAATGAGCACTTGAATGGTCTCAGTTGACTTTGAGCATTTGACCGTCACCACGCGGCTTTTATATTTTTCATCTAATAGTCGCTTGTTAAGCTCGGTGAGCCACTGCCCGGTTTCATTTAGATGAGATTTTTCTTCATAGCTAATCTCTAAATTACCGTGCTCAATCGCATTAATAATTAACTCATTCAGGCCCAACACGATATCTGGTGCTTCCGGGGCCCATGCACTGATCTTAGCAATAACCGTTTGACACTCTTCCAATGTTTGTAAGGTGAAAAAGAGAGTAGCGTCTCCTGTTGATTTTGTATCAGTAGACTCAGGAATAGCTAATTTGACGGTATTTTGCGCTTTAAAATCACGAACAGCTGATTCCACAAGCGGCATCAAATCATGATAAGAATAGGGTTTAGTTAAGTAGTAGTAAGCCCCAGCAGAGATACCCGCTTCGATATCCTTTTTTTCACTTCGTGCTGTTTGCATAATCACAGGAATTTTCTGAAATGCTGGCTGTGATTTTAGGTGGCAAAGTAATTCGTACCCACTCATTCCTGGCATCATCCAGTCAAGTAGAATCACTTCAAATTGTTTTTTATCTTCGGCTAATATATCGAGTGCATCCTTTGCACTTTTTGCAGAAACTGGCTCATACCCTTCATCTTCGAGATATTCTTCGAGTATTTCTAGATTGATAGGCTCATCATCAACTACAAGAATCCGCCCTTTGCTCTTTTCCGCCATTTCCATCTCATTTAAAACTATACTTATCCTTAAGTTATAACTCAAAAAGACAGTATTTCCAGTTTTCGACCCAAATGGCCTAAAAATAAGACAAAAAAATACCTGCCGTTGGCAGGTATTTGGAATAATTAGTACGTTTTAATCTTTCACTTCTTTGGTTTATCTTCATTCATCAAATGACGAATTTTGATAAATGCCCAAATCATCACAGCGGACATTCCAGCAACGCCCAACAAACTTGGCCACAAAGTTTCAAAAGCATACGGGTCGATACCGAACATAACTCACCTCATAAATAAATCTTATTAATTGAGAATAGGTTACACCGATACACATTAGAATAAATTGATATGGCTCAACGATTAATCAAAGGCCTGTATTTTGCCAATGATACTCAGCTACAACCTGACATCCCGATGCCTCGTAAGCCAGAGAGGAGCAGAGCTCCCTGATTAAACCTATCCCTCTTCCATGCAGAGCCGGTGTTGAATGTTCTCCGGCCAAATTCAGATCAACTTTAGCTAATACGCTCGAAACATCAAAGCCACTACCACTATCGATAACAGTCAAGGTTAAGCATCCGTCATCCGGACTACCGCGATATTTTAACTTGATTAAGATAAAGTCATCTTTACCTAACTGATCGAGCCGGACTTCACGCTGCCTGAAATACTCCGTAAATCCTTCAGAGGTCGACTTGAGCGATGAGGGAAGCTTGAGTACGCCATGATCAAGCGCATTGACATACAACTCAGTCAATACAGTAAACACCTCTTGCCAATTATCTCTTGGCCCTTCTAACTCTTGCAGCTGACTCAAGGCAATAGCCACAGGGTTAATTCGTTTTAAATTCCCACCATGTAATTTAAGCAACCATGACCATTCGGAGTTTGGTGATGAAACAGATCCTGATGACTTATGCCTAACAGTGCTGGCTTCTTGTATTCTCCCTGGGATTTCAATCAAGGAGATATCATCATCCTGTTCATGGCCTTTAAGGAAATTATCAACACTCTTCAATACTGTTTCTAAAAGCTTTCCTTGGCGCCCACCCTCAGCTACCGCGGCGAGAAAGCGCTCCTCACCAAAATATTCCGACTCATCATTTCTAGCCTCAACCACGCCATCGCTGATTAACAAAATACGTTCATTATCTGCCACCTGCATAGGCGTGATATGCATACCAGATAAGTTAGGAATAATGCCTAAAGGAGGATCATTAGACTCGATGCGTACTCGCACTTCACCCGAAGGTTTGATGACCAATATGTCTGGCATTCCGCCATTCCAAAGGGTACAGCGTCCATTTCTAGACAGGGTCACCATACTGGCAGCAAGAAACATCCCCGTAGGTAAGATCTTATGCAGTTTGCGATTAATCTGGCTTAACACTTCATCCGCTTCATAACCTTTAGAGGTCATGGCTCGAAATGTTTCCGCTAAGGGTAAAGCACCGACTACCGAGGTAAGCCCATGACCGGTGAAGTCGCCTAATAAGATATTGATATCACCGTTGGGCCGACGAGCCGTTAATAAAACATCTCCACTAAAAGTCGCCGCGGGTCGTTTATGTAGTTTGATCTGATCAGTGGCAACATTCGCGCGTTCAACAGCCTCACTAAATATCTGCTCAGCCACTTCTTCTTCACGCTTTCTCAGACTGTACATACTCTGTACGTCATGATAAAGCTGGCTGATACGCAACATAGCTTTGACTTTCGAGCTTAAGATTTCAAAAGAGAAAGGACGACGTACGAAATCGTCACCGCCCGCCTCAATTGCGTTGCGTACAATACTCTCATCCTCTAAACCACTAATCATGATAATAGGAATAAAGGTTTCGCCAGCCAATGCCTTGAGCTCACGGGTAGCATTAATACCGTCCATGCGTGGCATTACGATATCAATTAGCACCAGACTAGGACGATGGAGTTTGAACTTTTCGATAGCGTCTATGCCATCTTCGGCCAAGAAAACGTCCATCCCCATACTTGAAATCATCTTTTCAAGCACAAGCCGGTTAGACAGTTTATCGTCGACTACAAGCACCTTCTCAACGGAGACTCCACGAGAAAGTACATCTTCATTAGACATGCTAATTCTCGATTTTCACAAAGCGGTCGAAGTTAGCAATGCGTAAAATTTTAGCTACGGAAGGATGCGGCTGTGTAATCACAACCTGCCCACCGAGCTTATCAGCATGCTCTTTTAGCAAAAGCACCATACCTAGCGCCGAACTGTCCATGTAGTTTGCACCACTCAGATTGACTGCAAATGTATAACCAGGCTCATTAACTTGACGGTATGCATCACGAAACCCTTGATGGAGTGCATAATCGAAACGATCAGTAATAGTAATGGTTAACAATTTCTTATCTTTAGCCAGTGAACTATTTATTGGCATACAATCCTACTCTAGTCATCTAAAAAAACGTTCTCAATATTTACTCTAAACACAAGATTAAAACAACTCTACATCACCCTCGTCTAAATCCATTTGCGATACCGTTCTTGATTGATTACGAACAACGCCGGCCTCGCGCAAATCACGGCAGCATTGTTGTAGACGGCTTAAAGGTTCACGCATAGTGTCTAAACGATCAAACTCAATGTCCTGAATCAGTGAAGAGATCTGATTCAATGTATGAATATTATGGTGTAATGAACCTAACGCTTGGGAAGAGATATCTTCAAACTGTAATGAGCGAATCGCATTATTGACTGCACTATCTAACTCGCCTCCCAACGCGCTCACCTGAGCCACCCGAATAGAAACGAACTCATTTAATGCACCAACATTGGCCAACATAGAGCCCACTCGTTCTTTTGTTTCAATGGTGTCGGTAATATCTGAAGCAGCCATTTTACCCACGGAATGCCTGAGCGTCGCGATTGTCTCTTTAGCCTTAGTGATACGTTCACGAATCTGATTATTCAAAACACCCGAGCTAATAGACAAGGAACGAACCTCATCGGCAACGACGGCAAACCCACGCCCTGCTTCCCCAGCTCGCGCAGCTTCTATACTCGCGTTTAACGCCAGTAGGTTGGTTTGAGATGCTAAGCCTTCAACATTCTCTATCAGTTTAAAAATGCCATCCAGTTGCCCCACCATATCATCGATATGGTGAACTGTCTCAAGGCTGTTACGGCTAACCGTCATCATCAGGTCAACAAATTGGTCTAGAACAGAACTGGCTTCATGCAGAAATTCCGTCATGTTCAATTGCGAGTCTTCATCATCATCCTGCTGGTCAATAATTTCATGAACGATACCGCTTTGCTGAACAGACAACTCATTAACATGATGAAAACTACTTACCATTACTTTAACAGCTTCTTTAATTAAGCTATCTACCCGAGTTACCTCTTGATCAATAATGCTGGCTTCGAAGTTTAATGTCTTAACCATCTCCGCAAAGACGGGTTGCAATTGCTGAGCAGCAAGTTGCTCTTCACTCAGCACAGGCGTTTTTTCTTTTTTCCGCTTTTTATCGCTACCCTCTTTTGCGTTCAGCCAAAGCAAGATAACCCCGAATACAACGCCTGCTTCTGCAGCATAACGTAAGCTAGGTATATTCATTATCTCTGCTAACAATAATGCAAGTATAGCGACAGCAGATACTATTTTTCCTAGATGCTTACCCATAATTCTGACCTTTATGTATGCGCAACAATTAAGACGACTTCAACCGCTGAATTAGCGCTGTTGGTATTTTATTCAGTGGCAAAACCTCTACAGCAGCACCTAATTTAACTGCCGATCCAGGCATTCCCCAAATCATACTACTTGCTTCATCCTGAGCGATGGTGTGCGCGCCAGATTGACGCAATCTAAGCATCGCCTCGGCACCATCATTTCCCATCCCTGTGAGCATCACCCCAATGACCTTTTTGACACCTGCCGCAATTACAGAGTCGAACAAAGCCTCAACCGAAGGCTTATGACGATTAACGGGGTCACTATCATCAATGCGACAACGTAAGGTCGCTCCATGACGCTCTACTTTTAAATGATATCCGCCCGGTGCAATGTAGGCTGTTCCGGACTTGATAACCTGCCCATGCTGCGCTTCAACTACCGATATGCGGCACTTTTCATTCAGACGATTCGCAAATCGTAAACTGAAAGATGCAGGAATATGCTGCGTAATAACAATCGGCGGAATATCCGCTGGTAATACGGTCAGCACTTCTTGCAACGCTTCAGTTCCCCCCGTAGAGGAACCTATTACAATTAAACAACTGCCTTCCGTTGCACGCAGGTTTAAGTTTTCCAACGTCGTTTGAGAGGTTGGTACTTTAAGAGGTAGACGAGCAGCAATTCTATCTTTAATTTTCCCTGCTACCTTTACTTTTTCAATCAAATCCCGACCAAATGAACTGGCAGTCATCCCGGAGGCACCCAGTTTCGGTTTTTGAATGAAGTCTACGGCCCCTAGCTCTAATGCTTTTAATGTTTCGTCTGCGCCTTGCGCCGTAAGCGTTGATAACATGATTACCGGCATAGGGTGGAGCTTCATTAAATTGCGCAAAAAAGTAATGCCGTCCATTTTGGGCATTTCAATATCAAGTGTTAAAACGTCGGGCTTTAACTCTTTAATTAATTCTCTGGCTTCGTACGGGTCGCTAGCAGCACCGACAACTTTGATTGACGGATCTGAGGAAAGCACCTCTGACAATACTTGTCTAATTAACATCGAATCATCGACAACTAATACTTTTAACACATGATCCATTCAGTTCCCCTTGAGATATCCCTAAAAAAGCTCAACATCACCGGCATTCGATTCGGCTTCAATTTTACGCTGAAACTTCTCTTCCGCTTCCATAAGTTTATCATTATGCAGTGTAGCCAATTTTTTAACTAACAAACGCCCCTCTAAGGGCAGATAGGCAATGCTTCGCGGCTGAACGCCACCGACATCTGAGGAAATTACTTTTAGCCCTTCGTAGCGCAAATAGTCCGTAACAAACTTTACGTTCTGTTCGCCTATATCTGACATGCCTCTGATCATATTTCCACCACCAGATATTTTTACTTCTAAGCGCTCTCTGCGGCCACCAAACTTTAATATTTCGTTGATTAACTGCTCCATTGCATAAGCACCATAGCGTGCAGACTCAATGAGAGGTGCGGATGAGTGGGCTTCGACAGAAGGTAAAATAAAATGATTCATACCTCCGATTCCAGCTACTGGATCACGCACACAGGCAGCAACACAAGAACCAAGGACAGTTGTAATAGCTTCAGCATGACGCGTGACGTAAAACTCGCCTGGTTTAATCTTTACTGCAAAGCATTCACATTTACGAAACCAATAGCGTTGATAATGCTCGAAGCCAGGCAAGGTAGATTTGGGGTATTCGCCAACAGGCGTCATCGCACTATAAGCCATTTAATAAACCCTTTGATAAATGGTTTGCCCGATGAGCTTAAATCGATTAGTTAACCGAAAAGGTGACTCAGAATGCCCTACAAACAACAGCCCACCAGGTTTAAGCAGCTCAGCCATTCGATTCAGTAAGTTCAACTGAGTTTCTTTATCAAAGTAGATCATCACATTTCGACAAAAAATAACATCCAGAGGACCATTCATGGGCCAATCTTTCATCAAATTGAGCTCTTTAAACGAGATCATATTTCGCAATTCATGAGAAACTTTTACTTGGCCAGCAAAGCTCCCTTTGCCCTTTTTGAAATAACGCGATTTATACTCCCGAGGTATATTTTCTATTCTTTCCAAGCCATAAATGCCAGCACTGGCTGTCTGCAAAACTTTGGAATCTATATCCGTGGCGAGAATTTTGATATTCCATTGCGAAAGATCCTTAGCGGCTTCACGACAAGTGATCGCTATACTATAAGGCTCTTCACCCATTGAGCAGCCTGCTGACCAAATACGAACCTTTCGCTTACCCTCTTTAGCAAGATCAGGAAACACCGTATTTTTTAGATACTCAAAATGGTGATTTTCTCTAAAAAACGAAGTGAGATTGGTGGTCAGCGCATTGATGAACTGACCAAACTCGTCAGGATTCTCTTCCAAGTGATTAAAATAATCAGAGAAACCTGACAGTCCCAATTCTCTAATACGACGCACCAGTCGGTTGTACGCCATATCTTTTTTATAGTCAGATAGCGCAATTCCAGCATGCGAGTAAAGCCTTGAACGAATCTCTTCAAAGTCTTTCTGCGTGAAATGAAATTCACGACCTGTCACATCTTCCGCAGCCTGCATGAACGCTCCTTATACGCGACTACTGACACTTTTTAGAAAAGGATCAAAACTCTTCCCATTCCTCATCACTGCTTGACGCTTTCATGACCGGTGCTTCTTTTTTAGGGGCAGCGGCTTTTTTAGGGGCAGCTACAGGTGCTGGTGCAGCTTGTCGACTTGGTGTCGAAGCTGAAAAGCTACTACGCTGAGCCTTTGGTGCACTGCTAGCTTGATGGTGCTGCGAGGTTAAATTTACCTTAAACACATTCACTAAGCGTTGCAGTTGCTGTGCTTGTTCTTCCATAGATTCAGATGCAGCGGCAACCTGTTGTACTAAGGCCGCATTCTGCTGAGTGCCTTCATCCATGGCGGTTTCAGCAATATTCACCTCCTCGATACCACTGGCTTGCTCTTTGCTCGCTGTCGCAATCTCATGGATGATGGCTGACACTTTTTGCACGCCATCCATAATTTCACTTAATGCACGACCAGACTCATCAACGTAACGACTACCTTCCTCTACTTTCTCAGTACTGTCGCTGATCAGCTCTTTAATTTCTTTCGCTGCACTCGCACTGCGCTGAGCAAGATTTCGAACCTCGGCAGCGACGACAGCAAAGCCTCGACCTTGTTCGCCAGCCCTTGCAGCTTCAACAGCCGCATTGAGTGCAAGCAAGTTTGTTTGGAAAGCAATCTCATCGATAACACCGATAATTTCAGAAATTTTCTTAGAGCTGTGGCTAATATCGCCCATAGAACGAACCACCTTAGCAGAGATAGCACTACCATCATCTGCAAGAACCTTCGCTTGTTCAGCCAAGCGGCTCGCCTCTTGTGCATTTTCAGCGTTTTGTTTTACCGTACTGGTCATCTGCTCCATGCTGGCAGCTGTTTCTTCCAAGCTAGCCGCTTGGCTTTCAGTGCGTTGACTCAAAGTAGAGTTACCGTGCGCTATTTCAGATGACCCTGTGGTGATATTGGCGCCTGCTGCACGAATTTCATTAACCATATCTTGCAGCTTAATTAACGAGCTATTTAGCGCATCATCAAGTTCAGCAAACTCACCGGCGAAACTACCTTGCATACGCTGTGTTAAATCGCCATCTGCCATCGCTGTTAATACACGTTTAGATTCACGCATTGGCTCAACAACCGCATCCAGCATGGTATTAATGCCCTGCGCGATCGTTTTCATGAAGCCGGTGTATACACTATCATCCAAACGTTCATTTAACTGTCCATTCGAAGCATCTTGGATCAGCTTCTGGATTGCATCCTCAGCTTTTAGTTGATCAGTCACATCTTTCCACTCGACAACAGTACCCAGGCGCTCTGAATTATTCAAAACTGGGTTTGCAACCAGATCAAACGTACGACCACCAATTCGGATACGACTGCTAAACGTATCTTTCATCGCTTCTAATAACTTTTGCTGATGCGCAGGGTTCTTATGAAAGTCATCTATATTTCGACCCAACAGATGTTCAGCTGAAAAATTAGGCAAATCTTTACGGATATCTGACTCGGCTGTAGTAAACATATTTACAATAGCTTCGTTCATATAGATGATTACACCATCAGGCGTTGCCATCATTACATTGGATGAAACACTATCCAGAGCCTGTTTAATTCGGCTTGAAGAACGCTCTAACAATTGAGACTCGTTAACTTCAAAACCTAATTTAATCGCGAGTGATTTAGCAGCGCGGTTAATTTCACCTACCTCACCCTCTTCATCCACCGCAATTTCAGCGTGATAATTACCTTCACTGACCTGTTTAAAGACAGAGAAGGTTTCTTTTAATGGTTC
Organism: Neptunomonas sp.; assembly: GCA_036804365.1. Lineage (GTDB taxonomy): Bacteria > Pseudomonadota > Gammaproteobacteria > Pseudomonadales > Balneatricaceae > Neptunomonas. The sequence goes on along the minus strand of DAIRSP010000048.1, from coordinate 4,217 downwards.
ATGGATGACCTTACGTGAAATAGATAAGCTACCAAATAGCATTAACAAAAATGCTAAAACAGGACCAATCGCCGCATAGTTAATATGACCCGCCGCTAATGCTCCACCACCAATTACCACCATCATCGCAACACTGATAAAAGCTAGGTTATAAAGCTTTTTGTTTAGTAGTTCCGTTTGAACTGCTTTCGGGTCAGGCAGGCTAATTTCTTTATTTTTTAGTTTTTTGTACAGCGTAGAGGCCGCTTGTATTTCAAGCTCTGAAGGTGCTGTACGCACAGACATATATTCAACGATCTGTCCGTTTTGATACACCGGCGTTACGTTTGCCTTGACCCAATAATAATCACCGTTTTTACTGCGGTTTTTTACCATTTTGCACCAAGGACGACCTAACTTTAGGGTTGTCCATAAATCAGCAAATGCTTCCGGCGGCATATCAGGGTGGCGAACCACGTTGTGGTTGTGACCAACCAATTCTTGTTCAGTAAAGCCACTGATTTTAACAAACGCAGGGTTGGCATAAGTGATGATGCCCTTAAGATCAGTTTTAGTAACCAGTTCCTGCCCTGGTACTACTTTGCGTTCATGATCAGTGACAGGTAAATTGATCTTCATACATACTTCTCCTCAGCACAACCTAGTATTACCCTGTGATTGATTTTTTGATTATTACTCACGGGGGCCTTCAGACTCATCTGATGCTAATCCACCGGTATTCATTAGATGATCAATATCCAACATAATCACCATTTTATCTTCTACTGTGGCTAGCCCTTCAATAAACTCAGGATCAATCCCCCGTCCCATCATCGGTGCTGGGCGAATATCCTCTTTTGCAATACTGTACGTTTCAGCAACTGCATCAACGACTAGCCCCATACAACGCTGGCGATCTCCACTGTTAACCCAAACCACAACAACCACGGTTGTTGGACCATACTCTTTTTCTTTTAAACCAATACGGCCACGCAAATCGACAACAGGGATAATAGCCCCTCGTAGATTTAAAACACCTTTCATATAAAAGGGGGCATTAGGGATAGGAGTAACTGGCATCCACCCCCGAATTTCTTGGACACGAAGAATATCAACCGCATACTCTTCATCCGCCAAAATAAAAGTTAAAAACTGTGAACTATTCAAGGTATTGCCGCTTTGCAGACTCATTATGCGACCTCCTTGGCAGTATGACTATCTGTTTTCTTTTGTTGAATCACCTGTTTTATGCCAGGTTCTAGCCCGATCTTAACCAAACCGCTCACATCTAGGATCAGAGCCACATCGCCATTACCGAGAATCGTCGCACCGGATAAACCATCGATCCGCTTGTAGTTTGTTTCTAGACTTTTAATTACTACTTGCTGCTGACCGAGTAAATCATCAACAACAAGGCCGGCTTTCATTCCACCGCCTTCAACCACCACCATTAGACTGTTAGCAAAAACATCCACTGGCTTCTCGATGTTGAAAACATCGCGCAAATGAATGATCGGAATATACTCTTCACGGAAGCGGAACAGTCGACCTTCTCCGGCAATCGCTTTTAATGCGGCGGATGAAACCTGAATAGATTCAACAACAGAGACAAGCGGTACGATATATACCTCTTGTTCAACCTGCACGAGCTGCCCATCAAGTATAGCTAAAGTTAATGGTAGGCTAACCGTGAAGGTAGACCCGATACCAGCCTCCGACTTAACCGCAACATGACCACCGAGCGACTCAATATTTCGACGCACCACATCCATACCGACGCCACGCCCAGATAGATCGCTCACTTCTGAAGCGGTGGAGAAACCTGGACGGAAAATTAACTCATGAATATCAGATTCATGAAGTACCTGTTCGGGAGTGATCAGCCCATTTTCGAGTGCTTTTTCTCTGATCCGAGTGGTATTCAAGCCGCGGCCATCATCTTTGATTTCAATAATAATGAAACCACCCTGATGATAAGCATTAAGGATGACGACACCGGTTTCAGGCTTACCGGCGGCAAGTCTCTCCTCCGGGCCTTCTAAACCATGATCTAACGAGTTGCGTACTAGGTGAACCAAGGGGTCACCGATTTTCTCCATCACCGTTTTATCAAGTTCAGTCTGTTCACCGGAAAGCTTCAATTCAACCAACTTACCGAGTTTACTGCTCACATCATGTACCATGCGAGGAAAACGGTTAAATACAAAGCTGATAGGAAGCATGCGAATACGCATGACTTCTTCCTGTAAATCTCGAGTATTACGCTCTAATTGAACTAGGCCTTCATGTAAGCGCTCAACAGCAACATGATCAACAGCCGATAACTCCGATCCCACCTGCCCTAGCATAGACTGAGTGATAACTAACTCACCGACACGATTAATTAGGCCATCAATCTTATCAATACCTACGCGAATCGAGCCACCATCAGCTGCCGGCTTCCTTCCAGAACTGCTCGCAGCCGCTGCATTGGTTGGCGTTGAAGGAGCCGGAGTTTTAGTCGCAGATTCACTTTGTGTGGGTTCTTTATTGGCAGACACTTCAGTGCCGGAGACTTCAACTTCGCCATTGTGCTCTGCATCATTAGCATCCGATTCTGGTTCGTCCACCTCAAGGGTAGCCGAGCCTAACAGTGAGATGCTAAGTTCACAATCATCTTCAACCCACTCAAACACCTCTTGAATATCGCGTTCAGCACAATCACTGTATAACTTGATTTCCCAAGACAAGTGCAACTCTTCCGCATTTAAATCGGACAATGCCGGCAAGTCGTTGCTGATGACCGTGACATCAATATCGCCTAAATCGGCTAGAGCCGACATCATCAAAATCGGTTCATTACCCGTTACTAGCAGATGGGGTTCAGGCAAAAAGCGAATTAACCAACCGGCATGTTGTGCATCAGCGCTAGCCAGGCTATCTGATTCACTCGACTCCACCGGAGATGTAACGACTTCGGGCTTTTTGCCCGTCAACTCGGCAGTTAAATGCTGATGCACCTCTTCAATTTTGCTATCAGTGCACTCGATACCATCACGAGCCGCTTCTAACAACATGCGAATACAGTCAACCGACTCAAGCAAAAGATTCTTTAGGTGTTCAGTAAAGGGGCGACGACCTGACCGCACTTCATCAAGTAGTGTTTCAACAACATGAGTAAATTCTGTAATGCCATTGAAACCAAATGTTCCCGAGCCGCCTTTGATAGAGTGTGCCGCACGGAATATCGCATTGATCGTTTCCGCATCATCGGAGTCTAGGTTTAATAACCCAGCCTCCATTACTTCAAGACCTTCGAAACTTTCTTCTAGGAATGTGGGTATGAACTGGGATAGGTCAATGCTCATAATTTAGTTACCGTACGACTCGTTTTAGCGTAGCTAGTAATGTATCCGGATTAAACGGCTTTACTAACCAGCCAGTCGCACCAGCAGTTTTACCCTTTTGCTTCATTTCGGGTGAGCTTTCGGTGGTCAGCATCAAAATAGGTGTGAATTTGAATGCTGGTAATTTCCTGAGCTCGGTACAAAGTGTAATGCCATCCATAATAGGCATGTTCACATCCGTTAAAACCAAATCACACTTGGTTCCTTTCGCTTTCGTCAAAGCCTCTTGACCATTGCCCGCTTCTACTACGGTGTAACCTTGCTGCTTTAATGTAAACGTTACCATGTTTCGTAATGATGCTGAGTCATCAACAACTAAAACTGTGGCCATGAAAAATCTCCAAATCAATATCTACTGAGTAACACCAAGCACTTTAGACATGCCCAACCAATGAGCACTTTGAGAGAGGATATCTGAAACTCCACTCCATTGAACAGAGCAACCTTTCACTGTCGCATCTTTAACCACTGCTAACAGCAATTGCATACCCGCGGTATCTATTCTTTTTAAAGCGGACGCATCTATAACTAACTCACTGTCTTGAGCCAGCTCAGCCATCATTTTTTCTCGCCATTCCGAGATCTCGAGAATTGTTAAATGTTCAGGTAAGTGCAAAACCAAATCTCCAAATACACATTTATTTAAAGATAGCTCAAATAAAAAAGTACGCAATCGGCACTTTCTTAAAAAACCTTTAGTTAATTATGGCCTTTTTTGATGACTCTTTACTGACATAGCACAAAAAACAGCAAAAACAGAGATCAGACAATCAAAAGAAGAAAACCATGCATCAAAAATAGATATCGACAAAATCAGCATTAATATAATTCACATTACTTATAATGTAATAG
>DAIRSP010000047.1:0-16513 GCA_036804365.1 Neptunomonas sp. | reverse complement strand
CTCTACAGATGTTGCTGAATTGGTGAGCGGTGCTGAAAGTGCAATGCATATGTCAAAGATGCAAGGAGATGGTCGATTCCAATATTTTTTGTCTAGTCTGACTTAGTTTGCACATTTCAGCAGATTAAAGCCTTAGTGGGCTAGTTTAAGTGTAATAGCTCGCTCTCGGGAATATTCAAATATCTCACCCCTAGATTCTGCGACATAACGCGCTTCGTCTAATTGCTGAAATAGTTGTAATTCATCATCAGGCATATAGTGCAGACAGTCACCCCCAAAAAACCATAAAAGATCTCTTGGCATAAGCGGCGTAAGTTCTGGATAGGCGCGTATCAGGCGACCCATGAGCACCTGCCCGTTTTCAATATAGCCGGGCTCATGATGTTCGGTTTGGAGTATCAGTTCATGGAAGAACTGTAAAAACTCTTCATCGTCAGTTTCCAAATCTTCTTTACAGAATGGACTGAAGGCAAGAAGCTGATTATAAGTCTGTTTCAGTAGTTCTACATGAAACATATGATAACTGTTATTCATCTCGGATAACTCTGTTGCTGTGCTCGTACACTAGGTTAGAACTGATACAATAGCATATCAGATTTAAGCCTTATTCATTGGTTAGTTTCATAGAACGGGATATATAGCATGACAACAGCGCTATCGATTAGAGATTTGCGTAAAGTCTACGGAAATAAGTTCGAAGCTCTTAAGGGGATCTCTTTTGACGTTAAGCAGGGAGATTTTTTTGCATTACTTGGCCCAAACGGTGCCGGTAAGTCTACCACCTTGGGCATAGTCTCTTCTTTGGTCAATAAAAGTAGCGGCCAAGTCTCTATTTTTGGGCATGATTTAGATACAGACCTGACTAGTGCTAAGCGTTGTTTGGGCGTGGTTCCCCAAGAATTTAACTTTAATATGTTTGAAAAAGTTGGAGATATTGTCCGAACTCAAGCAGGTTATTACGGTATCCCAACTGCATTAGCCAAAGAGCGCGCCGAATTTTATCTTAGAAAGCTAGGGCTTTGGGAGAAGCAAAATGACCGCGCTCGGATGTTGTCAGGGGGTATGAAACGCCGACTGATGATTGCGCGAGCACTTGTTCATGAACCTAAGCTTTTAATCTTGGATGAGCCGACAGCGGGTGTAGATATCGAGTTGCGCCGTTCAATGTGGTCATTTTTGCAGGAAATTAATGCTGCTGGAACAACGATTATTCTGACGACTCACTATTTAGAAGAAGCCGAAAGCCTGTGTAAAAATATTGCCATCATAGATCATGGAAGCATTGTACATAACACATCCATGAAGTCTCTTTTAGCCCAGTTAAATACAGAGACTTTCATTTTAGATTTAGAACAGGATATATCTGTCCTACCTGAAATCGAAGGGTATCAAGTGAGATTAGAAGACGCTCATACCTTGATTGCAGATGTAGAAAAAAGCATGGGTATTAATGACCTCTTTCAGCAGCTCTCATCTCATAATATTGAGGTAAGCAGTATGCGTAATAAATCTAATCGTTTGGAAGAGTTGTTTGTATCAATTGTTGAGAAGAACCTGGAGCAGAAAAAAGTATGAGCTACTATGAATTGTGGGTCGCCTTTTCAACGATCGTAGTCAAAGAGATCCGACGCTTTACCCGTATTTGGGTACAAACTTTGCTGCCTCCCGCTATCACTATGACACTTTATTTTATTATCTTCGGTAACCTGATTGGTACGCGAATAGGGGAGATGGGTGGTTTTAATTATATGGAGTTTATTGTGCCGGGTCTTATTATGATGTCGGTTATTACAAACTCGTATGGCAACGTTGTGTCCTCTTTTTTCAGTACCAAGTTCCAACGCAATATCGAAGAGCTACTAGTATCGCCTATGCCAAACTGGGTTATTTTATCTGGATATATTATCGGCGGTGTCTCGCGTGGGCTTGCAGTAGGGTTTATCGTGACACTCTTATCGCTTTTCTTCACTGACCTACAAATTCACCACCTGTTTATCACAATAGCGACAGTATTTTTAACAGCGGTATTGTTTTCACTGGGCGGCTTTATTAATGCTATTTATGCTAATTCATTCGATGATATTTCGATTGTGCCAACCTTCATTCTTACGCCACTGACCTATCTTGGCGGTGTGTTTTATTCTATACAACTGCTACCTGATTTTTGGCAAGGTGTATCCCAGTTAAACCCTATTCTTTACATGGTTAATACCTTTCGATACGGCATTTTAGGTGTCAGTGATATTAACGTGAATTTCGCTTTTGGCATTATTGTATTGTTTAATGTTGTACTTTTCTCGATTGCACTCAAGCTATTGAATAGTGGTAAGGGGATTCGACAATAATGAATCAGAATAAAGTACTGGAGCACTCCCCGCTTGGAAGCGATACGGTATACGTTAATCAATATGATGCGTCGTTACTTTTTCCCATTAAACGTGATTTAAAATGGGGTGAAAAAGGTGTGAACCGTCATGAGCTTCCATTTTATGGGGAAGATATTTGGAATGGATACGAAGTCTCTTGGTTAAACCCAAAAGGTAAGCCAATTGCACGTATAGCAACCTTTAGAATACCCGCCAACTCGGCCGCTATTATTGAATCTAAATCGTTCAAATTATACCTAAACTCCTTCAATTTAAGCCGCTTTGAAACAGAAGAGCAGGTGATAGCTTGTATGCAAAGAGATCTGTCTCAGGCCGCAGGGGGGGAGGTAACTGTTGAAATGACACATTTGGATGCTTTACCCAATATGAGTCAATTCGACGGTGAATGTATTGATGATTTGGATATTGATATCACTGCCTATCAGCCAACGCCCGAAATACTCAGCGTTGACGAACCGTTGGTTGAAGAGTCTCTCTATAGCCATCTGCTAAAGTCGAACTGTCCGGTAACCGGTCAACCCGACTGGGCTTCTATTCAAGTAACCTATAAAGGATCGAAAATAGATCGAGAGAATCTCTTACGGTATCTTATTTCCTATCGTGAGCATGGTGATTTTCATGAGCAATGTGTTGAAAACATCTTTATGGATATTTGGGCTCAGTGCCGCCCTGAATCTTTAACCGTTTACGCAAGGTATGTGCGTCGAGGCGGTTTGGATATTAACCCTATTCGCTCCAGTGAGTTAAAAGAAACGCTGAATTTACGCCTGAGTCGGCAGTAGAGGAATAAGAATGAACGCTATAGATCTACTTCATAAACGTGTTTCAGCACCCGTATTACTTGAGCCCGCTCCAACGTCCGAGCAACTCGAAGTGATGTTTCGTGCGGCATTGCGAGCGCCGGACCATGGTGCTTTATCACCGTGGCGCTGTTTAGTTATTGAAGGCGAAGCCCGAGAAAAACTTGGTGATGTCTTTGTCAAAGCCATGGCCGCTAAGGAAGGTGAGTTAGCGGATGATAAGCGTTTAAAACTCACTAAAATGCCATTAAGAGCACCCACGATTGTTGTTGTGATTGCTTCTCCGCAAGAACACCCAAAAGTGCCGGAAAGTGAGCAGGTTTTAACGGCGGGCTGCGCAGCGCATGCGATGACCTTAGCTGCTTATGCTCAAGGCTTAGGTGCCATTTGGCGCACAGGTGAGCTGGCATTCGATACGACGGTAAAATGTGAGTTGGGTTTGGAGATTCATGAGCATTTAGTCGGCTTTATTTATTTAGGTACGCCGATGAAGTTCAGAGAGTTAGCTGATGTGGAGTATCAGCACAAAGTAAAAAAATGGGGTAGTGAGTGAGCAGTTCAGCCAATGAGTTTTTAACTTGGTTGAAAACTCAAATACCATTATTGACCCACATGGGGCTAGGGGAGCTAAGTTTTGATGGCTCAAAATTGATATTGCCAGCAAAGCTTGCGCCTAATGTTAATGATAAAGGAACTGGGTTTGGGGGTTCTATAGCTACCTTGGCAACTATCTCTGGATGGTGTTTGACTACGCTTATCCTTAAACAGCACAAGCTTGAATGTGATGTGATGATTAAAGAGTCGAGTATGCAGTATTTGCGTCCCATCACAGCTGATTTCTATGCCGAGGTTGCTATACCCAGCCAAGATGAAGCAGAACACTTTATAGCCACAGTCGAGGAAAAAGGTCGAGCACGCTTTCCGTTAACTGTGGATATTAAACAGGGCGAACATACAGCGCTGACAATGCAGGGGCTGTATGTTGCGATTAGACGGCCTTTATAATCTTTCTACCGATAAGATAATAATAGGTTCGATGGGTACATCTCTAAATGGGTATTTTGTGGTCGTTTTCACACGACCTATCTTGTCTACAACCTCCATACCTTTAATCACACTACCAAAAACGGTGTAACCGGCTTTTGGCCCCATGGCATTAAGACTTAAATTATCGACTAGATTGATAAAGAATTGGCTGGTGGCGCTATCTGGATCGTTAGTGCGTGCCATGGCGATAGTGCCGCGTTTATTGCTAAGTCCATTAGCAGACTCGTTTTTGATCGCAGCGAAACCTGGTTTTTGCTCCATCTCTTTATTGAAACCACCCGCTTGAATCATGAAATCGTTTATGACACGATGAAACTGAATCCCAGAATAAAAAGATTCGTCAACATAGCGTAAAAAATTGCTCACAGTGATAGGTGCTTGATCAGGGTAAAGCTCAATTGTGAGGCTTCCTTGGTTGGTTTTCATTAACACTTGAGGGTTGCCAGCATAAGCATTGATACATAAGAGAGACATCAACAGAGTGATGGCTAAATTTCGGAAAAAGGTAAGGTGCATCTGTTGTTCCTCGACTGAAAATATTGCCAAGAGTTTATGTGAAATTTGCACAACATCAAATCTATATTGAGAAATGCCTAATATATAAGTTTTTCAATATGTCATTTTTATTATTTTAGCTACAATAAAGGCATCAAGCGGTAGATTCTGATCAGATACATAATGTTCATAAATGATGATTGCATCTGTTTGCTGTCATGGATGAACACAAGCCAAGGCCGGTACAAGATAATAATGATAAGGGCCCAAAAATGAGTCATTTCAAACTAAAGCACAAAATGTTGCTTCTAACCATTACCCCCCTCGTGATTGCAGTCATTGTTGTAATGCTGATTGTTCGCATGCAGTTATTACAACTGGGTGAAAATGAGATTAAAACGACGCGTGCTAGCATGATGGCAAGCAAAGAAGAAACACTCCGTAATTATTTGGATATGGCGGTATCGGCGGTAGAGCCCGCATTAGCAAAGGCATCTGATCCTAATGATAAAAATACCCAAAAAGAAGTAGCGGATATCCTGCGCAATCTCAGTTACGGGGAAAATAAAGATGGTTATGTTTTTGCCTATAATTTTGAAGGCCTAGGATTTGCGAATCGTCCTAAGCCGGAGTTGGAAGGGAAGAATTTAATAGGACTTAAGGATAAGAATGGCACTCAGATTATTAAAGAGCTGATTGATGCTGCGAAGAATGGAGGAGGGTTTGTTACCTATATCTGGTTGAAGCCTTCAAAAGGAGTAGAAGTTGAAAAGTTGAGTTATGCGGTTGCATTACCCAAGCTCAATTGGATGATTGGTACCGGTTTTTATATCGATGACATTGAAGATGCTGTGGCGGCTGCAAGAGAGCGGATTAGTGAGCAAATCACACATACTTTGTTAGTCATCAGTTCGATCGGTGGAGCACTATTACTGATTTTCGTGGGCATCGCGACTTTTGTTGCTAATAAGGTTACTCAGCCGTTACATGAAACGGCTGAAGCACTGTTAGATATCAGCCAAGGCGAAGGCGATTTGACTCGTCGCTTAAAGGTCAATGGTAATGATGAAGTTGGGCTTGTGGCTCAAGGCTTTAATGATTTTTGCGATAAAACTCAACACCTCATTATGGATTTAAAAGCTGGGGTATCTGAGCTATCTAAATCCACTGACCGCATGAATAATGTCGTAAAACGTACGCATGCTGAGGTGCAAAAACAGCGGCACGAAACCGCGCAAACGGCTGCTGCCGTCCATGAAATGGCAGCGGCGGCTCAAGAGGTCGCTGGCAATGCGGCGGGCGCGGCGTCAGCTGCTCAAGAGGCTGATGATGAAACCGTCACTGGCCAACGCGTAGTTGAGGAAACTATAAAAGCGATTGAAGAGTTGTCGAATGACATTAACAAAGCCTCTGAGGTGATTAGTCAGTTAGATGCCGATGCAGACAAGATTGGCACTGTTGTTAATGTGATCAAAGAGATTGCTGATCAGACTAACTTACTTGCCCTTAATGCCGCAATTGAAGCGGCAAGAGCAGGTGAGTATGGACGAGGCTTCTCTGTTGTAGCAGATGAGGTTAGAACCTTGGCAAATCGTACACAACAGAGCACTCAAGAGATACAAAATATGATTGAGCGATTGCTGAGTGGTGCCCGTCAGGCGGTTGGTGTGATGGAGACTAGTCGAGGACAAGGGCTGAAAACGGTTGATTATGCTGCAAATGCCAGTAAGTCACTCCATGTCATTACCGGTTCTGTAAGCACGATCACACAAATGAATACCCAGATAGCCAGTGCAGCTGAAGAACAAACTGCTGTTGCCGAAGAGATCAGCCAGAGTGTTCAGCAGATAGCCGATATTGCTGAGCATTCAGCCAAAAATGCTGAAGAGCTATCTGTAACGACTGAAGAGATGAGTGCACTAGAACAGCGACTGTTGAAAGTAGTAAATCAGTTCAAAGTTTAGGTAAGTCTCTACAAAACAGCTGGAGTATTGCATTGCATGCTCCGGCTTTTTTATGTCAAGCTAGTGGGCTTGAAGGCGTTAATTATAGGGTATTGCACCATGATGCAGTGGGATCAACTGCTAAACATCAAGCGACATGGACATGAGTCTAATTCTCTGCCTGAAATCGGGCGCAGCCATTTTCATAAAGATCACGATCGAATCGTGTTCTCAAGCGCCTTTCGCCGTTTAGGCCGAAAAACCCAAGTTCACCCCTTAGCTTTAAATGATCATATTCATACGCGTTTAACACACTCTATTGAGGTAGGGAGTGTCGGGCGTAGTTTAGGTATCAGAGTGGGGGAGCTTATAGCGGATGAGTTACCGGAGTGGGCAACGCCGCATGACGTTGGGATGATCGTTCAATCGGCTTGTTTGGCACATGACATCGGCAACCCGCCTTTTGGCCATGCCGGCGAATATGCAATCCGTGATTGGTTTAAAAGCGCCAAAGGCTCAATTTTTCTTGAGGGTCTAACACCGGCTGAGCGTTTGGACTTAGAAACCTTTGAAGGCAATGCTCAAGGCTTTCGCGTCGTAACCTGCATTGAAAACCATCTTTTTGATGGAGGGCTGCGATTAACCTATCCTACCTTAGGCACGTTACTCAAATATCCTTGGACAGCTGAACGCGCGACAGGAAAAGGTAAGTTTAGCTGCTATCAAACAGAGCTAGGCTTATTGGATAAGCTTGGCACAGAGCTAGGACTCGTCCCCAAGGGGGCTCATTGGTGGTCACGACATCCCTTGGCTTACTTAATGGAAGCCGCCGATGATATCTGTTATGCCATCTTAGATTTAGAAGATGCTATTGAGCTGAACATCATCTCATTTCAAACGATCAAGCCTATCCTGTTACGGTTATGTGGTGATGAGTTATTTGAGGACGATATTTTTTATAGCCAGGCTTCTGCGCGTCGGAAAATATCGGCGCTACGTGGTAAAGCTATTGAGAATATGGTGAACTCTGCGGTTTCTGCTTTTTCTCAGCACTATTCGCAAATTATGTCAGGTTGCTATGAAGGGGAGTTACTCGCTGATGGTGATACGGGTGTAAAAGAGGGTTTGAGTGAAGCGAAAAAACTCGCTAAAGAGCAAGTATTCCCCGATACCCGTAAAACAGAGCTTGAGGTGGGCGCATATAGTTGTTTAGGCGCTTTGCTAGATGCTTTTTGTACGGCGGTGTTTGAACAACACCAAAAAGGTAGTACCGAGGGCTTAAGCTATCGTAGCGAAAAGATTATTAGCTTGATGGGAATCCATGCTCCTGCGCCCACAGCAACACTCTACCAAGCTTATATGCGTGCGCTCGATTTTATCAGTGGTATGACAGACAACTATGCCGCCTATCTGGCTAGGCAGATAGGCGGATTGTCTCGTTAGTTAAGGAATTTTTTATGGCATCTATGCAAGATCAATTAAGTCGGCTCGTATACTCTACCTCTACGGGTAACGTCTGTCCTGAATGCAGAGCAGCGTTGGATGACTGTCGATGTAAAGAGGACGCGGATCAAGCAAGGGTGGCTGCGTTGGATGGTATTGTACGCATTCGGCGCGAAACAGCGGGGCGCAAGGGGAAGGGGGTTACCACCGTGACAGGCATCCCGTTACCCGAAAATGAGTTAAAACAATTAGCAAAACAACTCAAGCAGCAGTGTGGTACGGGCGGTACGTTAAAAGAAGGTGTTGTAGAAATACAAGGTGATTATCGAGATAGGCTAAAAACATTACTTGAGGCAAAAGGCTATACCGTAAAGTTAGCAGGGGGCTAGCATCTTGACTAAGAAAAAGTGTTCTGTTTGTCCGCAGCTACGGGTGTTTGCTATTTTATTCTGCTTAATCGCTTTGCTGCTCCTGATGATGCTGAGCAAAGCTGAGGCCGATATTTACAAATACACTGATAAAAGTGGTCGTAAAGTCTTTGTTGATAGTCTCAGTCAGGTGCCTGCTGAATATCGAGATCAGTTAGAACTGCAAAGGCCCGCTGCGACTGTTAATAATACCGGCAGCTTATCGAGCCACTCTAACTACGGAGCAACGTTAAAACAGCGTGCTAGCATTGAGAAGTTAAGTGCAGAACTAAAAAAAATGGAAACACCGGTTGAGGTTATTAATAATCAGGTACTGGTTCCCGTTACAGTGACGTACCTCGGACGCTCGGTGCATACCAAAATGCTGATGGATACAGGGGCTAGCACAACCGTTTTTCATCGAAATGCATTAGAGCGCTTAGATACTCAGACCCGTTCTGCAGGCTATGCTCGGGTCGCAGGTGGTAATATTATCAAAATGCGCAGTGTTCGCTTTGATAATATTCAAGTTGGGCCTTACCAAGCTAAAGCTATAGAGTCGTATATTATTGATAACAAAAATGAATCGAGTCGTTTTGATGGCTTGTTAGGTATGGACTTTCTAATGAATGCTAAATATGAGCTTAACTTGCAGCGCCAGGTGATTATTTGGAATCCTGAAATTTACCGGCAGGTAGAAGCTCAGTTATCAGAACTAAGCACTACCCGCAAAGACTAAGACCTACATTTAATTCGGAATTGCTTGTTCTGCTAATTTAAGATCTAACGTAGCTTTTAGCAGTTTGAATAATCGAATAGCTGCGTCAATTTCATCCTTACGATTGGTCAAACTTTCAATATTTAATCCCAACGGTATGCCTAAAGGTAAACAAGCCTCGAGTATTTGCTCAAGGTTACTTCTGCAGACACGGATAGATTCAGCAAGTGGATTATGAGCATCAAGTATACGAAAGCCTGTCGCTTCCGGGACTGAAATCCCCAGCCATTCCATAAACTCTAATGTTTTGGCACTGCCGCAGGGTGTAAAGGTCAATATGACACGTTGTGGCTGGATACCTTGCTCTTTACATTGGCGAGCATATCGACTGAGCATATCAATTGTAGCCTGCGGGTTGTAGACCGCTTGGGATATAAAAAACTCACATCCCTGTTGGTTTTTTTGTATTAAACGAAGGTGCTCATCGCCTTTTTTAGCGTGTCTTTCAGCGATGGTTACGCCGCCTAAATGGTAATTTAAAGGATGCTCTTTCAATGCGGAATAGGCATTATTCAGTGATAAGCGAACCTCGCCCTCTGAGGATGGGCAGCCTACTAAAACAATATCTTGAACACCAAACTCGTGCCACGCTTCATTGAGCCAGGTTTCGAAATCTTGTCGATCACGTTGCGAAACACTTTTATAGGTAATGACAGGGTGGCCTGATTTTTCACGAATTAGACGCGAATAATCACGAGGATCATGTGTTTTCATAAAGGGAAACGGTCGGGGCTTATCAATCCGGCTGCTTTCATCCTGAATGTCGTAAACAATCAGACCATCATAATCAATAGCGTTTAGGCGACCGAGCAGCTTATCAGCGATCTCGCTCACTTGCTCTGCCGGTGTGTTATCTTTAGGGGGCGTTGTCCCCACAAAATAGACTCCACGGCTTGGGTCAGAGAAACGCTCTTTTAGAGATGAGTTCATATGCATTATCACGTATTCGATGAAAGTTGGGTTATTCTAACAGTGAATGACATTCATAGGATTGTTTGATTAGATGAAATGTTTTCGATATAAGTTGAGTTTATTTAATGAAGAATAGAATCTCTTCCCTGAAAAGAGCCTTGATGAGTGATGACAAAGCCAAAAGCATCGTTTGACTTAACAGAGATAAGCCGTCAATTAAAAAGCTCAGTTAAGTCAATTCCACCGGTTGATCAATGGAATCCCGATTTTTGTGGCGATATTGATATGCAAATTTTGCGTGATGGTCGTTGGATGTATAACGGTACTCCAATCGGGCGCGAATCCATGGTCAAACTCTTCTCTACCATTTTGTGGAAAGAAAATGATCACTTCTATCTTAAGACACCCGTAGAGAAGGTTGGTATCTCTGTAGAGGATGCACCATTTCATGTGGTGAGTCTGGAGGTCGCTGACGGCGAGTTAGGTCAAGAGGTTTATTTAACAACCAAAACAGAGGATAGAGTGCGGGTTGATGACGCGCATCCTATTCGCGTTGTGACTGATCCACGCACGGATGAGCCTTCACCTTATGTCCATATTCGATTTGGGATGGAGGCGCTGATTAATAGAGCTGTATTTTACGAGTTAGTCACTTTAGCTCAGGAAGTTGAGTTAGAGGGGAAACCCAGCTTAGTCATTTACAGTTGCGGTAAACCCTATCTGCTGGGTGCTTTGTAGATTCTATTGTTTGGTTGCCTTAGCGAGCAGGCTATCCAGTTGATTGGCAAACGCCCGTCTATCTTGTTCGCTAAAGCTTTTTGGCCCACCTGTATCGACACCGCTGCTTCTTAATGTATCGAGAAAGTCTCTCATGGATAGGCGCTGTTTGATATTTTCTTTGGTATAGAGTTCGCCGCGAGGGTTTAAAGCCCATGCCTTTTTATCGACAACCTCAGACGCTAAGGGTATATCGGCAGTGATGACTAGGTCATCTGAGTTAACGTGCTGGACAATATAGTTATCTGCGATATCAAAGCCTGCCGGAACTTGAACAGCTTTTATCCAAGGCGTAGGCGGCGTCGCTAAAAATTGATTAGCAACCAGTGTCATAGGTATGCGGGTACGCTCAGATGCTCTAAATAAAATATCTTTGATGACACGCGGGCAAGCGTCTGCGTCAATCCAAATATGCATTCATTTTTCCTTAGATAAGGTCATAAATTAAGCGGGGGTTTGCATCCCTTTTTGTACGGACTCTAAAGATTCCATACGGGTCATCCAGGCACTAACATGTGGGAAGTCTGCTAAATTAATCTGCTGCCACTCAAAACGTGCTGCCCACGGGTAGATGGCAAAGTCGGCGATGCTCAATTCATCAACCACAAAATCTCTATCGGCGAGTCGTTTATCGAGTACACCCCATAAACGTTTAGCCTCAGCGTTGTAACGATTTTGAGCATAGGGAACGGGCTCTGGTGCAAATCGATTAAAGTGGTGGGCCTGTCCTAAGAATGGGCCGAACCCTCCCATCTGCCACATAAGCCACTCATACACTTGATACTTTTTTGCAGGGTTCTTCGGTAAAAAGCGCCCAGTTTTTTCTGCGAGGTAAAGTAAAATCGCACCTGTCTCAAAAATTGAGATTGGCTCGCCATTGGGGCCTTCACTGTCAATGATGGCTGGGATTTTATTGTTAGGACTGATTGATAAAAAATCAGGCGCAAACTGCTCATCTTTTAGAATGTTGATGGGGTGAACCTGATACTCAAGATTGACTGCCTCAAGCATAATGGATATTTTTCTGCCGTTGGGAGTTCCCCATGTATAAAGGTCGATCATTATTCACCTGCTTGTGTAAAGTGTTGGTAAACCTTCAGTAGCTCATCTTCTGTAAAGGTAACAATAATGAGTTGCTGACCAGGCTTGATCAAATTAGGGTTTTGGCCGAGTAGCCCTTGTTCATAGTTGTAGATATAGGTAGTTTCCACTTTGTTGTGCAGGAGCTTTCCTAAGAAGGAACTCTGTCTGTTTGCCAATACCTCGTCCGCCTCTTTGGGTATTTGCGCTTTAATCAGCGCTTCTTTATCAGAGAGTGACATACCTTTAGCAAAGGTGTCAGTTAAACCACTTTGTAATATACCCCAAATCCCTTGTGCATCATTTGGATTGACTGCGTGGATATAGAAAATCCGCTTGCCATCATTACTGTTTGGGTTGTTGAGCAGTTCTTTTAGTTGGATTTTAGTGCCAATAGAGGGCTGATTTAGATGAATAATCTGTTCGTTGGTTGTTCCATTGGCAGCAATCGACTCGCTGTTAGGTTTAAAGGGTGCTAGCGTGACACCAAATGATTTAGCCTGCTCGCCCTGTTTTAATTGCGATTTTTTGCTAGATTCATCTAGTGCTATTTGTGTTCTGGCATCGGCCGTTTGGGGGAGTTGTAAGAGTTGATCCCCAGTGACGAATTGGTTAACTTGTCTTGCATCTAGTACGACCTCTGCGGTATCGACCATTTTATCAAGTTGTGCTTGCGCTTCCTCTCTCTGTTCAGGTGACATCGGTGGTAGGTCGTCTTCTTGGTCCGTTGCTTCGGCCTCTGAACGCGTCGGAGCTTCAGAGCTTGCAGAGGTGTCAGAACCCTTGCCTAAAGATTCAGATAGGTCGTTGTTTTTAGTTGTACCCGATAGGCTTTCTGTCACTTGCTCGAGCTGGTTTAAAAATGAGAAACGATCTGGGTAAATATAAAAATACCCTGCCATGATCGCTAGTACTAAAAGTAGCAAGGTTAAAAACCTAGACATATCTGTCTCCACGCAAATGATAAACAAGTGTTACTAGGACTCTAATGCAGTTTCAAAGTTGAATAAAGAGACAAAATACGGAATAGTAAATTCCTTCGATTAAGTAAGAACCTGACTGGCTTAAGGAATGATGAAAATTCGATCTCTAGCTTAAAGGATCCGAGGTAAGTGTATGCGTACCGATATAGATGAAGTGCTTCAATATTGGTTTGGAGAGTTAAAGGAGGGCTTTCCAATAGCAGATCGATCTTCACTTTGGTGGAAAGGCGATCCTCAACAAGACCAAGAGATAGCCGAGCTGTTCGGTAAACGAGTGAGGCAAGCATTAAATGGAGAGTTAGATACTTGGAGGGAAACCCCAAGAGGGCAATTAGCCTTGGTATTGTTGCTCGACCAGTTTACTCGAATGATTTATCGAGGCAGTGCTCAAGCCTTTATCGGAGATGCGGCTGCTTTGACCATTACTCAGTCTGCTTTGGCGAATAATCATGATCAAGCTTTGGATTTTGCAGAGCGCCTGTTTCTGTACTTACCGCTGGAGCATGATGAATCACTTGAGTCCCAAGCAATATGTACCGCCTGCATTGAAAGTATGTTGAATGAGGTACCTCTACACAATAGGCATCATGTGGATGTCGCATTAGATTTTGCTGCACAGCATAAAGACTTGATTATCCGATTTGGTCGTTTTCCGCATAGAAATCGCGTATTGGGGCGCGAGTCCACTGAAATCGAATTAGCGTATTTAAATCAATCCCATACTCATTGGGGGCAGTAACTGTATTAAAGTAAGTTATACTAACCTTTGTTCACCGAACTCATATATGTGCGGAGGTTGTGTTGTCTAAGCCTGAAAAGTTTAAAAATGCCTCATTGTTTCTCAGTTATGGGGTATTACTGCTCGTTATCTGCGCCTTTGTATTTGTTTTACAACAAGCTTCCGATGCGTTCATTCTGTTGAGTATTTTAGGCTTATCAGCGGTGTTACTGGCACTGCTGATCGTTAATATCAATCGGCTGATTG
This sequence comes from Neptunomonas sp., assembly GCA_036804365.1. Taxonomy (GTDB): domain Bacteria; phylum Pseudomonadota; class Gammaproteobacteria; order Pseudomonadales; family Balneatricaceae; genus Neptunomonas. The sequence goes on along the minus strand of DAIRSP010000047.1, from coordinate 2,476 downwards.
CCAAGGTTATTAGCCAGCAACAAGCACTTAAGCATTTAGGGGAGGGGAAAGATCTATTAACTGGGTTGCCTGATCGAGTTGCCTTTGAGCAGAGAATAGATATCGAGTGCCGCAGATGTGTGCGGGAGTTCTCGCCATTAACCTTGATGTATGTGGATGTGGGCGGGCCTAACCTTGATGATCAAACCATTCAAAAAGTTGCTGATACGTTGTTGCATACGGTTTGTCGGCCGGGCGACCTCGTTGCGCGAATCAATGAAGAGACGTTTGCATTTATTCTGCCGTCAACTAATGAGTTAGTTAAACAGTTGGCTGAGCGTTGTCTAAAAACGCTTCTTGCAATGCAGTTGCCTAGCTCAACGGCCGTTGGGTTGTGCACTTTTCAACCTAGCGCAGGGCTTACAGTTGATTCAGCTATCAAGCGTGTCGAAAGCCAGCTTGCCAAGTCAAAAGCCCAAGGTGGGAATTGTATTTGTGCTGAAGTAGAAAAATGTCAGGATCCTTCAGTGACTTACACCGATTAATCAGCCACTAAGCATGATAGAGCCGTTTGTTTCACGAATAGCCAGTATCAAACGTGATGCAGAGTTAAGCGACTCTCGGGCGTTAATATGGCTTCGTGGAGAAGCGGATTGGTTGAAAACGCTTGTCCAATCCGTTTCCAGAGTCCCCATTTTCAATAATGCCTTGGTCATCTCCTCTTCTTCTTGGGAGGACATGACGTCCGTCAGTTGTCAGCAGACCCGGCGCTTACTAGGCAGCGAATTTGATGGGATTATCTATGATGCTCGCTCGGGGGTTAATCCCGACTCTTTAGGCCATTTATCAGGTTTGCTTAAAGGAGGAGGGTTATTTTTCTTTCTAACGCCAGAGTCTCAGACAGAGTTTTATCAAGATCCAGAAAAAGAACGTCTGAGGGTAGAGCCATATCTTATTAGCGATGTGCAAGATAGTTTCCTTAGCTATTTCTGGTCGGTGCTTGAATCCGATCCATACAGGTTTCTGTTTACTCAAAGCCAAGGCTGGATCGGAAACCAATCTTTACTGAAGCATGGCGCCGCTTCTGTTAGTCAGCGTTGCGAAGAGCAAAGCGCAGTGGCATCAGAGTTGATGCAGTTTTTAAATGAACAGCCATCAGCCTGTGCCGTTCTTACCGCTGCCAGAGGTCGAGGCAAGTCTTATTTGCTTGGGATCTGTGCTCGTCAAGGATGGGCGCTTAATCAGAAAATGGCGATTATCGCACCCAATCGGGACGCTGTCGCGAGCTTCTACGAACACCCCGAGTTATCTGATCTCCCTTTTGTACTCCCCAATGAAGTTGCTAAGCTTGCCGATGACGTAGATCTGTTGTTTGTCGATGAAGCTGCAGCTATTCCCGTGTTTTTATTACTGCGTTATTTGCAGCACTTCAAGCGTGTTGTCTTTACCACCACAACTCAGGGGTACGAAGGAACGGGGCAGGGATTCAATCTTCGTTTTATCTCTCAGTTATCTAGCTTAGACCGTCCGCTGAAAAAATTTGAACTCCATCAGCCTATTCGTTGGTCAGCAAGCGATTCACTAGAACCCTTGTTTAATCGCTTATTAATGTTAGATGCTAGCTCAAAACCACTTTCGAACCATTGGCAGACACAGGTTAGCTATAGGAAAATCTCTTCAAGGTGGTTAATTGAGCATCCTGCGGTGCTGAGATCGCTTTTTGGCTTGATGATCGATGCACATTATCGAACCACCCCTAATGATTTAAGGATTATGCTCGACAGCCCAAATGTATCAATTTGGATCGCCGAATCAGAAAGTGAGGTGATTGCAGGTTGTATATTGGCATCTGAAGGAGCCTTAGACGATAGATTAATTAAGCAGATTTGGTCTGGAACGCGACGTCCAAGAGGTCATCTGATCCCTCAATTGCTGATTGCTCAGCAAGGCTTTGTTGAAGCAGGAGCGTTGAAAGCAAAACGCATTGTGCGCATTGCGGTTCATCATCAATGTCGCCGTTCTGCGGTGGCGAGTCGGTTACTTCAAAAGATCGAAGAATCTGCACAAAAGGAAGGGGATGCCTTAGTCGGTGCTTCCTTTGCTATGACTACCGAGCTTTTAGATTTCTGGCGAGGTGTAGGTTATCAAGTTGTCCGGGTTGGCACGCAACTAGATGTGCACTCCGGTGCTTATTCAGCCTTGGTTGTAAAACCGTTAGCTAAGCAAACAGAAACCGTTATTAGCCAGTGGCGATCGTTTTTTTTACAGCAATTGCCTTACCTAAAGCGCCAATGGTTAACTTGTCTTGATCAGGACTTGGTTCAGCGGATTGAGTTGGGGGCAGTTCCAGATTTTGTGCGATGCGAATCCGATGAGTGGAATAACTTGTCTGGGTTTGCGTATGCTTATAGAACCTATGAAAGTAGTGCTGCTACATTTGCTTCGCTTGCGAAGCGTTATATTAGGTTATGGGATGCAGAAGATACGCCTGTAAAAC
>DAIRSP010000046.1:0-16881 GCA_036804365.1 Neptunomonas sp. | reverse complement strand
CGCCAAGCGCCTATATGAGAACCCCGATCAGTAATGGTCGGGGTTTTTTTATGCCCTTTTTTTCTAAAATTTTCAAAGCTAGCTGTGCTGTATTATAGTATTTGCTACTTTATTGAAGCTTAGGAAGTGAAATGACCGATTACTTTATTATTGCAGGCATTTTAGTAGGCTCCTTGGTAGCCTTATGGTTGAGCTATTTTATTTATACTCAAGTCATGCATATACGTCATTCAAAATTACGCCATCAGGAAAATGAACAGAAGCTTCAACGATTATATGAAGAAAAGCTCGATTCTGTAGCCTCTAGCTTAAAAGTGATTTGCCAAGCACTAATAGAAAAGCAGGTTGGGCTTGTAGAAGCCTCTATCAGAATCAAACACTTATTAGAGCAAGTGGATTTAGCTATTCAGAAAGACCCTGAAATTAACGTTTTTTTTGAGGTCTATGATCAAACGCAGCATATTCCGATACTTGAAAAGTGGAAGTCATTGGATAAGTTGGCTAAGCATAAATACCGTTTACAGATCGAAGAGATAGAGACGAATCTAGAGAAAGAAGCAAGCGCGGCTGCACGACATATGTTAAGAGCACTGTTGATATAATGTTGTTACAGTTTTTGGCAGTCTTTATTGTTTGTCTAATATTTTTAGTTATTTTTGTCTTAATTCTAGCGAAGTCTCGTGCGCCGGTTTATCGACCTTCAAGAAACGAAATACTTACATTGCTGCTGGATGTACTCCATGAACGAGGAGATTACGCTACTCCATGGGCCGCTTTTATCGGTATGCCAATACGGCATGATCCTGAATTAGAAGTCATCCGCCAGGCCTGTCTCAATATAGAATTCTTAGCAGAGAATCGGATGAAAGGGGTTGAATTTGGAGCGGGTTTACTGCGCTATAATCATCAGGGGATCGCCCTGCTTAAAGAGCAAAAGTTGGCTTTAGAGAGGCTTATTGCTAATGAGCCAATAGTCATACAATTTTAGCTGCTTCTTGCCTGAACATTCTGATAAGTCTCCAGCTTAGCTTCCATAATAAAGCCCAATCGATGTGCGCCTGATGTAATAGAGCGTGGATTTCAGCTGAACAGCACTCAACGTCTGGTAACTCATAAAGTCCAGATAGCCCTAATAACTGGTGAGTTATCTCTCTGGCTGTATCAACTTCTGTATTGATAATGGCACTATGTAGTTGAGAAGCTAATAGTCTCAACTCATCCTCAAGTTGAGACTCATCTATATCATAAGTTGATAAGTTAGTTATCGCTGCTGCTTCAGTATCCGTTGCTTGTTCAGTGTTAACTGTCTTAGTTAGTGAGTATATAGTTTCTAGCAATTCTTTATCGTTGATAGGTTTGAGCAATACTTTGGATACCCCAGCGTGATAAAGGGCTAAATGCTCATGTTCAATAATATTCGCTGTCAGTGTAATTATCGGGAGTTCAGGGTAGATTTTGCGGATGCGTTTGCTTGCTTCTAAGCCATCCATAACCGGCATATGTACATCCATAATTACGATGTCGGGTTTAGACTCCTCGACTAAAGCGATCGCTTCTAAACCAGTGCAAGCAGGTCTGGTTGTTATGTTGTATTTGTTCAGAATCTTTTGAATTAACACTCGGTTGAATTCATTGTCTTCAGCAACAACCGCATTAATGCTTATTTGTGAGATGTTAGGAATCTGCTCTTGTTCAGGTGCAGCGAGTTCAAAATTTAATGTTCTCAGTAATAACTTTTTGCGGATAGGTTTGTTGAGTATCGCGATATTGTCTGGCAGTAATCCTGTGTCAACGTTGCTAGGTACTAAAGCCAGCACTTCTGCATTTAGCTCTGCAAGTTTGATTAATGTCTCTATATACTCGGGCTGATGACTTTGTGATGCAGGTACACCTAAGATGATACGCTGATACTCAGGGGCTAGATGGATGCATTCATTTAGACTTCTGGTGAGGTTTAACGTATCTAGCTGGGGCTTGAGCATATTTCCAATAGCGCGTCTTAGAGAAGCGTTTAACTCGAAACAAAGTGTTTTCTGTGTCTGGTTGAGCAAGCTATGAGTCGGTAAATCGGTATTATTGATGCAACGTAAAGGCATATATAAAGTAACGGTCGTACCTTCTTTAGGGTGACTGACCATAGAGAGCTTACCACTCATCAACTCTGTCAATTTTTTAGAAATAACTAAGCCTAAACCTGAACCGCCAAAACGCCGGGTAATGGAGGTGTCAGCTTGAGTAAAGGCTTGAAATAGCTGTTCAAGATGGGCTTTTTCTATGCCAATCCCAGAGTCGATAATCTTAATTGTGAACATTGTTTGTTGAGAGTTAATCGTGGTTGTTTCCACATGGATCTCAACAGAACCGTGATCTGTAAACTTTACCGCATTGGCGGTGAGGTTAGAGATCACCTGTCGCAGTCGTGTAGGATCACCCACGACCTCAAAGCTGTTATCGGGTAAATGTGCAACAAGCTCGATACCCTTTTCATATGCTTGCGGGGCTTGCATCTCTAAGACATCATAAATGACCTCTTCTAAGTCGAATTGGATTTTTTCTAGGGAGATAGCATCTTGTTGCAACTTTGAAAAGTCTAAAATGTCATCGATAATTGACAAAAGCATCTGTGATGTTTGGTTGATGATGCGTATATGTTCAAGTTGATCGGGCGAGCACTGGGTCTGTTTAAGTAACTTGGCAAAACCAACTACGGAAGTAAGAGGGGTGCGCAGTTCATGACTCATTCGTGCTAAAAAGTCATCTTTTGCTTGATTGGCTTCATCTGCTCTTCTGCGCGCTTTTGTGAGGGCGTCATTTTGTTGTTCTAGATGGTAGAGAGTAGCTTGTAGTCGCCTTGTCGCTAGGTCAATTTTACTTTCTTGCGTGTGGATGGATGTCTCTACTGTCTTTGCTAGGTTATTCAAACCTTCGGATAAAGCGTTAAATTCAGCATCATAGGTCATCTCTACCCGCGCACTGTAGGATCCCTTTTGAAGTTCTGACATAACTGATGTTAGCTCAAGGATAGGTCGGCTAATACGCTGACCAAATCGCAATGCGAGGAAAAACGTAAACATGAAGCCAATGAACAGCAAGCTCATACTGGTCAGGATGATATCCTCTTCCTGCTTAAGCTTGTTCGTTTCAGACATGATGATGGTTATCCACCCGATGGTCTCAACGATCTGCTCTGTTTCTTGGAACTCAGGATTATCTAGAAAGGAAATACCTGTTGTGACAACGGGCTCAGTAAAGTACCAGTAATTCCCTTCCTTGTAGGCTGTAGGGGAGCCCGGCTTGATATTGACTGAAAAGTTTGCCGAACGCTCTATGAGTTCATAGCGGCCATTTAAAAATAAGATATCGGCAACATCAGCTTCTAAAAATGGACCTTTGCTGATAGATCTTAACAGTTCTTGATTATTGGTCATTAAGCCAAATTCAGCAGACGATGCAATTAATCGGGTCAGTAGCTGGCCTCTTTCTATTAAGTGCTTTTCTGCATCTTCAAGCCGTGTCTGTATAAAGTAGCCTCCAAAGAAGATGGAAATAAAAAGTAAAGGAAGCAGGGTGAGCAGTAATATGCGTTTGCTGATGTTGAATCGATAAGCTGGTTTGAGTGACATCTTTACTCAGCCCCTTTTATTTTTCTCATCAGGGTCTCTTCCGATGGGATAGTGATATTGAGCGAGCGAGCTGAAGCAGTATTAATCTTTACTAAAAAGGTACTGGGATGGTGAGCTTCTGGAAGCTTTCGGTTTTCTATGTAGTTAGATAACGCAGTTTGCGTGTCTCGGCCTATTTGCTCGGGCGTGGAGTACACGGCTGCTAGGGCTCCTGCGTCTACATACTTTTCAGAGAAGCCTATCATAGGTTTCTTATTGTGTAGTGTAATGTAGAGTGACCATTTTGCGGTGGCTTTGTTGAAAACTGATTGATCGGGTAGGGCTAGAAAAATATCTGAGTTGGTGATGATCGGTTGCAGAATACCAATTGGGTTATCTTGTTCTTTTAGATTATTCGATAAAATAGTAAACCCTTCTTGATTTGCTGACTCATACAGTAGCTTTTTCTCCTCAATGGATGATTCTCCAAATACGGTACCGATTGTCTTTGCATTAGGGGCAATAAGCCTCGCTAGCTTCACTTGTCGACTCATAGGTTGGTCAACAAAAATAGCTGTGGTATCAGCCTTCTGGCTTTGGGTTAGCAGTTGTTCATAGTTTCTGCGTGGGATAAAGCTGGCAATGATGGTTGAGTCAGGTCTTTCGCTAAGCAGTTTTTGAAAAGCCTGAGTGCCAACGGTGATATATACACTAGGGTAGTCAGGAACAAAGTTAGATGCGCTTAAATCAATTTGCGTAAACTCCACGTTCAACTTTTTATTTTCTTCGATGGTGTTAGCCACCGTTTTGTAAACGGATGCGCTGCTGCTCATCACAATCGCTGCTTGAATAGCGTCTTTTGCTGCGCATGACAGAGAGACGGCAAGCAACATCATCAGTGACAGTACACTGATGATGTTGCTTGTTAGTTTTGCTCTCTCTGTTTTCATCTGTGGGTGCGTTCCTTGCCCAGAGGTCTAAAAATCCGTTGCTATCGTAAAGTATAGTCTACGGTCGTATATATTTGCCGGTTCAAAAGAGGTGTATGGGTTGTCAAAGAGGTTCTTAATCAGGATGCTGGCAGTGATGTCTTGATCTTGCCCAACACGAAAAGTCTTGGTCGCTTTTAGATCAATGGTGTCATAACCTGAGTTGTTGAAATTACCTAGCCATTCAACATGTGAAACATAGTTATAGATGAAGGATGCTTGGAGGCTTGGTGTAAAGTGGTGGTTGTAGAGCGCTGTAAGGGTATTTCTAGGCACGCGGTTAGAAAAGGTGTCATCACCTTTAAGACCCCGATGTTGTATTCCTGACATAACCGCATAGCTATAACCTAGATGAAAGAGATCCTCTGGTGAAGGCTTAAAGACGGTTTGTACTTCAAAACCGCGTGTCACCCTTGAATTAACATTTCGAAGCTCTTCTGCGTGTTGATTTGTAGGCGTTATTAATGCGCTATAGTCAATTGGTCCGGTGAAAAACCAGTACTCTAAACCGTCGCTCACTCTTTCGCTAAATAGTTTAAAATCAATATAGCTACTATATTCAGGGAGCTTCCATATCGCGCCAATTTCTGAGGAGATCAGCTTCTCTGCATCAATATTGTCGTTAGCAATCACAACATAGTCATACGGGACGCCTTCAGGGAAGATATAAGCACGCGTTCCATTTTCCTCAAGGAGAGAGGGAGTTCGGTATGCTTGGCTAGCCGCAGCTCGGAAAGCTAATCTCTCATTGATCTGGTAATTTGCGGCTAACCGCACAGAGTGAGAGGGATTAGTTACGGATGAAAACTCAGACATGATGCCTGCATTCAGGGCGAGTTTAGAGTTGATTTTCCACTCAGCGTTGCTAAATAAGTAATAGAGTTCTTCATCTACGGTATCACTGGTACTCAGCAGTGCTTCGCTGACTGCCTCGTCGTAACGTAATCCGATACCACTAGCAATAGTGACCCTATCATTAGGGGAATAGGTCTGTTGGTATTCGGCACCGTAAGTATGAGTACGACCATTTTCTCCATTGGTAGGTAATTGGAAGTCAGAAACCGTGGTGGATGGAAATGGGTAGGTCGGATTGGCAAGAATCAGTGCAGCAAGACTAGGGTACAGAAGTGGGAGTGAACTCCAGTTAGCGCTCGCTAAGGCCAGTGTTCCATTCACAGTCGCGAGATTAGGGTCTTGCAGAAGATCAGAGGCCCAATATTCCGGGGTGCGAATATTTAGATAGTTATGATAGAGCTGAAGCGTAAACTCATTTTTGTCATCGAGTACATGATTCCACTGGAGGTGCTCAAAGTTAGAGTCTTGGTCTCTTTGTTGTAAGGGCTCACTTGGATCGCCTGATTGAATGTAACCTTTCGTGGCTCCTGCGGTAAAAGTAAAACTGTCATAAAGGGTAGGTGTGAAACCAATATGTATATTCGCATGGCTAATTTCCTCGCCATCCTGGATATCATCAAACCCTTTATTTTTCTCATGGGCAACGCTGATACGGTAGTTAGTTACCTCGGTTCTACCGGTCATGCTCGCCTGTTGGTCGCGACGGCCCTGTGAACCAATGGTCGTAGACAGGTGTACGCTCGTGTCATTGATAGGCGTTTTGGTGATAATGTTGATCGCTCCCATAAAGGCGTTTGAACCATAAGAGGGAACGTTTGAGCCACGTATCACTTCAATGTAATCAATATCGTATAGGGATATGCCGAGAGAGTTCCAATCTACAGTCGATAGTAATGGGATATAAACAGGCCTGCCGTTGATGCGAATATCCAAATTCTTTGAAAACTCGCCGGAAGCGCCATGATAAGTGACGGTGTATTTATTAGCGTTAGGCGTAAACACCTGAAATCCAGGTACAAGCGTAAGAAGTTCAGGGATATCGACAGCACCCGAGGCTTGAATCAGTTCGCGACTAATGATAGTGGTGGAGACCGGAACTTCCGTGATGTTTTGCGATATACGTGTAGCCGAAGCGACCTCTGGAATATCGTTAAACAGGTCGGTTTCATTGTATGCGTAGCAAGGCGCAGAAAACAAACCAAGAGTGACCGTCAATGTGATCACGTTTTTTATTCTAAAATACATTTTTTGTGGTACCGGGTTGTTCGGGCTAGGTGGCTTAAATACGCGTCCCGACATAGATAATGACAGCGAGCATGAGAGCTGCTTCTAGCATGAAACCATTATTGGCTAAAACCCAATCCAGCATGATACGCCATCTTTAAGAAATATTCGTTCAAGAATAACGAATTTCTTTGACTCATTACAGTCCCATTTGTAGCTTCTTGATCTAAGTACTCTATCGATTCTTCTAGCCTTAGATTTCCGGCTGTGGCAGGGTATGTAATTTGCGGTTATCTGATTTAGAGAAGTGTTGTTTATGACAGATGAAATAGGACCACTGGTCGATAAAATTGTTAAGACCGAAGATGAATCGAGCGTTACAGATGAAGAGTTGCTCGATCAGATTGAGAGTCTAGAACCCGATCAGATGTCCCTGTTATTAGAAGCATTGCCGATAGAAGAGCGTATTGCTAAGTGGGCACTTATTCCCGTTGATGCCCAGGCCGAGGTGTTGGTCGAAATGCGTGCTGAGGCGCGTTTGACCATTATTAAAAGCTTGCCTGTTGATGCACTAGAAAAGCTGTTTGGTCAGCTCTCGCCAGAAGAGCTAATTGAGTTTGCTGATACTTTACCTGACGAGTTTATTGATCTGGCTTTGCTGCAAATGGACCATCAGCAGCGTCGTCACTTCGAGCACAGTAATCAGTTTAATGATAATCAAATAGGTCGTTATGCAGATCATAACCTATTAATACTGCCACAAAATGCCAAAGTATATGATGCCCTTAGGTTGCTTCGACGAGAAATACCGGAATGTACCGATACCTTATTTCTGACTGACCGAGCCGGTCGATACGCGGGTACAGTGCCGCTGCAACGTACGTTAGGTTCTCCAGGACATATTCCTCTTGTTGAGTTAGTTGATGAGGAAGCTGAGCAGCTACCTGCTGAAACAAGTTTAGAGGACAGTGTCGAGATACAGGAGAAATCAGAGTACGTCTTGCTTCCGATCGTTGATGCGAAAGGGATGCTTATCGGGCGGATGACGCTCAAAGACGGCTTGCAGATCTTGCGCGAAAGTCATGAAGCAGAGTTGATGGCGCAGGCGGGTTTGTCTGAAGATGAGGACCTCTTCTCTCCGGTATTAAAAAGTTCTATGCGCCGTGCAACCTGGTTGGGCATTAATTTACTCACCGCCTTTTTAGCATCGTGGGCTATCGGGTTGTTTGAAGCTACCTTACAGCAGGTTGTAGCCTTGGCGGTGTTAATGCCAATCGTAGCGTCGATGGGTGGTATTGCAGGAAGTCAGACCTTAACCCTGATTATTAGAGGGCTTGCATTGGGTCAGATTTCTAAAGGGAACTTAGTCCCATTATTGAAGAAAGAGCTGAGTGTCGGTGGATTTAATGGCTTTTTATGGGCGATTGCCATTGGTGGCATAGTGGCTTATTGGTTCTCAGACCCTATGATAGGTTTCGTCATAGCCGCTGCCATTGCTATCAATATTCTTGCAGCGGCTTTTTCTGGGGTGCTTATCCCTGTGCTGTTAGAAAAGCTTAAGGTTGACCCCGCGCTTTCTGGTTCGGTTATTTTGACGACGGTGACCGATGTTGTGGGGTTTGTAACCTTCCTAGGTCTAGGTTCTTTGCTTTTGATATAGTCTAAAGTCAGTGTGGTTTTGTGCGCTGCAAAAATATGCTAATCTCGAGGGTAATAGTGGTGTTCCCTAGGTGCTGGCTTTGTTGTAATTTAAAGGTCAGCCAAACATTTAATAATAAGGTGGGATAGTATGCTCAAAGGTAAAAACGCAGTTGTCACAGGCTCTACATCAGGTATTGGTTTGGCTATTGCGCAAGGTTTAGCGGCGCAAGGTTGTAACGTTATGATCAATGGTTTAGGTGACCCTGCTGAAAATGAAGCTATCCGTGCATCGCTAGAAAAAGAGTTTGGTATAAAAGCCTTATTTTCACCCGCGAATATGCTCAAATCTAATGAAATAGCTGAGATGGTTGAAGAAGCGAATAGAAGCTTCGGATCCGTGGATATCTTAGTCAATAATGCCGGTATTCAGTTTGTTTCTCCCGTTGAAGATTTCCCGGAAGATAAGTGGGATGCCATCATTGGTATCAACTTAACCGCGGCTTTCCACTCCATTAAAGCAGTTGTACCGTTGATGAAAAAGCAGGGTTGGGGACGTATTATTAATACAGCCTCTGCTCATGCTTTAGTTGCATCTCCATTTAAATCTGCCTACGTGGCTGCCAAGCATGGTATTGCTGGTTTGACGAAAACTGTTGCGCTCGAAACAGCGGAATTTGGTATCACTGTTAATGCGATTGCGCCAGGTTATGTATGGACGCCGCTTGTAGAAAAACAGGTAGCGGACACGGCTAAAGCGCGTGGTATTACTGAAGAACAGGTTAAGCAGGATGTGATGCTCAAAGCCCAGCCGACTAAGCAGTTTGTGACAGTTGAACAGGTTGCTGCGGTTGCCGTGTTTTTGTCCAGTGATGCAGCAGCATCGATTACCGGAAGCACTATGCCGGTCGATGGTGGGTGGGTTGCTCAGTAGTTGCTTTGCCGATTGTGAGGGGAGTGTCGTATTAGTGCGACACACCCTTATATTAGTTTCGCATAAGAATAGTTTTTTAATGTCTATTCAGTAATTCCTTTCTTTTTTTTCTTTATATATATCAACAGCATCTTATGTAGGATGGTTTCCTTAAGAGTCGGAACTTCCTATTGGTGTCTCTTCTTACAAACGCTTTGTTTGTTATTCCCTGCTTATTATCAGATACTCCTCTATGGGTATTTTTATCTATTCTGTGTTTTTGCAATTTTCGTATATATCAGATAGCAAGAAGCTAACTCTGTCATTCGGACATGCCAGCAGTGTAACCATAGGTTTATGGGAAGGACAACTATGAGAATAAGAAAGCGAACCAGTCTAATATGTCAGCGTTTATTGTTCAGTACGTTGCTGGTTACCTCAGTAGCACAAGCCGAAAATCTGATAGATATCTATGAGGCTTCATTAAACTCAGATCCTCAACTTCAATCCGCTATTTTTGATCATACAGCAGGAACGGAGGTTGTAACTCAAGCATGGGCTGGGTATCGACCAACGGTAACTTTTGATTATGACAATGTCACCACAACGCAGGATATTATCAGTAGCGATAATGCGCTATTTCAACAAGGCAGTACTTCTTTCCCAACTACCACCTGGACGCTCACAGTAACGCAGCCTATTTTTCGCTACGCAAACTATAAGCGAATAGGCCAAGCGAAAGAGGAGTTGCAACAGGCAGATGCTGAACTGGTGCAAGCTCAGCAAGATCTGATGATGCGTGTATCTGAAGCGTACTTAGCTGCGTTATCTGCTGAAGATGAGGTCAGTTTTCTTCGCTCAGAAAAAGCGGCGGCTGCGAAGCAGGTCGAGTTAGCTCAGGGGCGTGAAAATGCAGCGGTGGGGCGTGCGGTTGACCGCTACGATGCAGAAGCGCGTTTGGCTTCAGTAGAAGCAGATGCCGCAGCGGCAGAAGTGGCGATGCGAGATGCTTATGAAGCACTTTATGAAATGATGGGGCGCGAGCCGACGAGTCTAGTGCCTTTAAAAGGAGAGATCGATCTCCAGTATCCGATGCCGGCTGATGATAAACACTGGATAGATGCTGCCATGCAGAACAATCCAGCACTGGTGGTTCAGCGTTATGCGGTGAATGTTGCGAGAACGGAAATTGCTCGGCAAAACGCTGGGCACTTTCCAACAGTGGATGCTGTTCTACGAAAAAATAACCGCCTGACTCAAGGCACCTTATTTGGTGGCGGTAGTGAGGTAGGTACTCAAGAGATGATGATACGTCTGAGTGTACCTATCTATTCTGGTGGGTCTGTAAGCTCCAAAAAACGTGAAGCGGTTGCTCTCTATCAAAGCTCAGAGCAGGAGTTAACAAGGATTCTGCGTGAGTCACGACGTCAGTCGCGTGACGCATACTGGGGCGTTGTGAATGCGGTTAAACGTATCAAAGCGCTCACCAAAGCGGTTGATGCCCAACAGGCAACACTGGATCTTCGAAAAGCCTCTTATGATTCAGGTTTGCAGACTGCGATCAGTGTCTTGGATGCCGAGCGAGACTTCTACTCTGCTAAGCGCGACTTAGCGCAAGCCAAATATGATTACCTACTGAACAGCTTACGTTTAAAAGCCATGGTCGGCATTTTAACGCGTGATGATCTCTCTTTCGTGAACGGTTGGTTGCAGAACTAAGTGATTCACAATCTGTTTTTGCCTGCGTTTTAGGTAAAGGCATAGCATGGATAAATAGCGCGGGGGCGTTGCTATGAAAAATATACTTAAAAACAAAAAAGCGCGAAAAGCTCAGAGTAAAAAACAGAATTTACAGTTTGAAGCGTTAGAAAATCGAGTATTGCTCTCTGCTGATTTAGGGGTTGCTGTAACGGATTTCACTGAACAAGACACGACATTAGAGAGCGAAGTGATTGCCTCTGAACTGGCGCTTGATGGTCTCGATACCAGTGATTTCGAACCCCAAACGATTGCGGTTGATGATAGCCTAACGCGTTTGGCTGAGGGGCTGGTTAAAGTGTCAGGGAATCCTGATTCAGCAGCTCAACCAGAAGAAGCGACACCCGTTGAAAATGAAGTCATAGATGCTGAGATAGCAGCGCTTACCCCCGATGCGTTGTATATGATCGAGCGTACTATGGCTTCAGAAATCATCATTCTCGACGCCAGTATTCCGCAGTTAGCCTCCGTTATTAATGAACTCTTTTCGATCCCTGATACGACAGATAGCACTGTATCGGCAGCATTGCAGGGTAGCAGTCTTGATCTGAATGCATTGTTTGATCGGGCGGCTGCCGCTGATAGTGATACCGCAACGAGCATGGCAGAAAAGTTTTTGGGTGCTTCTTTGCAAGAGCAGCTATTGCTGAATGCTGACCGCGATATCAAGGTGTTCGTCATTGATAGTCAGCAAGAGGGTGTTGAGCAGGTCAGCAGTATTTTAGATTACTTTACGGGTGTTGCAGCGGTTCATCTATTGAGCCACGGTTCTGCTGGCGCACTTTTCTTGGGTGCTTCAAAGCTCACTACTCAGCAACTACGGAATAACCAGCAACAGCTAAAGCGCTGGGGACAAGCGCTAGACGCAGAGGGTGATTTACTCATCTATGGTTGTTCGGTCGCAGAGGGTGCTGAAGGCCTTGAGTTTGTTGCAACACTCGCAGAGCTAACACAGGCTGATGTTGCGGCGTCTGATGATTTAACTGGTAATGCTGCGGATGCCGATTGGGATCTGGAACACACGGTAGGTCATATAGAAACCGCTACATTTATTAGCAGTTCTATGCTCGGGACCTTAGATACAGTCGGAACCGATGGCAATGACACCCTTAATCCGCTCAGTGGCAAAGCTACGGGGCTTAAGGGTGATGATACCTATAAGTTTACCTCTTTGCCGACCAGCAAGATCACGGTTGCGGAAAACAAGACCGAAGGCAATGACACCCTAGATCTATCAGGAATCTCTCAGGCTCTGACGATAGCGATTAAAAAAGGCAATCTGGTTGAAGTCTATGCAACCAGTGATGCTGGAAGAACCGTGAAAATCAGTGCGGTTAATGTTGAAAATATTATCGGCGGTTCTGCGAACGATACCTTCATCGTGCAGAAAGGTGCGAGCCTCAAAGGGTGGATCGATGGCGGTGGTGGATCGCTGAACGTTTTAACTTATACCGATGCAGCGACAGTGGGTAATCTGCTCACCGATAAGAGTTTCTCCAATGAAGCCGCAGTGGACTTCTCCGTGAGTGCAGATCCAGCAGCGGGGCGCGCCTCTAGCATTGATGGATTTGCGGTCGGTGGTATTAAAAATATCCAGAAAGCGATCGGTGGTAACGGCGATGATATTCTGCGCGGTAGTTCTGCCGCCGATAAGCTTGAAGGCGGCCGTGGTGACGATGAGTTGCAAGGTAACGGTGGTGCAGATCAGCTAGCAGGTGAAAAGGGTAATGATGAGTATCGCTTCAGTGGAAATAACTGGGGTGGAGCAACGGTTACAGAGCTGGCTAACGAAGGCACAGATGCGCTGAACTTCGGTGCAGTCACAGCCGCATTAACCTTCACTATCAATGATATGGCGGCTACGGGTGCCAAAATTCAATCCGCCTCACAAACAATCAATGCGGCTAAAAATATTGAAAGGCTGATAGCAGGCAGCGGCACCAACACCTTTAATTTTACGAATGGGTGGGCGACGGCTGCTACGGCGTCAAAGGTTTCGATTGAGGCCAAAGCGGCGGCAATGGTCACCGCTGACTTTAGTGCTGTGAGTCGTAATCTGTACTTTACGATGAGAGCTGATGGCTCAGTGAGTGTTGCGGATACAAGTGATCGCAACGGGGGCCATCGCGCCATTATCCAGAATGTGGATAACATCGTCGGTGGCAGTGGCATTAACACCTTTATCTTTGAAAAAGGCAGTTCGATTACCGGCAACATCACACTTAGCTCTGCCAGTAATGTGCTGGATTACAGCAAGTTTGATGCGGTGGTTGATCTCTCTAGCATCACAATAACGGTTGACGGTGTTGGTAACCTTGCTGGAGTCGGTGGTAACGTCAAAGGTGCTTTCAACGTTATTGGCAGTACTAAAGATGATCTGCTGTTTGCGAATGATAGCGGCCAGATTTTGTCCGGCGGTAAAGGTGCCGATTATCTTGTCGGTGGCGCGGGAGTCGATGTGCTTGCCGGTGATGATGGTAATGACATTATTGTTGGCGGTCAGGGTAACGATAGCTTTGCTGGTGGTAAGGGTGATGATGCCTATTACTTTAGCGGCAACTGGGGCCAAGATACGGGCTTAACGGAAGCGGTTAATAGTGGTAACGATACCATTAGCTTCGGTGGCTTGCTTGCTGCTGATGCCCCTGATGGTACAGCTATTGCTGCTGTCTCCACGACTTTAACCGCGACCTTTAATGCGGATGGTTCGTTAACCGTATCGGATAGCAGTGCGACTGCAAACACCTTGGCGGTCGCGGCTACGAGCCTGCCTTATATCGAGAACCTCGTCGGTGGAATTGGCACCAATAATTATCTGTTTAAAGATAACTGGGGTCATGGGCGTAAAACGGTTATCAATATTGATGACACAGGAACGACCAGTGGTACTTTAGACTTCTCTGCGGTTAACAGCGATCTCGTTTTTAAAATCACAGATAATAACGGTGTGTCGGTCGTTACGGTGACTACGGTTGTCAGTGGCATCCAATACAAAGTCGTAGCGCGAGGTGTCGATAACATTATCGGCGGTTTGAAAGAGAACCAGTATAACTTTATTGGCGCTGGGAAAATTTCCGGCAGCCTAATAGGTTTCTCAGGTGCGGGAGCCGATGCCAAAGCCGTGATGGACTTCTCGGCCTATGCGCTAGGCGTTAATGTCGATTTAACAGCCAAAACAGCCACAGAGAAAGCGGATACTAGCGTTAAGGTAGTGGGCGGAACCATCACCAAAGTTAACGATCTGATCGGTAGTAAGTTTGACGACGTACTGAAAGGTGATGCGCAAGCTAACCGACTTGAAGGCGGCGAAGGTGCGGATCTTCTACAAGGTGCAGCGGGCGAAGATACGCTGGTGGGTGGCAAGGGCAGCGATACGCTTGAAGGTGGCGCTGATAGTGATACCTACATTGTTGATGAACAATGGGCCAAACTCGACTACTCAACCTCGCCGACACAAACAGACACGATCAATGATACTACGGGTGCAAACACCTTAGATCTCAGTGCTATCAGTAAAGATCTCTCTTTCACCTTTACCAAAGATGGTACAGGCACTGATATCGCTATTAAAGTGATGCTGCCAGGTGGATTGTTAAGTAACAAAATTAATGTTGATAAAGCCGCTGCAGGTTGGACGATTGATAGCGGTGATGGCAACGACACCGTGTTTGTGGCAGATAAAGCGAACTTTGCGGGCACCTTTAATGCTGGTGAAGGCGATAACACGCTCGATTACTATCATGGTACGGATGGTAGCGATGGCTATGGTGCATCAGACGATGCCACGGTGAAGGTGAATCTATCGGATACAGACTCTGAGGGTGTTACCGCAGGTACAGCGACCGGTTTTACCGCCATTACTGGGTTTGGTGATGTGTGGGGCTCATTCTCTATCGGTGGTGATATTCTCATCGGCGATGATCAAGACAATACCTTCTTTGTCGGACGCTGGGTAGATGGCGATACCACGCATATCATTAAAGGCGGTGAGGGTACTGATACCGTTAGCTTTGAAAATTTCACAAATACGGCGTTTGATATTGTTGCCGACCTCAGTAGCGCCACGAGTGGCGTGACCGATATTACCCTTGCGGGCGATGCGGCCAAAGTGATCGCCAAGATCTCTGACATTGTTAACATCATCGGTGGTGCCGGTGACGATACGCTTACCGGTGACGATGAAGCTAACCTGTTAGACGGTGGCGCAGGTAGTGACACAATCGACGGTGGCTTAGGCAATGATACGATCATCGGCGGTGCTGGTGATGATACCTTGATGGGCGGCGACGGTGACGACACCTACAGTTTTAGCTCAGACTGGGGCAGTGACACGATCACAGAGGCACTGAATAAAGGTACTGATACGCTGGATTTTAGCGGTGTTGCCGAAACGCTGACTGTTAATGTGGGACGTGCCGCGAGCGACAAAAATACCCCTGTCGATTTAGCCACGGCTTTAACGCGTGAGGTGACGATTGAAGACGACACCTCACCGAAAGCCAATACCGTCACACTGGCGTTAGAGAATCCTGCAGATATCACCTCATCCGGTTTTAACGTTGAAAAGTTTGCGGGTTTAAAAGAAACCGACGTCATTACGCAAGCGAACGTTATCTTAACGGTTGATGTGCAAGATCAGATAATCGATGGATTAGAAGCCCTGTTGGGCATGGCTCAACGACTCACTGATACCGCTGATGATGCGGGGAGTGAGCTGGCAAAACTGATCGATCTTGAGTTGCCATTAGTAGGAACGAAGGTTGGAGCGTTATTAGCCACCGGCGGGGCGTTAGCGTCTGAGTTCTCGACCAATATCGGTACTACGCTGCAAATTAAACTTCAAGAGCAGGTTGATGCAGTTAAAACGCTTTTCTGGGGTGGTTTAACGGAGCCTGATGCAGCGGATAAAGTTGTGTCTAATACCGATGCATTATTCGCTTTAGAAGATAGCAATAATGAGCCCTTCTTCAAAATCACCGAAAACACGCGCTTGATTGAGTTTGGAACCGCTTTAGAACTGCTGAATGATACACGCTCTTTGGGGCTCAACTTTGGTGAAAAACTGAGTGAAATTCCCGGGCTGAATATCGACTTAGCGCCTGATGTAAACACCGTGCTGACCTTTAGTTATGCGTTCGGTGTGCTGCCTGATGACCTTGATACACCTGCGGACAATTTAAACTTCCATCTAGCGAATCCTGCGCTGAATGTTGCAGTCACTATTTTTGATGACGAGATCTACGCTGGGCTGGATCTGGGGATGATAAAGGCCTCTGTGGGTGAGGCTGGAGCAGTCACGGGTGATCCAACAACGGACCCAGTGAAAGGCGCGCTAGCCTTTACGGCAGATATTACATTTGGCGCAGAAGGGGACTTAAGTCAGCAAACACTGCTTGATGCGGGTAATAGTATTAATTTTAATACCCTGTTTGGTATCAGCGTTGATCCGAATACCGGCTTATCGGCAGAGTTGCCGGTGGTTGTGGATACCAGTGGCTTGGGTATCGATATGCCATCATTCCCAACGATCTATCTGGCAACACCTGAGTTGCCAAGTATTGGGAATATCGGTGACCTAGCAGTCTTCTTTGGCGGCCTAGAATGGAGTTTGCCGGATCTTTCGGATCTTTTCGATATCAGTTCGATCAGCCTTGATCAGTTGTTCGATATGATGCGGACCGGTTTAGGTTATCTAGTGGATAACTTCGACTTCTCCGTCAATATACCGGGCATTAATTTGAGCTTGGATGAGCTCTTCACCAAACTCAATATCCCAGGATTTAATACGGGCTTACAAGACTTCTTAGATGGCTTGCTCGACCCGTTAGACAACTTTGATTTCTCTTTAGGCCTGCAAGGTTTAGAGGACTGGTTGAACTTAGAGTTAGCGAATCTCCTCCCT
>DAIRSP010000045.1:0-17128 GCA_036804365.1 Neptunomonas sp. | reverse complement strand
ACCCCGATCAGTACTGGTCGGGGTTTTTTTATGTCTGCTATATGGCATCTATCACTAAAAATGTATCTTTTAAAAGCATTATTCTTGGTGTTTAATTAGATAAACTTATTCTAAGGATCGATATGTACACTGAAGAAGATATTCGCAAACTTCAATGGCAAAGTAGACGAGGCATGTTGGAGTTAGATGTACTCTTTGTGCCTTTTGTTGAAGAGGCTTTTCGTGGGCTAGCGCTTGAAGATCAGGAACGTTTTGTGAAGTTGTTAGCCTGTGAAGATCAAGACCTGTTTGTTTGGCTTATGGAACGTGAAGTCCCTTCTGACCCAGATATTCATCGAATGGTTCGGTTGATCTTAGATCGTGTTCAGCCCCATTGATGTACGTTTAAAACCATCAGGCTATTTGTGGTTCGTTTATATCGGCTCTTTGGTCATGAGCATCTCCAGCTTATATCTGATGCATGTAAGTCTAACGATCAAACTTGTTTTGATTGGACTGTTTCTATTGCTATTTCTTTTGGAGTTGGGCGATAAGAAACGGGTGGTCAGAATCGTTTGGGATGTTAATCAATCACGGCTTACATTATTTAATAAGCTTGGCGAGTCTATAGTCTGTCATTCACTTATCAGGCTACAGATATTACCGGGTTTCCTATGGATGATCGCTCGTGATGGCGGAGGGCGCTGCCGCAGTGTATTTCTTCTAAAAGATACCGTTACTAGCAGCGATTACAGGCGATTAAGTGTTGCGTTTAAGTTTGCTAAATTATCGTTAAGACCTAGCTCCATTCGAAATTAATAGGCGTGAGTATAGTGTCCCGTGCTTCCTGATCTTGCTCCGGATAATCTAGTGTGTAATGTAAACCGCGACTCTCTTTGCGCAGATAGGCTGAGCGTATAATCAGCTCAGATACTAGCGCTAAGTTTCTGAGCTCCAGTAGGTCTCGGCTGACTCGATAGTTTGAGTAATATTCTGTTATTTCTTTTTGTAAAAGGTCTACTCGATGCTGGGCTCTTTCCAGTCGCTTGTCCGTGCGAACAATGCCAACGTAGTCCCACATAAAGCGGCGAAGCTCATCCCAGTTATGGGATATGATGACATCCTCATCGGAGTCGGTAACTTGTGACTCATCCCATTTAGGGATGTTGACACTCTCCATCGCCTGATTAAGCTTGCCTTTAATGTCTTCAGCCGCCGATGCGGCAAATACCAAGCACTCGAGTAAAGAGTTTGAAGCTAGCCTATTAGCGCCGTGAAGGCCCGTAAATGATGTTTCGCCAATCGCGTACAGCGACTCTAAGTCTGTTCTACCTTGGGAGTTGGTGATCACTCCTCCGCAGGTATAGTGTGCGGCGGGCACAACCGGTATAGGATCTTTGGTAATATCGATACCTAATTCTAAGCAACGCTCGTAAATGGTTGGGAAGTGCTCTTGTATAAAGTCGGCTGGCTTATGCGATATATCTAAATAGACGCAATCGCATCCAAGTCGCTTCATCTCGTGATCGATTGCTCGGGCAACAATATCGCGCGGAGCCAGTTCTCCGCGTTTATCGAATTTGTCCATAAACCTGCGACCATTAGGTAAGAGTAGTTTTCCACCCTCACCGCGAACAGCTTCACTGATCAAAAAAGATTTGGCATGCTGATGATATAAGCAGGTTGGGTGAAACTGATTGAACTCCATATTGGCTACTCGGCATCCAGCGCGCCAGGCCATGGCGATACCGTCTCCGCTCGCGCCATCGGAATTACTCGTATACAGGTAGGCTTTGGATGCGCCGCCTGTTGCAAGTACCACGAATTTGGCCTGAAATACTGAGACATCACCCGTATTGGAGTTCAGTATATAAGCGCCAATACAGCGGTTATTAGCTAGCTTTAGTTTTCTACGTGTAATTAAGTCGACAGCAATGCAATGTTCAAATAGGTGAATCGACGGGTGCTCTTGCGCCCTTGCAATCAGTGTTTCCTGGACTGCTCGACCTGTAGCATCTGCCGCATGTATGATTCTGCGATGGGAGTGACCACCCTCTTTAGTTAAGTGGTAGTGGTCGCCCTCACGTGTAAATGGAACGCCCTGTTTGATTAACCATTCAATAGAGTCCTTCCCATTTTTAACTGTGAATTCGACTGCATCATTATGGCTGAGGTGTGCTCCAGCTGTCAGAGTGTCTGAGATATGGTTTTGCAGTAGGTCACTATCATCCAATACCGCAGCTATACCGCCTTGCGCTAACCACGTGGATCCGCTGGTTAAACTCCCTTTACTTAATACGGCAACATTTGCAAAAGGGGCTAGTTGCAAAGCCATTGAAAGGCCGGCTGCACCGCTACCAATTATTAAAACATCAAACTCTTGTTGCATTCGAACCACGCAGTTAATCAATTAACATTGATGTTATTATGCCGTTTTCTTAGGGAAATCGTCATAAATATATTCTGTTAATAGTGAACTTATTCAAAAACTATCGATCACAGTAATACTGATTAAATGTGTTGTGTATAGTAACCGGTTTAACCGAAATTGTTGGGTTAGGTGTCATTCTTATTTTGGTATAAGGATCTGTAGTGTCTAGTGAAAACCAGACGGATATTGACCAGTTGCTAGTTGAAAGAGTTCAGGCCGGTGATAAACGCGCCTTTGACCTCTTGGTGGGTAAATATCAGCATAAAATCATAGGATTGGTTGGGCGTTATGTATACGACCACCATGAAGCGATGGATATCGCTCAAGAAGCGTTTATAAAGGCTTACAGAGCGTTGCCGCGCTTCCGTGGTGAAAGTGCGTTTTATACATGGCTGTATAGAATTGCGATTAATACTGCAAAAAATCACTTAGTTTCAAAAAGTCGACGTCCACCCGATACGGACTTAGATATTGGTGATGCAGAATTCTTCGAAAATGAAGACGAATTAAGGGAACTTGAGAACCCTGAAAATAGTCTACTGAGAGATGAGTTAGAAGAAACTGTCAAGAAAGTGCTTGATGGATTGCCAGAAGACCTTCGAGCAGCGCTCACCCTTAGAGAGTTTGAAGGTATGAGTTACGAAGATATTGCTTTGGTTATGGATTGTCCTGTGGGAACTGTACGTTCTCGTATTTTTCGGGCCCGCGAAGCAATAGATAAAGAAATAGCGCCATTGTTGGCGTAAACAAATAACTAGAGCGAGTGAGGGTATAGTCATGAGCGATCAAACGCATGAATCGCTTTCGGCAGCGATGGACGGGGAGGTTAACTCTTTCGAATTGCGCCGAATACTGGAGCGAACCCAGAGTGAGAAAGTTATCACTGATAAATGGAGTCGCTACCACCTTGCCCAGCAGGCCTTGCATGGCTCCTCTGCGTCTCGGGTGATGGAAACAGGTGATTTTGTTTCTAGAGTTCGCGAGGCGATTGATGCAGAAAGCCCTCTAGTTGACTTGCCTACTGCTAACGCAAATACAGAAACCTCACATGTATGGTGGAAGCCCTTCGCTAGTATGGCGGTCGCAGCTTCTGTAACAGCGATGGTAATTTTAGGTGGGCAGCAATTCATGGCTGATGGCAGTGCTACTGACCTTCGACCAGATTTCACAATACAGGCTAGCTCGAACTCAGGTAATGTTCTTCGGACTAACTATGGTAGCTTTGAAGCGACAAAAAACCTAGATGTCACACGTCAAGGTCAAGAACCTGAAGTGATTCGCCTATCTCAAGGCTTGAGTCAGTATATTGATCAACACAAGCAATATTTAGTGGCGAATGCACCTATATGGCAGGCTGATTGGCTTCCTGAAGGTTTTGTAGCAGTTAAACACACGGTGACTCCGCAGGCTGAGATGATTATTTACAGCGATGGCCGTCATACAGTGTCGATTAGTGTCGAACCACTAGGACATCAGAATGCTTCGGCAGGTGTTGTCCAATCAGGTGAGATGGTTGCTATCCGGACTGCCAAAGATAACCGCTTTATAACTGTTGTGGGTGATGTTCCTTTAATGATAGCAGACCGTATAGCTGCTTCAGTAACCGAGGTTCGTTAATCAATGATTGAAGAGCGCGCTGTCATTGTTGGCGTCGAAGATCGGGAGCTAGTAGTAGAAACAGCGCGTCAATCAGCCTGCGGAAGTTGTTCGTCAGGCGACTCCTGCGGGCAGAAATCTTTAAGTGAGTGGGCAGCTGCTAAAATGAGCCACATACGAATCCCTAAACCTGATAACTGTCGGGTTAAAGTAGGGGATGTGGTTGTGATAGGTATTGATGAAGGTAGTTTCGTAAAAGCCTCTGCATTGACCTATTTTATGCCTCTGTTAATGATGATACTAGCGGGTCTTCTTGCTCAACACTTCACACTTTCTGAACCATGGTTAATCATTTCTGCTTTTGCAGGGTTAGCTTTCGGCTTTTCAATGGTTCGATTTTTTAGCCGAACGCGTGGAAATCAGATGGCTTACCAGCCTGTAATACTTCGCATCTGTTAATGAAAAATAGGATAGTTAGATAATGAAGCGTTCAATAATTGCGTTTGGTATCTTACTGACTGTCGTCGTTTCGTCGATTGCCAGAGCTGAATTACCAGACTTCAAAGATTTGGTGAAACAAGCTGCTCCCTCTGTGGTTAATATTAGTACTGTTCAGAAAGTATCCGATCAGCCAGTACCAGGGTTTAACTTCCAGGGACCCAATGGTGAAGAGATCCCTGAAATATTTAAGCACTTTTTTAATCTTCCTGAGCAGTTTGATCAGCGAGGACAAGACTCCTCACCTCGACAGCGCAGAGCTCCGCAGTCATTAGGCTCAGGATTTATTATTAGCTCGGATGGTTATGTTTTAACCAACTTTCATGTCGTCAAGGGTGCTGAACAAGTGCTGGTGCGTTTAAGTGATCGCCGAGAACTCGAAGCTAAGGTGATTGGAAGTGATGAGCGTTCCGATGTGGCTCTGTTAAAAATAGACGCTGATGGCTTACCTGCGGTCAAACTAGGTGATTCTACCAAGCTAGAAGCAGGCGAATGGGTATTAGCTATCGGCTCGCCTTTTGGTTTTGATCATACGGTCACAGCGGGCATTGTTAGTGCAACAGGCAGGGCATTAGAAAATGAAACTTATGTACCCTTTATTCAAACGGATGTTGCCATTAATCCAGGCAACTCTGGTGGCCCCCTGTTTAACCTCGAGGGAGAAGTGGTTGGTATCAATTCACAAATTTATACTCGCTCGGGTGGCTTTATGGGATTGTCCTTCGCTATTCCTATAGACGTAGCGATGAATGTATCCAAACAGCTTAAAGCAGACGGGTTTGTTACGCGGGGTTGGTTAGGGGTTGTCATTCAAGAGGTAAATAAGGACCTAGCTGAGTCTTTTGGGCTTGAAAAGCCAGCGGGTGCACTTGTCGCTAAGGTATTGCCCAATAGTCCTGCTGAGGTCGCAGGCTTGCAAGAGGGTGATATTATCCTCAAATTTGATAGCAATGCGATAAACCTGTCTTCTGATCTCCCCCATCAGGTGGGGCGTGTTACGCCCGAGACTAGCGTAGATGTTGTGATTATGCGTAATCTCAAGAAACAGACTGTACGTGTAAAAGTTGGCACTCTGCCTGAAGAGGAGCGTCCGCAGAAGGCATCGTTGAGCGCACCCTCAAAACCAGAAAGTAATCGACTTAACGTCGTGATCTCTGAATTGACCAAGGAACAAGCCGAAAAGTGGAATATTCGCAATGGCATTGTTATTCAGCAGGTATTAGCGGGTGCTGGCGCGACCGCGGGTTTAGTTGCTGGGGATGTTGTGACGATGTTGAATGGTCAGCGGATAGAGTCTCCTAAAAAGTTTGTAGAGATAGTTAATGACTTGCCTGAAGGTCGTTCGGTCCCTATGCGAATAGTCCGTAGAGGAACACCAATTTTTATACCACTCAAATTAGGCAAGTAGTCTTCCTAAACTTGTAAATAAAAACACCCCGAAAGGGGTGTTTTTTTATCAGTTCATTGAGACTTGATCCTCGTTGTGATAGCCGTAATCATCTAAATGCGCTAAACTTGCGCCTTTTTTGTACGCTTTAACAATCGCATTAAGTTCCTGAGAAAATAATATCGTGAGCAAGCTCGACCATATACGCAACTTCTCTATCATCGCCCATATCGATCATGGTAAATCAACCTTAGCCGATCGTTTCATTCAAACGTGCGGTGGTTTATCCGAGCGTGAGATGGCCGCGCAGGTTCTCGACTCAATGGATATTGAGAGAGAACGCGGTATTACCATCAAAGCGCAAAGTGTAACGCTTAATTATACCGCCAAAGATGGCAAAACTTATCAGTTGAACTTCATCGATACGCCAGGCCATGTCGACTTTTCTTATGAGGTTTCTCGATCTTTAGCTGCCTGTGAAGGTGCATTGCTAGTTGTTGATGCGGCACAGGGTGTTGAAGCGCAGTCGGTGGCGAACTGTTATACCGCACTAGATCAAGGGCTAGAGGTTCTGCCGATCCTGAATAAAATGGATTTGCCGCAAGCTGAGCCTGACAGAGTTCGTGTAGAGATTGAAGAAGTTATCGGAATCGATGCGACGCATGCTATTCCTTGCTCAGCTAAGAGTGGGATGGGGGTTGAAGATGTGCTTGAAGCCCTAGTAGCGACAATTCCGCCACCAGAAGGTGATGTAGATGCGCCTCTGCAAGCTTTGATTATCGACTCTTGGTTCGATAACTATTTGGGCATCGTCTCCCTTGTGCGTGTCAAGCAAGGGACGCTGCGCAAAAAAGATAAAATTTTGGTTAAGTCTACCGGTATAAGCTATCCGGTTGATGCTGTCGGGATCTTTACACCAAAACGTAAAGAAACCGATATGCTACGTGCGGGGGAAGTAGGTTTTGTTGTCGCGGGTATCAAGGATATCCATGGTGCGCCGGTGGGTGATACCCTAACGCATGCTAAAACACCTGATGTGCCTAGCCTTGCCGGCTTTAAAAAAGTACAACCACAGGTTTATGCTGGACTCTTTCCGACTAGCTCTGATGATTATGGCGATTTCCGTGAAGCGCTTGACAAATTAACCCTTAATGATGCATCGCTTTTCTTCGAGCCTGAAACATCTGACGCCTTAGGGTTTGGTTTCCGTTGCGGCTTCTTGGGTATGCTGCATATGGAGATTATTCAGGAGCGTCTAGAACGTGAGTATGACTTGGATCTTATTACCACAGCACCTACCGTAATCTACGAACTGGTGCTAAATAATGGTGATGTAGTTCATATAGATAGCCCATCTAAGCTGCCAGACCCGTCGCAAGTCCGAGAAATGCGCGAACCTATCGTGCAGGCCAATATATTGGTACCAAATGATTACTTAGGCCAGGTTATTGGTTTATGTGTCGAGAAGCGCGGGGTCCAAAAGAATATGTTGTTTGTCGGTCAGCAAGTTCAGGTGACGTATGAACTACCAATGGCAGATGTTGTTCTCGACTTCTTTGACCGCTTGAAGTCTGTTAGCCGCGGCTATGCCTCTCTCGAATATAACTTTGTGCGTTTCGAAAAGTCATCGCTTGTTAGGATGGATATCCTTATAAATAGTGAGAAAGTCGATGCGCTAGCGGTTATTTTGCATAAAGATAACTCTCAGTATCGTGGGCGTTTACTCTGTGAAAAAATGAAAGAGTTGATTCCTCGTCAAATGTTTGATGTTGCAATACAAGCTGCTATTGGTGGTAAAGTAATTGCCCGTACCACAGTCAAAGCTTTGCGTAAAAACGTAATCGCTAAATGCTACGGTGGTGATGTTAGCCGTAAGAAAAAGCTGTTGCAGAAGCAGAAAGAGGGTAAAAAGCGCATGAAGCAGGTGGGTAGTGTAGAGATCCCGCAGGAAGCCTTCCTTGCAGTATTGAAAGTAGATGGTTAAGGACTAACTATGAATTTTGATTTTGCATTAATACTTGTGATTGTGACATTTGCAACCGGCTTGGGTTGGCTAGCGGATAAACTTTTTTGTGAAAAAAGTCGCTTAGCACGTATTGCAGCTGCAGAAGCTGCTGCAGGCGGAGCCTTACCCGATGATGCCCGAGAAATTGTCGCTAAAGAAGCTTGGTGGTCAGACTTTTCCAAGTCAATGTTCCCAGTACTTGCAATCGTTTTAATTGTGCGCTCCTTTCTGGTTGAGCCGTTCCAAATACCGTCTGGTTCAATGCTGCCCACGCTGAAAATCGGCGATTTTATCTTAGTGAACAAATATCATTATGGGTTGCGACTACCGGTGCTTAATAGCAAAGTTGTATCCATCAATGACCCTGAGCGAGGCGATGTTGTCGTCTTCAAGTATCCAAAAAATCCAGCAGTGAACTATATTAAACGTGTAGTGGGTCTGCCTGGGGATACTGTACGTTATCAGGATAAAATGATTTATATTAATGGTGAGCCGCAGATGCAGACGTTGGTAGCTAAGCTACCTCCGCGTCAACCAGAAGTCCTTCTCTATGATGAGATGTTGGGTGGCGTTGATCATGAAATATACAATGATGTAAAAGCACCGGTTCGGGTCGGGGAGTGGGTTGTACCTGAAGGGCATTATTTTGTCATGGGAGATAACCGCGATAACAGTAATGACAGTCGGTATTGGGGCTTTGTTCCGGATGAGTTACTTGTCGGTAAAGCCGTTGCTGTCTGGATGCACTGGCCTGATTTCTTCAGCCTTCCAGATTTTACTGAGATGCGTGGTATCAACTAAAAAGTGGTTAAAGGGGTGATATGATGTTTAAAAAACAGCAAGGCGCTTCACTTTTCGGCATGTTAATCGTTTTAATCATGGCCGGTACATTAATTACGATAGCGTTCAAAATCTATCAACCATATCTCGATCACTTAGCTATTAAATCTGTTATTGAAGGTGTGACGACCGATAACGATGAGCTACGCAAACCGATTGCCACTATTCGAACCGATATAGGCAAACGCTTACATATTAACCAGGTCACAATCCCAAATCAGCAAGAAGCCTTATCTATCGAAAATGATAAAGGTGTCTTAAAAATGGGATTAACTTATGAAGTACGAGTACCGATGTTTTTCAACATCGATGCTGTGATTAAATTTTCGGAACAATACGAAGCAGTAATCCCTTGATTAAACCGATTGCAGAACTTACCCGCCGTTTAGGCTACAGCTTTAAAGATCCTGCGTATTGCGAATTAGCAATGACGCATAGAAGTTGTGGGAAAAAAAATAATGAGCGCCTCGAGTTTTTAGGCGACTCTATTGTTAACTTTGTTATTGCTGATGACTTATGTCATCGCTTTCCACAAGCGAGAGAAGGGCAGCTTAGTCGGCTTCGCGCTCGGATGGTGAAGGGTGAAACCTTAGCTGAGATTGCTAGAGAGCTTAATTTGGGTGATTACTTACGTTTAGGGCCCGGCGAACTTAAAAGTGGTGGGTTTAGGCGAGACTCCATTCTTGCTGACTCGGTTGAAGCGCTGATTGGTGCTATATACCTAGACAGTGATTTGGAAGTGGTGCGTGGTTTTATATTAGGTTGGTTTGAAGAGCGTTTAAACAGCCTTGATATTGACGAGGCACTTAAAGACTCGAAAACCCGTCTTCAGGAGTTTTTGCAGTCGCGTCGTTTGCCACTACCTGAGTATGAGTTAGTTAATGTTGAAGGCGAACCTCATGCGCAGACTTTTTACATTCTCTGCCATATTGAGCCTCTAGATCAGCCAACAGAGGGTGTCGGTAATAGTCGTCGCCAAGCGGAGCAGGAAGCGGCTAATCAGGCTTTAGCTCAGTTGCAGCTTGAGGGTAAAAAATGAGCGAAGATATGCAAAGTTGGCTGTTGCCAAAAGAGGATGATACCCAACGCTGTGGTTTTGTTGCGATAGTCGGTCGTCCAAACATGGGTAAATCGACCTTGATGAATACCATGTTAGGTCAAAAACTGAGTATTACGTCAAAAAAACCACAAACTACACGTCACCAAATATTAGGCATCAAAACCGAAGGTGATTTACAGATAGTCTTCGTTGACACTCCAGGCTTACATAAAGAGAAAGATAAAGCGCTTAATCGTTATATGAATAAGGCGGCTTCCGAGGCACTTCGCGGTGTGGATCTTGTGCTTTTTATGGTTGATCGAACAGCATGGACCGAAGAAGACCAGATTGTTTTAGATAAAGTTAAGTTTGTTAATTGCCCGGTGATTTTAGTCGTCAATAAAGTTGATCAACTAGATGATAAGTCGTCACTATTGCCTCAGTTAGAGCTGTTATCAGAGAAAATGACCTTTGCCGATATAATCCCTATTTCTGCTCAGAAAGGGACTAACGTCGATAAATTGGAATCGTTAATAGCGACATATATTCCAGAGGGGATACACCATTTTCCTGATGATCAGCTAACGGACCGCAGCTCCCGATTTATGGTGTCTGAAATTGTTCGTGAAAAGCTGATGCGTAATGTGGGGGATGAAGTTCCCTACGGTGCGACAGTTGAGATTGAAGAGTTTAAGCACGATGGACGCCTCATAACTATTAGTGCGTTAATTCTTGTTGAGCGAGAAGGTCAGAAAAAGATCATCATTGGTGACAAGGGCGAGCGAATGAAAACCATTGGCCGAGATGCGCGTTTAGATATAGAACGACTTTTCGAATGCAAAGTGATGCTTAATCTATGGGTTAAAGTTCGTCGTGGCTGGGCTGACGATGAGCGAGCATTGCGTAGTTTAGGTTATAGCCATGGTGAATAATGGACTATCGGGTTGATGCACAAGCGGCTTATGTGCTTCATACCCGGCCATATTTAGAAACCAGTGCCATTATCGATTTCCTAACCTTAGAGCATGGGCGAGTTTCTGCAGTTGTAAAAGGGGTGCGTCGTCCCGCTTCAAAAATGCGTGGTGTAATTCAGCCCTTCGTGCCTCTGCACATTTGTTGGCGGGGCAAGCAAGACCTTAAAAGTCTAACCTTGGCTGAATCGGTTGGCTTGAATGGCATTCTTCAAGGTAATGCCTTGATCTGTGGTTTATACATCAACGAGCTTTTGCAGAAACTCTTATCGCCCTTTGACCCTGTTCCTCGTTTGTATGTTTATTATCAGTACCTGCTTAATGAATTGGTCGCTGGGCAAGATATCGAAGGGGCTCTGCGTACCTTTGAGCATCGTTTGCTCTCTGAGTTAGGTTTCGGCTTACAACTAGATCATGTTAAAGCAGATAGGATGTATTTTTTCGATATAGGTCAGTGGGCACTCATCCCTATTGTACAGGTGAGTGATGGCCAGCGGAGTCGCTGTTTTGTAGGCCAAGACCTTCTAGATATTGAAGAAGATCGTTATAAAAAACGCTCAGTTAAACAGTCAGCTAAACGTTTAATGCGTTTGGCTGTTGATCATCTATTGGCCGGCAAAACATTAAATAGTCGGTCACTTTTTAAAAGAATTTGAGGTAGATAGCGTGATTGAACCAAAACGATTATTGCTAGGTGTGAACATTGATCATGTGGCGACGTTGCGTCAAGCGCGTGGTACTCGTTACCCTGATACCGTATTAGCGGCTGCACTTGCTGAAGATGCTGGCGCCGATGGTATTACGGTTCACCTGCGTGAAGATCGTCGGCATATACAGGATCGTGATATCTACATGCTTAAGGAAACACTGCAAACGCGAATGAACTTTGAAATGGCAGTGACCGAAGAGATGGTGGAGATAGCGCTGGATGTGAAGCCTGCACATTGCTGTTTGGTACCCGAGAAACGTGAGGAACTTACCACAGAGGGTGGTTTGGATGTCATTGGTCAGTTTGAGAAGGTTCAGTCTGCTACACAGCGATTAAAAGAGAGCGGCATTGAAGTTTCCCTATTTATTGATCCTGATGTTGCGCAGATCGATGCGGTTATTCGCTGTGGCGCGCCCGTTATAGAGTTACATACCGGAGCCTATGCTGAGGCAGAGACATCTGCCGAACAGAAGCATGAGTTGGAGCGTATTCGTGTAGCGGCCAAATATGCTTTTGAACGAGGTTTAATCGTTAATGCCGGGCATGGTCTGCATTATCATAATGTTGAGCAAATTGCCGAAATTCCCCATTTAAACGAGCTCAATATTGGCCATGGAATTATTGCTCGCGCTGTCTTTGTTGGTTTAAAGGCTGCGATTATCGAGATGCGTCAGTTGATGATGGAAACTCAGGCCCGTGTGCAAGCTCAGCGAGATGCAATTCGTTCGTTATGATTAAAGGGATCGGGACTGATATCCTTCAGATAGAGCGAGCCGCTGCTGCGCTATCCAGAACGCCGGGGTTAGCTCAACGAGTGCTTACACCTCAAGAGCTAACGGGATATCAGTCTGCTTCCGATGCCGTGCGTTTCTTTGCGAAGCGTTTTGCTGCTAAAGAAGCCATAGTTAAAGCCATTGGATCAGGGATTGGTCGGGGCGTGAGTTGGCAGCATATTCAGATTAACAAAGACTCATTTGGCAAACCTCTAGTTGAGCTTTCTGGCGGCGGGTACAACTACGCATCTCAGCAAAATATAGCTGTTGTTCATCTGTCTTATACAGATGAACGAGATTATGTTGTGGCGTTTGCTATTGCTGAGTCGTCATGATCCGGCGTGTTAATATCAAGTAGCGGCGCAGCATCATAGTTGCCGGCATCCATCATCGTAGCCACCTGTTGAAGTGAACTCAATATTCCCTTTTGTTCTTGTTCCGTTAATGCTTCGAAGCTTTGAATAAACTCTTCGTGGAGTAAGGGGGGAACTGTGATTAACACCTCTTTACCTGCAGACGTGAGTTTTGCATTCACGATGCGTTTATCTACCGAACTTCTCACGCGTTCAATTAACTGACGATCCTCAAGTCGATTCAGTATGGTCGTAACAGTCGCTTGACTGAGAGAGACATTATCAGAAATACGCTTAACCGTAACATCCCCCAGTGACTCTATAGATCTGAGCACCATTACTTGCGGAATGGTTAATCCACAGGCTTTCATGATGCGTTTAGATTGTAAGTCAGTCGCACGAATAATGCGGCGCAGAGAGATTAATACATCTTGCCAATAATGAGGCTTATTCATAATCAGTCCTTATTAGGTTTGCTGCAATATAAAACATAAGTCTAGCATAAGGGTATAATTGATTTGAAGTCTAATGATTAGACGTGTAATCTATATTTGACCTTAAGTTTAGACTTGGAGAGATATATGAGATCACTGTTTTTAGCACTACCTTTAGCCATGACAACAACATTGGCATTCGCTCAGGGAGAGTGCGGCAAAGTCACTATTGCCGATATGAATTGGAGCTCAGCCAGTTTGATCGCCAATATTGACCGGTTTATCTTAGAAAAAGGCTATGGTTGCGAGGCTGAGTTAGTGCCTGGTGATACGATGCCGACAGGTACTTCCATGATAGAAAAAGGCGAGCCTGATATCGCGCCTGAAATGTGGAGTAACTCTATGAAAGACGCGCTCGACAAGGGTGTTGCTGAAAAGCGTCTACGCTATGCAGGCAACTCGCTGTCGGATGGCGGTGAAGAGGGGTTCTGGGTACCGGAGTATCTGATTGAGCAGTACCCAGAAATGAAAAAAATTGATGGTGTGATTCAGCATGCCAAGCTGTTTACCAATCCAGAAGATAGTTCGCGTTCAGCGTTTTATGGATGTCCTGCAGGTTGGAACTGCCAAATTTCAGGCGGTAACTTGTTTAAAGCACTTAAACTTGCAGACAGTGGTTTTGACCTGATCGATCCAGGCTCAGGTGCGGGTTTATCTGGCTCAATTGCAAAAGCTTATGAGCGTAAGGAACCATGGTTTGGTTATTACTGGGCACCGACAGCTGTACTAGGTAAATACAAAATGGTTAAGGTAGACTTCGGTAGCGGCGTCAATAAAGAGGAATACCTGAACTGTACTTCAAAAGAGGGCTGTGAAACCCCGCAAGTGACAATGTACCCGCCATCTTTGGTGCAGACTGTTACAACAGAAGCTTTTGCAGCGAAAGCGCCTGCCGCTTATGAATACCTTTCAAAGCGCGCGTTTAAGAATGATCAAATGAATGAATTACTCGCATGGATGGAAGACAACCAAGCAGATGGCGATATCGCCATGGAGCACTTTTTAACTAACTATGCATCAACATGGACACCGTGGTTGCCTGCTGAGGTTGCTGACAAGGTCAAAGCTGCGTTAGACGCAATGTAATCTCATCCTTCGATTATGAAGATTCAATCGGCCAGTTTTCTGGCCGATCCTTTTTAAAATCAGAGGTATTGGTATGGCTGACTCTTCTTGGTTAAGCAAGTTTCCGCAGATGGATCGCTCATCCTTACTTGAAATTCGCAAAACGCTTGATTCAGCGTATCGTGAGTTCTCCCGTGAGTATGGCGATCTGATCGAGTCATTTTTTGATCCATTGCTTACGTTTCTGGTCGGGTTTGAAAAGCTTTTACTGACCACTCCCTGGTGGATTGTCATTGTTGTTATTACGGCATTGGTCTATTTAGTGGGGCGCTCATGGAAACTCTCTTTAGGCGTATTTGTTTCATTCTTAGCGATTGGTTATTTCGGTATGTGGGAAGACACGATGCGCACCTTGAGTGTGATAACCGTGTGTACTCTGTTGGCCATCGCGCTTGGGATCCCGATTGGCATTGTGATGGCAAGGTCGGACAGGGCACAGAATGTTATTACTCCAGCGCTGGATATTATGCAGACGATGCCCGCTTTCGTTTATCTAATACCCGTGGTGATGTTGCTGGGTATTGGTAAGATTCCAGGGGTTATCGCGGTCATAATCTACGCTATTCCACCTGTGATTCGTTTGACCAATTTGGGCATTCGCCTAGTTGATAAAGAAGTGCTTGAAGCCGCCACGGCCTATGGGGCTAGCAAGTTTCAACGCTTAGTTGGCGTACAGCTGCCGTTAGCGATGCCGACAATTATGGCCGGTATTAACCAAACGATTATGATGGCATTGTCGATGGTTGTTATTGCGTCGATGATCGGGGTTAAAGGGCTAGGACAGCCGGTACTTAAATCAATCACCAATCAGTATTTCACTTTAGGCTTACTCAATGGTTTAGCGATTGTCGCTTTAGCGATTATGTTTGACCGTGTTTCGCAGGCCTATGCTAAACGTACGCAGCAACATATGGATGGGGGTCATTAATGTCTGAGCCACTGATCCAAATTGAAGGGCTATATAAAGTCTTTGGTAAGAACCCTCAATCTGTTATGCCTATGGTGCATCAAGGCTGTAGTAAAGAGGAAATCTTAGAAAAAACCGGCCATACCTTAGGTCTGAAAGATATTAATCTGACAATCAATAAAGGCGAAATTTTCGTCATTATGGGATTATCAGGTTCAGGTAAATCTACACTGGTTAGGCATTTCAATCGCTTGATAGATCCCACAGAGGGTGTGATCAAAGTCGATAATGTTGATGTTATGCAGTTACCGCAGAAAGAGCTTGAAGCATTTCGACGCTATAAAATGTCGATGGTATTTCAGCGCTTTGGCTTGATGCCGCACCGAACTGTGATTGATAACGTGGCTTATGGTTTAGCGGTTCAGGGTGTCGATAAGTCATCACGTAACGCCAAGGCAAAAGCCTGGTTAGAAACAGTCGGGTTAGCAGGATATGAAGCTCAATATCCTTCACAACTATCTGGCGGTCAGCAGCAACGGGTGGGGCTTGCGAGGGCATTGTGTACGGATGCTGAAGTCTTGCTGATGGATGAAGCCTTTTCTGCATTAGATCCATTAATCCGCAGTGAAATGCAAGACCAGCTCATTGAGTTACAAAGTAGCTTGCATAAAACTATTATCTTCATTACCCATGATTTAGATGAAGCGTTACGCATTGGCGACCGTATCGCCATCTTAAAAGATGGTGTTATGGTTCAGCAGGGTGCCCCTGATGAAATTTTGCTAAATCCTGCCAATGACTACGTAGAAGCCTTCGTTAAGGACGTCAACCGTGCCAGAGCGTTAACCGTAGAGACGGTTATGCAGCCACCAGCACGAAGAATAACCGCTGAAACCATTGAAGAAGCGCTAAACCAAATGAAGCGTTTTAAAGGGGATGTTGGCTTTGTCGTTAATGCACAGGGCTATCAAGGCGTGGTGACGCAGGCATCGTTAGAAAAAGCAGCGGATGATAACTGTCATGTAATTGCCGATGCGATCATCTCGGGCGATGCGAGCATTTCTCAAAGTGCTATTTTGGAAACAGTTATTCCAGAAACATTAGAAGCCGAGTATCCTCTGCCGGTTATTGATGACCAAGGGCAGCTTCAGGGAGAGCTTTCACGCCAAGATTTGGCTGATATTTTAGGAGATAGTCCGCGGCATCAGACACCGAAATGATTCTATGAGGAATATGCATGTCGCTGCCGGGAAAAGAGATCTACCGAGGTTATGATGAGTATGGCGTTGTTCGTGTCTTAGATGATGGCAACAAGCGTTACCTATCCTTCGGTGAGGTTGATGAGCAAAGTTGTTGGCTGAAAAGCGATCCGTTTATTCCTCAGCATGAATACATTAGGGCGATGCTAATGGTCGTGCTTTTTTGTAAGCCTCAGCGGTGCCTGTGCCTAGGTCTAGGCGCAGGTAGTCTGAATAGTTGCTTACATGCAAATTTTCCCTCATTAAAACAGGATGTCGTAGAGTTAAGACCCAGTGTTATTGAAGTCGCCTATCGTTTCTTCCAGTTACCCCGTAACAAGCGTCTTGTCGTACACAACATGGATGCGCACGAATTTTTGCAGACAGTCCCGACTAAGCTTGCAGATATTATTTTCACGGATATATATACCGCAGACGGGCTCGATGAACAGCAGATGCAGCCTGACTATATCCATGAGTGTTATGAACGCTTAAAGCCCGATGGGTGGCTTGTACTCAGTTGTTGGCGCGATCATCAAAGCCAAAGTGCCTTAGCTATGCTGCATGAATATTTTCCAGATATACGTACCTGTGCAACGCAGAGTGGTAACTGGATTATCTATGCAGGTAAAACCCGCCAATCCTTAAATCTTAAGCAGTTGAAAAACGAGGCTCGAGATCTGAATCAGAAGCTAGGTTTTTCTTTTAGTCCCTTTCTGAACAAGCTCAAGATTTATGGAGAATGAACTCATCCCATATATTGACAGCAAGTATCCAACCATC
>DAIRSP010000044.1:0-17136 GCA_036804365.1 Neptunomonas sp. | reverse complement strand
ACTAAAGAAACGGTTGCGCCAGCTGAAAAGCAGCCCGCATTGTGGCATGGCAAAGTAGCCCTAGCCATCTCTATCATCGCGTTAGGCGCGAGCGGCTATCTCTATTGGCAGACACTTCAAAGTCAACAAAACGACAGCAATAGCATCACCTCTCTAAAACAGGAGATCAGCCAAGCTATCGCGTCTAACACCAGCCAAGTTGAAGATGCCAAAGCACTTGTGAGTGCGCAGGTCGCTTCCGTCAACCAAAACCTGACGCTGCTGCAATCACAATCGAGCAAAGAGCAAAAGGGAATTGAGGAGCTACAAACTCGGTTAACTCAAAGCATTCAGCAGGTTAACGCCAAGCAATCAAACAGCCGTAAAGACTGGTTGCTCGCCGAGTCTGAATACCTGCTCCGTTTAGCTAATCAGCGAATCATGATGGAAAACACCTCACAAGGGGCATTAGCACTTTTAAAGTCTGCGGATAAAATTCTGCAAGAGACTGATGATGTTGCTATTTACCCTGTTCGCAAGGCGTTAGCTTCCGATCTGGCGGCATTAGAAGCTATTCCAACATTTGACTTAGAAGGCTCCTACCTGAAGCTTGCTGCGCTGAATGAGCAAGTAGAGAATCTTCGATTAATTCCGCTAACGGACAAAAATAAACTCCCATCACTGATTCAAGAAATAACGCCTGACGCAGTCAGCGAATCTTGGACACAGGGCATTAAAGAGTCTTGGGCGAAAGCCGTTGATAAGTTAGAAAAACTCATCGTTATTCAACATCGAGATGATGCGATCGAACCTCTACTATCACCCGAACAAACCTACTACCTACAGCAAAACCTGCATTTGATGCTGGAACAGGCTCAGCTAGCTCTACTGCAAAAAAACCAAGCGGTATTTGATCTGAGCTTAGAAAAAGCGGGGACTTGGACAAGCACCTACTTTGAAGAGGGCGACGCGGCGACTCAAGCACTGCTACGCGGCATTACTGAGTTAAAAGCGCTGCATATTGCCCCTAACATGCCAGACATTAGCGGCTCATTAAAAGCCCTCAAAACTTATCTTCAAGAATTAACCAAACTTAAGGAAGAAGGAGCAGCGTAATGAAAAGACTGTTTCTTCTCTTATTAGCCGTCCTTGCTATTGGTGCTTGGGTCGGTGAAAAAATGGTGCAAGACCCGGGCTACGTCTTACTCTCGTACAATGAAACAACTGTTGAAACGAGCTTATGGGTACTTTTAGTGGTGCTCTTTGTGGCTTTCTTGCTAAGCCATTGGGCAGTTAACCTCTTCTTTAAAGCCCGCTTCCCAACCACGCAGCTGAAAGAGTGGCGTGTTCGCCGTCGTGCACGCGTTGCACAGGGTAAAACACTCAAAGGCCTCCTCGCCTTCTCTGAAGGCAAGTGGTGGCAGGCTCAGCGCTTACTCACTCAAGCGGCGAGCAATGCCGATCAGCCTTTGATCAACTTTATTGCAGCGGCAAGAGCCGCCCATGAACAGGGTGAAGATCAAGTTGCTGACGATCTGCTCCAAAAAGCACGTACCGAAATCCCTCAAGCAGAAGTGGCGATTGGTATTACCCAAGTGCAAATGCAACTAGAGCGCGGCCAGTTGGAGCCTAGCCTAGCTACATTACTGCGATTACGCCGTTTAGCGCCTAAACATACCTATGTTATTCGCTTGTTAAAAGATGTCTACTTACGTCTTCAAGACTGGCAAAGCTTAACGGGCTTGATACCGGAGTTACGCAAGCTCAAAGCGATCAAAGAGGAAGAGCTCACACAGATCGAGTTTGCTTGCTATGAAAAGCTCTTAGGCAACGCCCTAAATAACCTACCGGTTGAAGCAGACGATACCACTCGACTCAAGGCACTGACCAAAGAGTGGCAGTCAATCCCTACGTCTCTTTCTAAAGATGAGGCAATGGTTCGACACTATACAGATCTGCTCGTACAGGCAGGATCAGCAGATAAGGCCGAGACTTTCTTAAAAGATCAGATTAAACGCCAATGGGATGAAGGCCTTGTTCGCCTCTATGGCCGCATCGAAGGCAGCAATGCACATAAGCAGCTTGAAACCGCTAAAGGCTGGCTAAACAAGCACGCTGACAGCGCCTCACTTAAACTCACGCTGGCACGTCTATCGATGCGCAATGAGCACTGGGGCAAAGCTGTTGACTATTTAGAGGAAAGTTTAGCACTTGAAAAGTCTGCGGAAACACTCAGCGAATTGAGTCGTTTACTGAAGCATTTAGGTGAAAACGAGCGTTCTCTCAGCGTTATGCAGGAAGGCATTAGCCTATTAGGTGATGATCTACCTTCGCTCCCGCTGCCAGATAAAACTAGCGCCTCTTAAGTGCTATAGGGCAAGCGATACTGATCCATTGGTATCGCTTGCCTTGTACTATTTTGCGGGTCTTGGCGCATACGCAAAAACATCCGAATGCATCTGGGTTTCAAGCATCCCTTTATCTTCACACGCATCTAGCAACGCATACACCATAGCAGGCGAGCCGCTCGCATAGAGTTCGACATCCTTTAAAGAGGGGAAGTCACTACAGATGGCTGCTGGCAGCAAGTCAACGCGTCCTGTCCAAGCACATTGATCAGTCGGTTCACTGACAACCGGATGATAGCTAATGTTGGAATGCTCGTTTACCCATTGTTTAGGTAAGGAGTCCCAGTAGATATCTGCAGCAACTCTTGCGCCCCAATAGATATGAATCGGATTCGCTATGTTTTTGGCGATGAGATGCTCAACCATGCTTTTAATTTGAGCAAAGCCGGTACTGGCTGCAACCAAGATAATAGGTGCTGATGTAGCGATATGACTCGCTTGAATAAAGCAGTTACCTTTTGGTAACTCAACTTCAATTCTTGCCTCTGTTTGTAGATGGTTCATGATCGCAATCGACAAATCACTTTGCGCGTTGTATCGAACATGCAACTCAATATTTCGACCTTCCTCTGGTGCACTCCCTATAGAAAAGGCGGCTTGTCGGCCATCAGGAAGGAAGAGTTCAAGATATTGCCCTGCATAGAACTCAACGGCATTCGAGGCCGTTGCGGGCAGGCATAAAGATACTTTAAAAACATCGTAGCTAAGCTTCTCAACTTGCACTATGTCACAAGAAAAACGTTTCACTGACTGTTCTCCGGGACTCTTCAGCCCTTTTATATTCACCCATATTTCACTTAAAGGGGTCGACGTACAAGCCAACCCAATCACCGGCGTCTCATTTTTTGTACAAGAGAGACTCTTTTCCGGATAGCGCTGTGTCACAACACCTGACAACAGCTGATACTCACATATTTCGCAGACGCCATTACGGCAGCTGCGAGGCATACGATAGCCATAACGCTCGAGCATTTCGAGCAAGGTCTCTTGCGGCTGACAGACTAGGCGCTTTGCCAAGCTTTTGATGTGAACATCAAACCTTTCCATCATCCATAATTCCTAATTGATCCCAAATCTGATCAACTCGCTCTTTGATGTCTGCACTCATCTCAATCGGTTCACCCCATTCACGGGTGGTTTCACCGGGCCACTTATTAGTGGCATCCATCCCCATTTTCGAGCCTAAACCAGATACTGGAGAGGCGAAATCCAGATAGTCGATGGGTGTGTTATCGATCAGCAAAGTATCACGAGAGGGATCCATGCGCGTGGTAATCGCCCAGATCACATCATTCCAATCGCGAGCGTTCACATCATCATCGCAAACAATCACAAACTTGGTGTACATAAACTGACGCAAGAATGACCAGACACCCATCATGACCCGCTTCGCGTGCCCCGGATACTGTTTCTTCATCGTCACCACAGCCATACGGTAGGAGCAGCCCTCTGGCGGAAGGTAGAAGTCCACAATCTCAGGAAACTGCTTCTGCAAAATCGGTACAAAGACCTCATTGAGCGCCACACCAAGAATGGCGGGCTCATCTGGCGGACGGCCGGTATAGGTGCTGTGATAGATAGGGCGACTACGATGTGTGATACGCTCCACGGTAAAGACAGGGAAGCTATCCACTTCGTTGTAATAACCTGTATGGTCACCAAACGGGCCTTCATCAGCCATCTCATCGGGATGAATATATCCCTCTAAGATAAACTCCGCACTGGCTGGTACCTGAAGATCACTGCCTATACACTTCGTGACCTCGGTTTTACCACCACGTAGTAATCCTGCAAATGCATATTCAGATAAGGTATCTGGCACCGGTGTTACCGCACCTAGAATAGTGGCAGGATCCGCACCCAGTGCCACTGCGACAGGAAACGGCTCACCGGGATGCTGCGTTTTCCACTCACGGAAATCGAGTGCT
This sequence comes from Neptunomonas sp., assembly GCA_036804365.1. Taxonomy (GTDB): domain Bacteria; phylum Pseudomonadota; class Gammaproteobacteria; order Pseudomonadales; family Balneatricaceae; genus Neptunomonas. Next base: position 12,821 of record DAIRSP010000044.1, on the reverse strand, counting down.
CCGCCACGATGAGCTAACCAGCGCATAATCAGCTTATTTTTACCGATTAATTGTTGGCGATAGATGCCTAAGTTTTGACGAGCCTTATTAGGCCCTTTAGTGATTACTAATGGCCAAGTGACCAAAGGTCCTGCATCTCCCGGCCAGCAGGTTTGGATCGGTAGCTTATAGAGATCAACCGCATCCCCTTCAATGACGTGGGCTTGGCAATCGGCATTTTTGACGATTTTAGGGCCCATATTCATCACTTGCTTAAAGATCGGCAGTTTTTCCCACGCGTCGCGCATCCCTTTTGGTGGCTCAGGCTCTTTTAGCATAGCTAAAACCTTACCCACCTCTCTCAAAGCTTCTACGCTCTCTTCACCCATACCCAAAGCGACACGCTCCGGTGTACCGAAGAGATTAGCAAGGACGGGGTATTGATAACCTTTAGGGTTTTCAAATAACAAAGCAGGCCCACCGGCACGTAAGGTGCGATCACAAATCTCAGTCATTTCAAGATTAGGATCGATCTCCTGTTTTATCCGTTTTAACTCTCCTCGCGCTTCAAGCGTTGCGATAAAGTCACGCAGATCTTTGTATTTGAGGTTCGACATCTGTTTATCTCTTAGCCATAAAAAAGGGTAAGCAGCCGCTTACCCTTTCTAATTTTCTATTCGATTACTTGCGCTTCATAGACATGAAGAACTCATCATTTGTTTTGAAGTCTTTTAGCTTATCAATAACAAATTCAGTCGCAGCAGCATCTTCCATTGGATCTAACAATTTACGTAGAATCCACATACGCTGTAGCTCTTCTTCTGTCGTCAGCAGGTCTTCACGACGCGTGCCTGAACGACGGATGTTAATCGCAGGGAAAACACGCTTTTCAGCAATCTTACGATCCAAGTGAACTTCAGAGTTACCCGTACCTTTAAACTCTTCGAAAATAACTTCATCCATTTTCGAACCAGTATCAACCAAGGCAGTAGCAATAATCGTTAAGCTTCCGCCCTCTTCGATATTACGTGCTGCACCAAAGAAACGTTTAGGACGCTCAAGTGCATGTGCATCCACACCACCCGTTAGTACTTTACCGGATGAAGGGATTACCGTGTTGTAAGCACGCGCCAAACGCGTAATCGAGTCCAGCAGGATCACAACGTCTTTTTTATGCTCTGTTAAGCGCTTAGCTTTTTCGATAACCATCTCAGCAACCTGTACGTGACGTGCTGGCGGCTCATCGAATGTAGAAGCAACCACTTCGCCGCGTACTGTACGTTGCATGTCGGTCACTTCCTCTGGGCGCTCATCTATCAAGAGAACGATCAGGTGGCATTCTGGGTTGTTACGCGTAATGCTGTTAGCAATATTCTGCAACATTAATGTCTTACCCGCTTTTGGCGGAGACACAATCAACGCACGCTGACCTTTACCCATTGGGCTCACTAGGTCTAGCACACGTGCTGTAATATCTTCTGTACTACCGTTACCAATCTCCATACGCATACGCTTTTGCGCGAATAGAGGGGTTAGGTTTTCAAAGAGGATTTTATTTTTGGCGTTTTCAGGACGATCGTAGTTAATTTCATTAACTTTTAGCAGGGCAAAATAACGCTCGCTATCTTTAGGCGGGCGAATTTTACCAGCAATCGTATCACCGGTACGCAGGTTAAAACGGCGAATCTGACTCGGTGATACATAAATATCATCCGGCCCTGCAAGGTACGATGAATCAGCAGAACGCAGGAAGCCAAAACCATCCTGGAGAATCTCCAGCACGCCATCGCCATAAATATCTTCACCGCTCTTAGAGTGATTCTTCAGAATTGCGAAAATAACATCTTGTTTACGGGAGCGGGCCAGATTGTCGAGACCCATTTCCTTCGCAATATCGAGTAGCTCAGGAACGCTTTTTGTTTTCAGTTGGGTAAGATTCATATGCTTTGAAATGAGAGCCAGGTAGGCAGAAATTGAAGAAATAAGAGGAACGTAAAAATTGGAAAAACGAAACGTACTGACAAGTACAAATTTTGATCAGCAGCGTCAGAAGAACCTAATATAGAAGGTTGTTCTTCGGGTGTCTAGTAAAACGGGGAAGAAAATGCATAAAACTGCAACTTCTTCCCCATTAGATCAGCTATTACAGATTTGAATCAATAAAAGCTGCTAACTGTGACTTAGATAGCGCGCCTACTTTTGTTGCTTCAACGTTTCCGCCTTTAAACAACATTAAAGTAGGGATACCACGAATACCAAACTTTGGTGGTGTGTCGCTATTTTCATCGATGTTTAGCTTGCACACTTTTAAACGGCCTTCGTATTCTTTAGCAATCTCTTCAAGCACAGGTGCAATCATCTTACATGGACCACACCATTCAGCCCAGTAATCAACTAACACAGCACCTTCGGCTTTAAGTACATCTTCTTCAAAAGATGCATCAGTAACATTAACGATATTTTCGCTCATTGAACCTCTCTCCAAACGCACCAGAAACATTGTGTGCTTACAAAACAAAGGTTGATCATACCACCTGAAGAAAAAAAATGTGAACTCTCTTCAACCAATGTTGTAATTCACTGTATCTGGCATCGGCTTCTGGTACTCTACCTTCTAGATGTCATTTGTAAGAAGACTAATTGCATGCGATACAAACAACATACGATAGAAAAGGCACCTGAAGACTCGCTACTAGCCGCGATAGATCTGGGCTCTAACAGTTTTCACATGGTGATCGCAAAGCTATCCCAAGGTGAATTAACCACTGTCGATATCATGTCTGAAAAAGTGCAGCTGGCTGCAGGCATTGATGCAAATAAGGAACTCTCTGTTGAGGCCATCGAACGAGGCATCGACACGCTATCTCGATTCGCGCAATGCCTAAGGGACTTACCGCGCAGCGCGGTTAAAGTGGTTGGAACGAATGCTCTGCGTGAAGCCGCCAACAGACGCCAGTTCACTGACCTAGCCGAAAAAGTTCTTAACGTCCCTATTGAAGTGATAGCCGGCCGCGAAGAGGCTCGCCTCATCTACTTAGGCGTATCCCACACACTCGCAGACACCCCAGGTGCTCGCTTAGTGATAGATATTGGTGGCGGAAGTACTGAGTGCATTATCGGTGACCGTTTCGAAGCCATAGAGCTAGAAAGCCTGCATATGGGTTGCGTGAGCTATACCAAAGATTATTTCCCAGACGGCAAGCTCAACCAGCAAAACTTTCGTAGGGCTGAGTATGCTGCGCTACGAGAACTCCTTGCAATTAAAGAACGCTACATCGAACTGGGCTGGACGAGCTGCGTAGGTTCATCGGGCACTGTCAAGGCAATTAAAAACGCCTGTATGGCGAGTGGTTTCTGCGAAGAGAGACTCACCAAAGAGGCTCTGATTCAGCTAAAAGATAAAATCTTATCGTTTGATAAAATTGAAGACCTCGATATTCCTGAGCTTAAGCCTGAACGCGTCGGCATATTACCTGCGGGTCTTGCTATTTTGTGCGCAATTTTTGATTCGCTCGGTATCGAAGAGATGGATTTCTCTGAAGGTGCATTACGCGAAGGTTTACTCTATGACATGGCAGGTCGCCTTTATCATGAGGATGTGCGTGAGCGCTCAATCTCTGCACTGAGCCAACGTTACCATGTGGACCAAAACCAAGCCAACCGTGTTGAACAGGCCGCGATATTCAGTCTTGCGCAGGTTAAAGACAGTTGGAACCTGAATGATCCCGTTTATCATGAGATGCTCAGTTGGGCAGCCAGAGCACATGAGATTGGCTTAACGATCGCGCATAGCCAGTTCCACAAGCATAGCGCCTATTTGCTGTTACATTCGGATTTAGCCGGCTTCACGAATACTGACCAATTACTGCTCTCCTTTTTAGCTAGAGGACATCGCCGCAAGTTTCCGAAAGAAGAATACAAGGCACTGCCTGACTCGCAAAAAGAAAGCTATAAACGCCTTTGCATCCTGCTACGCCTTGCAGCGATCATGAACCGTAGCCGCAGCAATCAACGCCTGCCTGCCTTTACGATAAAAGCGGATGACAACCAACTCGATATCACCTTTCCCGAAGGCTGGCTATCGCGCAACCCGCTAACACAAGCAGACCTTGAACTAGAAATCGACTATCTGAAGAATGCCGATATCAAGCTCACTATCCAGTAATAAATAGCGCCTGCTGTCAGCACAAACAAAAACGCCTCTGATCAACAGAGGCGTTTTTTTAAGCAGAAAGCGGATTAAGCTTGCGGGCCTGCCGCAATAATCTCTTCAGATACACCTTCAAACTTAGTGAAGTTCTTCACGAACTGACCAATCAGATTGCTTGCCGCTGCATCGTATGCTGCTTTATCAGCCCAAGTTTTGCTTGGGTTTAGCAACCGCGGATCAACACCAGGAACGCTTGTTGGTACTGTCAGATTAATACCTGACAACTGTTCAGTCTCAACACCTTTTAATGCACCCGTCTGAATCGCTGCAATCACTGCACGCGTTGTAGGGATGCTAAAGCGAGAACCAGTGCCGTATGAGCCGCCGGTCCAGCCCGTGTTTACTAAGTAAACTTGCGAACTGAACTCTTCAATACGCTTGATCAACAATTCAGCGTAAACACGCGCTGGGCGCGGGAAGAAAGGAGCACCGAAGCAGGTAGAGAACGTCGATTTAATACCGCCGCCAGAGCCCATTTCAGTTGAACCCACCAGCGCCGTGTAACCAGACAGGAAGTGGTAAGCTGCCGCTTCTTTAGACAGGATTGAAACCGGTGGCAATACACCTGTAAGGTCACACGTTAAGAAAACAATCGCTTTAGGCTCATCACCCATGTTGTTCTCTGAACGCTTTTCAACATGCTCAAGTGGGTAAGCACAACGGCCGTTTTCAGTTAACGTTGTATCGTCGTAATCAGCAACACGGTTTTGATCCAGTGTTACGTTCTCTACGATAGAACCAAACCGAATTGCGTCCCAAATAATAGGTTCGTTCTTCTTGCTCAGGTTAATTGTTTTTGCGTAGCAACCGCCTTCTAAATTGAAGACTACGCCTTTGCCCCAACCGTGCTCATCATCACCAATCAGGTAGCATGATGGATCAGCAGATAATGTTGTTTTACCTGTTCCAGACAAACCGAAGAACAGTGTTGTATCACCGTTTTCATCAATGTTTGCAGAGCAGTGCATTGGCAGAACGTCTTTCTCTGGCAATAGGAAGTTTTGCACAGAGAACATTGCTTTCTTCATTTCGCCAGCGTAACGCATACCAGCCAACAAAACTTTACGCTTAGCGAAGTTCAGAATAACGCAGCCTTCGCTGTTTGTGCCATCGCGCTCAGGAACACACTCAAAACCAGCAGCGTTAATGATTTGCCATTCGCCTTTGGATTTCGGGTTGTACTCTTCAGGACGGATAAATAGGTTAATACCGAACAGATTTTGCCAAGCAGTCTCAGTCGCCATACGCACTGGTAAATAGTGGCTTGGGTCAGAACCTACGTGAACGTTGGATACAAAGTGCTCTTTACCAGATAAGTACTCTTCAACTCGATCCCATAGCGCATCGAATTTATCAGAGTTAAAAGGACGGTTTACTCCACCCCAGTCAATCGAGTCAGCAGTACTTGGCTCTTCTACGATAAAACGATCCATCGGAGAACGTCCTGTCCGCTTACCTGTAGTGACGACCAGAGCGCCGGTATCTGCCAACGTACCTTCGCCACGGCTTACTGCCTGTTCAACGAGCTCAGCACGGCTCAGATTAAAATGTACGGTATTCTCAGTTTCTTTGGTCATTACTGAATTCCCTTGGCTCGGCGCCAAAAAACGTTATACGTTACCTAAAAAAGCAATAGACCCCATTTATTATCTGAATTGCTAAGAAGCGATATCAGTACGTTCTTGTTCGGGGGCTGCATATTATCACAAAAAGTTGCGATTTATGCCATGGCCAAATGCTTGTTGACCTTGTTCGGCACAAATCGCTGCACGATCAATGAATCTGATCCGATTTCGGGGCATGCGCTGTGGCACTAAACATCGCCCCAATATCCGTCTCGTCAAACCTGTAATGCGCATTACAAAACTGACAAGCAACATCAATAACTCCTTGTTCCTCAAGCATTTCAAGAAGCTCTTCTTGGGTCATAAACTGTAATGCGTTAGCACTGCGCTCACGCGAGCAATCGCATTTAAAGGTGAGATCATCGGCTGGATATAGACGACATTCTTCTTGGTGGAATAGACGAAAGAGTAATGTTTCATTATCCAAAGAAAGCAATTCTTCAGGCTTCAAAGTGGATCCCAAAACAGCTATATGTTCCCAATCTTCGCTGCCGGTTCCTGCTGCGGGCATCACCTGCAATAAAAAGCCTGCTGCGCTCTTTTCATCCGCAGCAAGATGTATTTGCGTGGGTAGTTGCTCTGACTGCATAAAATATTCAGTTAAGCATTCAGACAAAGTCGGCTTTTCTAGCGGAACGATTCCCTGATAGCGACTGCCTACTTCAGGCTCTATGGTAATAACGAGATGGCCTTCTCCGATTAAATCGATGATACCTGCGCCCTCTAAGATATCACCTTCATAGCGGGCAATCGCACGGCATTCACGACGATGATTAATTTCGGCCATTAAGGCGCGTACGTTACCGCTGCCCTGCGCTTGCAATAGCAATCGGCCTTCAAACTTCAAGGTTGTACTTAGCAGAGAAACTGCCGCTAGCATTTCACCCAGAGCATTACGGATGGCTGCGGGATACTCGTGCAAAGCTAGTACATCCTGATACGTCTCTTCCAAACCGACCAACACGCCTCGGATATCTAAGTTATCGAAAAGAATGCGCTGGATTTGATCTGAGTTACTCATAACACCCGTGTCTCACTATTAGAATCGTACAAATAAGTTAATGGTGGCATTTTATCACACTCTTGAGGGATCACTCTCGCTGCATTGCCTTAATACCCAATAACTGCCGCCGACTTTTTTTATCCGGTTTGTTTTTTGGGCTTAGCTCCGCCCCTTTCATCGCCTTGCGCATCAATGCAGCTTTTTCTCTTTTCTCAATACTTTCAGCTGTTTCTGTGTATAAAGCCTGTGCTTCCTCGGCACCTCGCCGCTGCTCAGATAGACCGGTCACGACGACCTCTCGCTCATCCCAGCCTTGTCGAATTTGCAATCGAGCGCCTAACTCCACCACCTTGCTCGACTTTGACCGCTGCCCTTCATAATGAACTTTCCCGCCCTCAATCATCTGTTTGGCAATCGCCCGAGTCTTATAAAAGCGCGCAGCCCACAACCATTTATCTAAGCGAACTTTTGGCTTTTCCAGTTGATTGCTCATATTAGCCTCCCCTCGGAGTGATCTCGTCAAAGTCCTCTAATGCGGCGAACTCATCAATTTGACGCTTTGGTGACTGACTGTCGGGCTGAACGATAGAAAGAAGGTAACGAATACCGTAAGCCTGGGCAGACTTAAGCACCGATAGACTGTCATCAATTAATAAGGTGCGTTGCGGATTGAAAGGCTCGACTGCTTGTAAATTCGCCCAAAACGAAGGGTCTTCTTTGGGTAAATTAAAGTCATGTGAACAGATAATCGCATCTACTCTGGCCGCTAAATCGGTCTTATCTAGCTTAATATTTAAGCTGTCTCTATGTGCATTTGTTACGATGACACTGCGCAGCCCCTTTCGGCGCAGAGCCTCTAAAAACTCAACCACATTGGGTCGGAAAGCAATACGTTCTGCGACTTCATGCTTTAGAGAAGGAATATCGACATTTAATTCCTGCGACCAGTAGTCTAAACAGTACCAGTTCAATGTCCCCTGCTCTTGTCGAATACGCTCATGCAACCAAGTCTTTGCCTCTTCAGGCTGCATATTATGAATATCAGCGTAACGTAAAGGCAGATGCTCTAACCAAAAGAAAGAGTCAAAATGCAAGTCTAATAAGGTTCCATCCATATCAAGGAAAACCGTATCAATACTAGACCAATCAAGCGCAGCAGGTACAATCAAAGGAACTCCCTTTACTCCAGTCAATATGAGCTATCAGTATGACCGTTAAACCCGAAATTTTGAAGGTAACAAAAACGGCTAAAAGTCGATTATTTCAGGTAGAAGAGCTAGAGCTACGTTTTAGCAATGGGGTTGAGCGCACGTATGAGCGTTTAGCTTCTCGTGGTCACGGTGCGGTCATGATCGTTGCTATTGATGATCAGCAGCGTGTTGTCCTGATCCGTGAATACGCTGGCGGTATTGAAGATTACACCCTCACGCTTCCCAAAGGGCTAATTGATCCGGGTGAAAACGCCATGATAGCAGCCAATCGCGAACTAAAAGAGGAAGCGGGCTTTGGTGCGCATCAACTCACACCGCTGAAAGATATGACTGCGGCTCCCAACTATATGGGGCACAAGCTAACCGCTGTATTAGCTCAAGATCTCTATCCCTGTTCGCTCGAAGGCGATGAGCCTGAACCCCTCGAAGTCATACATTGGCCACTGAGCGATATAGATTCACTGGTCATGCAGGAGGAGTTTAGTGAAGGACGTGCTATTGCCGCACTTTATATTGCGCGGCACTTTTTAGAAAAAACCGATTAAGAGTGCATTACTCTGGCTTGGCGCAGAACTGCGAGCCTTCACGGATATCTTTTTCAACCTGTTGACGGGAAAGTTCATCTCCGACGCGACTTCCCATAATGCCTTCGACTTCACGGTCGCTATAGCGCTGATGAATAAAATCTGACAAACATTCACATTGCGCCTCGGTTGCATTACCTGAGGCCATACAGCCCTCTATAAAAGGCTTATAAGTTTTTGAAGAGAGGTATTGTGTTTTAACAGTGAAAACAGCGAGCATTACAGCAGAGATCAGGAGCAATATTTTTGCCATGGTTTTATTTCTTATTGTTAAATAAATGTCGGTTAGTAAAGACAGAAGCCACATTCTAGGCACCCCGACCCACATTAACAGCAAACTTTAGTCTCAGCTAACCTAATTCACACACAAAATGTGTCATGAAAAGCATATTTAACGGTGCTATTATCTAACCACTATTAAGTCGTAGGCTTCCTAAGCCTATGTATAATTACATTGATATGCTGTAAAACGTGTCGACAAGAAGGTGAACACTTATGAGCTTTGAACTACCTGCACTACCTTATGCAAAAGATGCCCTAGAACCACACATCTCTGCTGAAACATTGGATTTCCACCACGGTAAGCACCACAACACATACGTTGTTAAGCTGAACGGTCTAGTTCCTGGTTCTGAATTCGAAGGGAAAACACTAGAAGAGATCATCGTGTCTGCTCCAGCGGGCGGCGTTTTCAATAACGCAGCTCAAGTTTGGAACCACACTTTCTACTGGAACTGCTTAGCACCAAACGCTGGCGGCGAGCCTACTGGCGCTATCGCTGACGCAATCAATGCTAAATGGGGCTCTTTCGCGGCATTCCAAGAAGCATTTAACGACAAAGCGGTTAACAACTTCGGTTCTAGCTGGACTTGGTTAGTTAAAAACAGCGATGGTTCTTTAGATATCGTTAATACAAGCAACGCGGGCACTCCTATGACTAGCGGCCAAACTGCGCTGTTGACTGTTGACCTGTGGGAACACGCTTACTACATCGATTACCGTAACGTACGTCCTGACTACCTGAAAGGTTTCTGGGCGCTGGTAAACTGGAACTTCGTAAACGCTAACTTCGCTTAATCGCAAGTCTGCATAGCAAAAAGGCGCCTTTAGGTGCCTTTTTTGTTTTGCTCGATTCAGCTAGCGCAAAGTTAAATAGACTCTTGTGCGATCGGATTTTTTAACACACCAACACAACTAATTTCTACTTCAACGACATCTCCAGGTTTCATATACAGTCGCGGTTTACGCACGACACCTACGCCACCCGGTGTACCTGTCACAATAACATCGCCCGGCACCAACGTAGTAAAGGTTGATATATATTCAATCAAGGCTGGAATATCAAAAATCAAATCAGAAAATGCTGAATGCTGAACCTGCTCGCCATTTAATCGTGTAGTGACTGTTTCTTGGGTGATATCGCCAACTTCATCCACCGTCACCATCCAAGGGCCAAACGCCCCTGTTTGATCAAAGTTTTTCCCCGCTGTGAACTGCCTCGAATGCATCTGCCAATCCCGGACACTGGCGTCATTATAGCCGCTATAGCCCGCTACATAATCCATCGCTGCATCACGCGTGATATGACGCCCCGCTTTGCCGATGATCACAGCCAGCTCACCTTCAAAGTCCAACTTCTCAGACACTGTCGGACGAACAATAGATGCCCCGTGCCCTACTTGCGTTGCTGCAAACCGCGTAAAGAGCACAGGATGATCCATCTCTGGCATACCGGTCTCAACTCGATGGCTTTCGTAGTTCAACCCAACACAGATTATTTTTTCTGGATTGGGGATAACCGGCAGCAGTTCTAGGTTATCTAACGCCACTGGCTCTATTTGACTCAAATAGGGTTCTGGATCAAAAGAGTCTTGTAGAAAGGCTTTTAGATCACTAACCCCCGCTTTTACACTCGACAAGGGATAGACGAGCGAACCTTTGATAAGGCCAAACCCCTCTTCATTTTTATATCGGTAACTCGCCAGTTTCATTCATCAACCTCACGTTGCTGCACTCAAGGATCACTGACTGTAGAGTCGTAGCTTTCTTCCATATTCAATCTCTTGAAAATGTAAGTCGAACTGCGCATCGGTCATGTCTTGTTTGATCCAAAAAATCTCTCTGTGGTGTTCCTTGATTTCAGACAGCAGACGTTTGCGCCTACCCTCATCCTTCTCGGTTGCCATCTGTCTCTCTTTTCTCTCGATCGTTTCTCGCAACTGATAAATTTTACGCTCGCCGTCACGTAGCCCTACGCGTATCTCATTCAGACGATCCTCTAGCAGAAAGAGTTCGTGTCCTGGATCATATCCCTGTAAAAAGAGCGCTTCTTTCTCTGCGGGACAGGTACCGCGATAAATGCCGCCCTCTTTACCAAAATAGAAACCACGACTGCGGTTACAAAAGCGCTCTAAACCCCGTTCGAACCCTACGAAGTACTGATCTCGATCTGGCACAATCGCATATTCCGAGCAATCCTCGCGATACTCATCCAGAATAGAAGAGTGCAGCCCTTTAGAGGCATCTGCCTCCCCAATCAAACGCCAATCTGCATTAATACACTCAGCCTGATTCATCGTGCTACAACCTGTGATGAGTGCCACAAGCGAACCGAGCGCTAACAACCGAACCTGAAATAGCGACATTAGAATATCCCCGTGTCCTCTGACTCTTCCTGAGTAGGTAGGAGCATAAAGACTTTTAAGACGATCCAACCGATCATCGGTATAAATACAATCAAGACCCACCAGCCAGAGCTGTTCGTATCATGCAAGCGGCGAATGGTCACAGCTAAATTAGGTAGAAAGATAAATAATCCGTAAAGCCCTGTCACCAAACCGATGCCTGAATGGGTGTAAATGCCAAACACCTGATCAATAAGTTTTGCAGCTAAGATCAACAACAGGTCGATTAAGAAGAAATACCAATATTCCGTTCGCGTCGCACGCCCTGAAAAGTCCGTGTAATGCCTAATGCAGTGCAGGTACCACTCCATCTCAATTCCCTTGTGGTTAGTCTTCTAGCAGTGAGGTTAACCCGCCCCACACCGTTTCTAATAAAATAGGTTGCGCCTTAGCATTCGGATGTAAACCATCACTTTGTATAAGGGACATATCTAAAGCAACCCCCTCCATTAAAAATGGAACTAAAGTGATCTCTCTCTGCTCTGATAACGTAGTAAAGATAGAAAAGAACTGTTCGGTATAACGCGGCCCATAGTTAGGCGGCAAGCGCATACCGATTAACAGGGGTTTAGCGCCAACTTCTTGGGTCATGCTAATCAGACCATTAAGGTTTTCCTCGATCAGCGGGATAGGTGTTCCTCGAAGGCCATCATTGGCGCCAAGTTCGATAATCACCCAATCAGGATGATGCTCCTCTATCAGATCAGGTAATCGACTGACTCCTCCTTCAGTCGTTTCACCACTGATACTGGCATTGACCACTTTAATATCAGGATATTCCTGTTTAAGCCGATGCTTTAACAGTGAAACCCAGCCTTGGCTAGGCTGCATACCATAGCCTGCGGACAAACTGTCCCCTAAGACTAATAGTGTACCTGCTGCTGCCATCTGGCTCAGTAAGATGGAAAGTAATAGGAAATAACGGATGAATGACATGCAGATAGAAACCTCATTAGCAATTGACGCTCACCTTCTCTCAAAATCATTCACAACTCAAGCAGGTGAGTTACGTTTATTTCAAGATATCTCATTTTCCATTCGCAAAGGTGAAAGCATTGCTATTATAGGCCAGTCTGGCGCGGGCAAATCAACTCTCCTTAGTCTACTGGCAGGGCTAGACACACCGAGTCAGGGTAAAATCACGCTGCTTAACACCGATATCAATGAGCTTTCGGATCAAGATCGCTCCGCATGGCGTGCTCAGCATATCAGCTTCATTTTCCAATCTTTCCACTTGCTTCCTGAACTATCAGCCGTCGAAAACATCCGCCTTCCCTTGGATATTCAGGGCGATAAAGCGGCTGCCGACAAAGCCTTGCTCTTGCTTAAACAGGTTGGACTAGAGACCAGAGCAAACCATTTGCCAGCACAGCTCTCTGGGGGTGAACAACAGCGGGTCGCCATCGCCAGGGCCCTGGCCCTGCGGCCGAAGGTGCTGATCTGCGATGAAAGCGTCAGCATGCTCGATGCCGAGGTTCAGGCCGAGGTGCTCGCGCTGCTGAGGGAAATGCAGCGGGAGCTGGGG
>DAIRSP010000043.1:0-17439 GCA_036804365.1 Neptunomonas sp. | reverse complement strand
GGCTAAGCCTAATTGAATCGTCTGTTTTAAAAGCCACCTCGCGGTGGCTTTTTTTTCATTTTCACCTCCGCATGCAAAATCCTTGTCTATACTTTCTTCAACTCATCCTCAGAAGATCAAAGACTAGGAAGTACAGGTATGCAACAACGTAAGTTTCGTTTAGTAACACGCAGCGATTTCGATGGTCTGGTATGTGCGGTTCTACTTAAACATCTAAACCTGATTAATGACATTAAGTTTGTACATCCAAAGGATATGCAGGATGGCACTGTCGATATTACTGAGAACGACATTACCACCAACCTCCCTTATGTCGCTGCAGCGCATATGGTGTTTGACCACCACCTATCTGAAACCATTCGTAACCAAGCGGGCTTAACCAACCACATTATCGACCCAAATGCGCCGTCGGCAGCACGCGTGGTATGGAAGCATTTTGGTGGCCATGAATCTTTCCCACAGGATTGGGATGAGATGATGGAAGCGGTCGATAAAGGCGACTCCGCTCAGTACAACAAAGAGGAAGTGCTTAATCCAAAAGATTGGGAGCTGTTAAACTTCTTAATGGATGCACGTACCGGATTAGGTCGTTTTAGAGAGTTCCGTATCTCTAACTACAACCTGATGATGGACCTGATCGATTACTGTCGAAACCACACTATTCAGCAGATTTTCCAATTGCCGGATGTGAAAGAGCGCGTTGACCTCTACTTCGAACATGAAGCCAAGTTCAAAGAGCAGATCAAACGTTGCGCTACGGCTCACGGTAATTTGGTAGTGCTCGACCTGCGTGAAGAGGAAACTATTTTCGCTGGCAACCGCTTTGTTATCTACGCCTTATATCCTGAGTGCAACATCTCCATCCATGTGCTTTGGGGTCTGCAAAAACAAAACACGGTATTCGCTACCGGTAAGTCGATTTTTGACCGTTCATCAAAAACCAATGTCGGTGAGTTGATGCTGGAGTTTAATGGCGGCGGTCATCATGCAGCAGGTACCTGCCAAGTCGCAAACAACAAAGCACAAGAAACATTACAAACCCTAATTACTCGGATCAATGCTGACGGCTAATTGATATGGATTTCTATGATTGCCTGCGCCTGCTCGCAGCGAAAGATGGTTCCGACCTCTATCTATCGACAGGTGCGCCTCCCTGTGGCAAGTTTCAGGGGATTCTAAAACCCCTGAGTAAAACACCTTACCAACATGGTGAAATTGAGAAAATTGCGTTGTCAGTCATGGATGATGAACAGCGCAACACCTTCCAACAGGAGCTAGAGATGAATCTTGCGATCTCTATCTCTAAAGTGGGACGTTTTCGTTTAAACATCTTTAAGCAACGTAATGATGTCGCCATCGTTGCGCGAAATATCAAGATGGAGATCCCCAAAATTGAGGATCTCGGTCTACCGGATGTACTCAAAGATGTGATCATGGCGAAACGCGGCTTAGTGCTCTTCGTCGGCGGTACGGGCTCAGGTAAATCGACATCGTTAGCCGCTCTTATCGACCATCGTAACAGCAATAGCGGTGGGCATATTATTACCATTGAAGACCCGATTGAGTTTGTCCATCACCATAAGAAATCGATCGTCAACCAACGCGAAGTGGGCGTTGATACTCGCAGTTTCCATAACGCGCTCATCAACACGTTACGCCAAGCTCCCGATGTCATTCTCATTGGAGAGATTCGCGATAAAGAAACGATGGAGCACTGCCTCGCCTTTGCAGAAACCGGCCATTTAGCGATATCAACGCTGCATGCGAACAATGCGAACCAAGCACTGGATCGGATTATTAACTTCTTCCCCGAAGAAAAACGCCACCAGCTACTCACTGATCTGTCGCTAAACGTGCGAGCCATTGTTTCGCAACGATTAGTGCACACGGTGGATGGTAAACGGGCGGCCGCTATTGAAGTACTCTTAGGCACATCGACCATCAAAGAGCTGATTATGAAAGGCGATATCGATGGCATTAAAGAGATCATGCAAAAATCAGAAGCTTTAGGTATGCAAACCTTCGATTCGGCGCTGTTCAATTTAGTGGTCGCTGGTCGAATCAGTGAAGAGGAAGCGATCAAAAACGCTGACTCAGCCAACAACTTGCGCTTGAGATTAAAACTACGCGAAGAGGATAGTAGCACTCAAAATGGCGCCTTAAAACTCAGTTTAGAGGAAGATAAAACCGCGAAAAAAGAGGAAGAGGAGGAGCCACCTCATAAAGGTCAGACTGTCTTCTAGCTTTTCCCTGACACTTTGGTTACATTCGCGCTCTGTATGATGGATTGAGATTAGATTTTATTATGAACGAAATTATTGATGAGCTTCGCGAGTTAAATCAAGATAGATTCGCTTCTATCCGTCTACCTGATGAAGATGAACTCGTTGAGCTCGAAGAGGAGATTTTGATCTCCATCCCTGCTGATCTCAAAGAGTTTTTACTGCACGCCAGTGATGTTGTTTATGGTTCGCTTGAGCTTGTTACCGCAACGGATCCTCAAGCTCACACTCACTTACCCGAAGTAACAGCCACCGCATGGTCATTGGGCTTGCCTCGTCATCTGATCCCTATTTGTGAAGCCGATGGGGGTTATTACTTTATCAGCCAAGAGGGCAGCGTCGGCTTTTGGTCTGAAGAGGATGATATCGCTGATGAGGAGTGGGAAACGCTGTGGGAGTGGATCACTCAAGTGTGGATAAAAGATTAAGCGGTTTTTATGCCCTGCTGCTCCAATAAGCGGGGCAACACTTTATCTAACTGCGAAAGCTCTGCATCGTTGATCGTAACCACATTTAGCTTCAGTTTTCGGTACAGCGCTTGCTGCTCGGCTTTATAAGCACTATAAATATCACAGGGCTGCTCCAGTACTAGTTCAATATATAAATTGGCCTGCGGCAGATAAAACTCGCTGAATACGGACTCATTAACCGGCAACAGGCGCTCATAAGCATGTGCAATACCCGCCATATACAGCCAGTTATCTAAAATCACTTCGGATTTAAATCGTACCTGATGCCCATCCGCTGTGCGCAAATTAGCAGGATACTTAGCTCGAAAAGACTTACTGGTATTACTCAGCTCGTTTTCCAATCCTAACGCCAACCCCAGATCCCCTTTAAGCGCTTTAACAGAGAGTTGAAATGTGTGATTAGTCAGCAAGTAATCCGGCCATAAGGCAAAAGGGAGCGCATCCGGCTGCTTATATTTTTGCACTGCGCCTTGAGCAACCCCCTGCTCCGTCAGCAACCAGCCTTTATCCTGTCGCGAAAGCCAGCCCAACTCAGCCAACAACATATTGACCCATCGAGCCGATAGACCTACTCGCTCACCGAGTTGGGTAGCGGTATAAAGTGCCTCGGGTACTGGCAAGTCAACCTCATCCTGCCCATCTACAGGAATATCGCTAGGCCACACAATATAGCTACCAAACTTATCGCTGTGTTTAACCTCCCCGCCTTGCGCTCGTCCAGAAGCGGTGAGCTCCCATTTATCCTCTAAACGCGCTATCCAGCCTCGGTCTGCAATCTGTTCAAATAATAGTTTACTACTGAGTCCCAAACGCTTAGCCAGCGCACTGGTTGAATGTTTTTCACTGCTTGGCACTTCGACTCACTCCCTGACGGCTATACTGCTAGATCAGTCGTTTATAATCGTATAGGCTTCGAGTTACAACACTGCTTTACCCGGGCAAGTCTAAAAATAAAAACAGGATCGACCATGAATGCTTTTGATCAAAGCTTTTCGTTGAATGACCTTTTACATACCAGCACGCTGGAGCAGCATCCCTTCTCATTGCTATCTAGCCTCTGTGAAGGTGCAATTGCAGTAGACGCACAGTGCAATATTTTATGGATGAGCCAAGCCTACCGTGACCTATTAGATATTCCTGAAAAAGATGATCTGCGCGGCCTTCCTGTTGAGTCCATTCTTCCTAACTCACAAATTCCACGCGTGATTAAAAGCGGTAAACCCACCTTTGTCGACCTGATGCAGATTAAAGAGCGTTGGTGTGTTGTGACACGTATGCCACTGCGTAATGACCAAGGCGAGGTGATGGGTGCCATCGGTTTTATCTTTTACACTGAGCTGGATAGTTTAGAGCCTCTATTCGACAAGTTTGCTCGGTTAAGACGACAACTCGAACAGCAGAATCTTATTCGCCCTTCACGCTATGCCTTGAACGATTTAATTGGCGAGTCGGATACCATCAAACAACTGCGTCGCCAGGCGCAAAGGGCCGCATTACTCGACACTACGGTGCTTTTGCTCGGCGAAACAGGAACGGGAAAAGAGTTAGTTGCCCAAGGGATACACCAAGCCTCGCATCGAAAAAGCGGGCCATTCGTGGGTATCAATATGGCAGCGCTACCTGAATCTCTAGTTGAAGCTGAACTATTCGGTGCCGCGGCAGGCGCCTATACTGGTATTGAAAAAGGGGGACGTAAAGGTAAAGTCCAGTTAGCCAATGGCGGAACACTTTTTCTCGATGAGATTGCGGAGATGCCTCTCGCCATGCAGGCCAAGCTACTGCGGGTATTACAAGAGCGCGAAGTTGAAGCCTTAGGTTCCAATCGATTAGAAAAAGTGGATGTTAGAATTATTGCGGCCACCTCCAGAGATCTTAAATCCTTAGTCGATAGCGGAGAGTTTCGCGCTGACCTTTATTACCGACTCAATGTACTACCCATCCGTTTAGCGCCATTGCGAGATCGGCTTGGAGACATTCCTTTACTCTGCGCCCATATTCTGAAAAATCTTCAACAGCAAACCCAGGTACCGGCACTTTCCTTGTCGATATCAGCATTGCATTGGCTACAGACTTATCGCTGGCCGGGTAATGTACGGGAGCTACATAACCGTCTAGAACGCGCTTGCGTCATGGCCGAGGGCGATGAAATTGAGCCTGCCGATCTCGGCGCTCATGACGATTTACCCAGTATTCCTGCGGTTGATACCGACCTCTCTACATCACTTTTGCAGCATAAAACCGACGCTGAGCGTGCCACGTTAGAGCAAGCACTTAACATAGCGAAAGGGAATAAAAGTCAAGCGGCTAAGCTGTTAGGTATCTCCAGAGCAACGCTTTATGCACGCATTAGAAAGTGTTTAACTAAAGAATAAAAGTAAACACTTTTAGACACTAAGCGTATAAAAAGCAATACACTTTTTATTTCGTTCCGCCTTCCGCCTCTTAAATAACGGGGCCTGAGAAGTTGGCGCGGCGCTTGCAAAGAAGTCTGCAAATAACAAAAAGCAGGAAAGACTGATGCCCGCTCGTCAAATCACCGCAGACCAAGCCGCGGAACTCATAAAGGACAATACGACCCTTGCAACAGCCGGCTTTATTGGTATTGGCTTTGCCGAAAGTTTAGCGAAAGCATTGGAAAAACGCTTTTTAAGCACCGGCACGCCTAATCAACTAACTCTTGTCTATGCTGCGGGTCAGGGCGATGCGCGAGACAAGGGCTTAAATCGGCTAGCTCATCCTAACTTACTCAAACGAGTTATTGGGGGTCACTGGGGGCTCGCACCGCGCCTAGGTCAACTGGCATTGGATAATCAGATTGAAGCCTACAATTTGCCTCAAGGTGTCATCTGCCATCTCTACCGAGATATCGCCGCAGGTAGACCCGGAACGATTAGCCAAATTGGCTTAGAAACCTTTGTGGATCCCCTCCAGGAAGGCGGAAAAATCAATCACCGAACCCAAGAAGAGATTGTTGAACGGATCGAACTCAATCAGCAACCTTACCTGTTTTACAAAGCCTTCCCGATTCATGCGGCATTTCTAAGAGGCACAACCGCTGACCAACAGGGCAATATATCGATGGAGAAGGAGGCTCTGCCACTCGAAGCGCTCGCCCTAGCTCAAGCGGTGCATAACTGTGGTGGCCAAGTTTTCGTTCAAGTCGAGCGAGTCACTGAAACCCACCACCTTCCAGCGGACCGGATTCGAATCCCCAGCGTGTTAGTCGACTATATCGTTATTGCTGATGCAGAAGATCACATGCAAACCTTCTCTGAGCACTACAACCCTCTCTACACCGGCGAAATAAAGGCGCCAGTCAAAACGACCCATCAGCCACTTTCTGCTCGGAAGGTGATCGTCCGTAGAGCCCTGATGGAGCTAAGAAAAGATAGCGTGGTAAATCTCGGCATCGGTATGCCTGAAATGATTTCATCCGTTGCGGCAGAAGAGGGGCGCTTAGGTGAGTTTACATTAACAGTGGAGCCTGGTGGCATCGGAGGACAGCCAGCCAGTGGACTCAGTTTTGGCGCTGTCGCCAACGCACATGCCATTATTGACCAGCCGGCACAATTTGATTTCTATGATGGCGGCGGTTTAGATCAAGCCTTTCTCGGGTTAGCAGAGGTTTCCACTGAAGGTCATGTAAACGTAAGTCGCTTTGGTACAAAGTTAGCCGGATGCGGGGGCTTTATTAACATCACTCAAAGCACTCAAGATCTCTATTTCCTTGGCACCTTTACGTCCGGCTTGCAGGAACTAGAAATCAAAGATAACCAGCTTAACATTCGCGCGAATGGCTCTGGGAAAAAGTTTAAATCCCAAGTGGAACAGATCACTTTCAATGGCTCATTTGCTATAGAGAAAGGGCAAAAAGTTACCTTTATTACCGAGCGGGCTGTATTTAGGCTGACTCAGGCAGGACTCAAGTTAATTGAAATAGCCCCGGGGGTTGATCTTCAAAAAGATATTTTAGACATGATGGAGTTCAAACCTATCATAGATGAAACCTATGATTTGATGGATCCGAGGTTGTTTAACGAAGGCCCCATGAACTTGCAGTATGCGGGTAGTATGCCCATCTCTCATATGCGCTCCCTCTGGCGAGGCTTAACCCCGCAAAACGGCAAGGAAAATCCGCACACCGCAAAATAGCTAAAAAAGGAACGATCCGTTGCATAGCCTAATGCAGGCTTCAGAAGTATCATGTCGACTTTAGGATACCTCTCTGGAGCCTCTGTTTTGGATCTCTACCTCAATACCCTCAAGTTCACAGCGAATATCGTCGCCCCCATCTTTTTTATCGTTTTTATGGGCGTACTTCTCAAGCGAACTCGATTAATCGATGAAGCTTTTGTCGCGACCGGCTCTAAACTGGTTTTTGTCGTCACCTTACCGACGTTGGTGTTTATGAGTATTGCGCGCATGGACTTCCATGCCACCTTCAATCTCAATCAACTCCTTTATGTCGGCTTTGGCATACTCATCACCACTGCGCTACTTTGGATATTAGCGAAGCGTTGGATTCACTCGCCAGAGGATTTAGGTGTGTTTGTCCAAGGTGCTTTTCGAAGTAACTACGGTATTATAGGGTTAGCCGTCAGTTTTAACCTTTTTGGCCAGACAGGCCTCGCGCAAGCCTCGTTACTATTGGCGTTGGTTATCCCGCTCTATAACGTGCTTGCTATTATCGTACTGGCGCTGTCGATGCAACGCGAAGGCGGTTTGTCGGCCAAGCAGGTTGCGCTCGATGTGGTCAAAAATCCGTTGATTATTGCCGTGGCCTTAGCGCTTCCCTTCTCCTATTTTGGTTTTACCCTACCCGAAGTAATAGAAAAAACTGGACGCTACTTTGCTAACTTAACACTGCCACTCGCCCTGCTTACCATTGGCGCAACCCTTAATCTGAAAAGCTTAAAGCACTCCTCATCGATGGCAATTTGGGCCACCTCTTCTAAGCTCCTAATTTTGCCGGTCATCCTTACCTTAGGTGCCAGCTTTGCAGGCTTCGAGGGACAAGATTTGGTCAATATGTTTGTGCTATTTGGCTGTCCAACCGCCGCTGCAAGTTTTGTTATGGCTAAAGCCATGGGTGGAAATGCGCAATTAGCTGCTAACATTATTCTGACAACGACGATCGGATCAGTATTTACGTTAAGCGGCGGAATCTACATACTCAAGTTGATCGGTGTCATCTAACGACAGCTCTGGAGCTTTTATGTCAGTGATCATGGACTATTTACACAATCTATTGGCTATCTATTTAGATACTGCGATCTGGCTCCTCCTGGGCTTATTTTTGGCTGCCCTTATTAAAGGCAAGATTCCCGACACGTTAATTCAGCGCTGGCTAAATCAGCGGAGTATCGGCGGCGTAATTAGAGCCGCTATTATTGGCGCACCGCTTCCGCTTTGCTCCTGCGGGGTTTTACCCACCGCCATTGGCCTTAAGCGCAGCGGCGCATCTAAGCCTGCAACCGTGGCTTTCCTGATCGCCACACCGGAAACTGGCGTTGATTCCATCACCGTGAGCTATGCACTTTTAGGGCCGATTATGGCGATAATCCGCCCCTTTGCTGCGCTCATAAGCGCCATTTACAGCGGCTTGATTGTTCTATTTTTCGATAAAGATACACTTAACGCATCTACCACCGCTGAAGAGAAACAGAGCCAAACCAATCCAGTAGAAAACTGCTGTTCAAGCAAGGAAGCGCCTGCTAAACAAAACACATCCTACTGCGCTTCGAAGACGGCTCCCACTCCAGAAGTAACGGGTTGTTGTAGCTCTAAAGCTAGCACAAAAGTAGACAGCGACTCTCCATCTAAGAGCTGCTGCAGCACTGAAACTAAGGAAGTTGCTCAAGGGTGCTGCGGAAACAAAGCGAATGAAACGAGAGACTGCTGTTCGGATGAACCGCAGAAAGCTGGCTTTATTGCCGGGCTTCGCTTTGCCATTGTAGAGATATTAGATGACATCGTTTTTTGGCTGTCCATTGGACTTCTGCTGGCAGCAGCAGTGGCCACACTGGTAGAGCCTAACGCACTCACTGAGGTCGGCAGCGGCTTCGGGGCTATGTTGGTCATGCTGATTGTCGGTTTGCCTCTGTATATCTGCGCCACTGCGTCTACTCCCTTAGCCGCCGCCATGCTCGCGGCGGGGGTATCCCCGGGCGCCGTGATGGTCTTTCTATTAGTAGGGCCGGCTACCAATATTGGATCACTGGGCATCCTACAAAAAGAGTTAGGCATTCGAGCCTTGAGCTTATACCTGTTTGGTATCGCCTCTAGTGCGCTTATCCTCGGCAGCTTAACTAATCTGTTCTTTGCTGAAATGATTATGGATTCATTAGTCGCGGTTCAACAAACAACCAGTCATGGTACCGAATGGCTTAAATATCTAGCCGGCGTGCTGTTAGCTATATTGGCTATTAAGCCTCTACGCTACCGTCTCTGGCACGCATAGAGAACAGACCATGTTCAGTTTTTTACAACAGCGCCAACTCAACAAAGCTTTCCAAGCCATTCAACAGGGAGATCTAGACCGAGTCGCTAAATTCCTTAAACAGACTGAAGTCGATACACTCAATCAACCGATATTTAACCATCAGACCGCTTGCGAAGTCGCTATTTATGCTCAGCAGGATAAATCCTTAAACTTGCTTTTAAGTGCGGGTGCCGACCCCAACGGAACCTCTCAGGAGGGCATCCCACTTCTCTTTCTTACTCTATCGATGGAGAAGAGTTTAAGCCTGATGTCTGAACTACTGAAAGCCGGTGCTTGGGTAAATCAGCCTCATCCCATCCATCAAGAGCCTGTTTTGATAAGCTGTATAAAGCAATGTTCTTCTGAGCATCGTATGTTGCATATCAACCGCTTACAGCAGTATGGCGCTTCTTTAGATGTAAAAGACGAAGACGGGCGTTCTGCTTTCGACTATGCACTTGTTACCCAAGATCGCAGCTTACTCAGCTTTCTTATTCAGTCAGGTGTAGAACCACCGACTGAGTGGCCTACGGACCTCCCCGAAGACCTTCAGACCTACTTGAAGCGCTGTGTGGATGACCTACGCATTCGCAAAATGTTCCTTGGCAAATAACTAAACTCTCGCTTTGAAGTGCCAATCGTTAGCATCCATCTGGTTATGGACCGCTTGCTGAATAGTAGGATCGATAGCCGTATCCGCAGGGTCATAGAGCCCACATAAGCCGAGCGCTTTACGAACGTCAACCTGTTGGCCTAAATACTCCATCACAACCCGCACGCAACTCGGGGTTCTGATGCCATTAGCCGGCACCCCCATTCGCAAACCATTTAAACGTGAGATTCGGTTTTTATAACTTGGAATCAAAATGGTTTGGGTGACTTCGTTCACCGCTAATGTTTCATAATCGGTCATAAAGATACGGTCGGTTAAAAACAGCGCTACTCCTAGATACTTGCTATGAAATGCCGCTTCATTTGGTTGTTCTTTAAGACGCTCTGTACGTTGATAATAGATGCCTTCATCGCGTTTCTCGAAACAGATCAGGTTACGAAGGATCTTTCCTGGACAGGCCATCGACATGTAATACTCAAAATAGTAGCCCACATATTTATCCATATTGGCCGAACTCGCTTGGCTCAGTTTCAGTAGATGTTTATCTTCTACTCTTGGTTTGACTGCCTCACTAACCACCCTAGGGCGTACTTGAATTAAGCGTTCGAACTGTCCCGCAGGTAGCAACAACTCAAATTCCTCAACCCCAAAAAAATCACACAACCTGCGCATGATGCTTGATGAGGGTTTGTAACGCCCACTGAGGTAGCGATTAAATTGGGTACGATTAATCGACAATCGCCGGCAGACCTCTGCGGTTGAATCATAATAGCTACAAAGCAGCTTCAAATTTGCAGACAAATCCTGATACATAGCCAGCCACTCCACATGATGCTATCTGATGCAGTTAAGGCGTCATATTACATCCAAAACTGCATCTATGCCCAATCGTTTTCTGTACGCTTGTTATGTTTGAATAACTCATCGCCACTAGCCTTGAGATTAACCGAAATGAATAGCAGCCGAGTTGAACACGACCTTCTTGGAGATGAAGTCCTACCACATGAGGCTTGGTACGGTATCCAGACCTTACGCGCATTGCGTAATTTCAATATTACAGGCGTGCCTATTAACCACTTCCCAGATTTGATCAATACCCTAGCGATGGTCAAAGAAGCAGCGGCCGAAACAAACTGTGAATTGGGGCTACTTAGTAAACCCAAAGCCTCTGCTATCATCCAAGCCTGTCAACGGATTCGCAACGGTGAGTTACACGATCAATTTGTCGTCGACTTGATTCAAGGGGGCGCAGGCACTTCGACTAACATGAATGCCAACGAAGTGATCACCAACTTAGCATTAAAGATCCTTGGCAAAGAGAAAGGCGAGTATCAATACTTACATCCCAATAATGACGTGAATAAATCCCAATCCACTAACGATGCTTACCCAACGGCGGCAAGGCTAGCGATTGTTCTTAGCACACAAGCATTAACCCATGCACTGCAATCGATCCAAAGCAGCCTTGAGGCAAAAGCCGAAGAGTTTAAATCCGTCTTAAAGATGGGACGCACGCAACTGCAAGATGCGGTTCCTATGACCCTTGGCCAAGAGTTCCAAGCTTTTGCAGTGACGCTGGAAGAGGATAGACATCGAATTAACGAGGCTTGCCAGCTTTTATGCGAAGTCAACTTAGGCGGCACAGCAATAGGCACAGGTATCAATGCGCCAAAGGCCTACTCTAAAATCGCGATTGAACACCTTGCACGCATCTCGTCGTTACAGATTGTCCCTGCAAAAAACCTCATTGAAGCCACCTCAGATATGGGCGCTTTTGTCACTATCTCAAGTATTCAAAAGCGTCTAGCGATCAAGCTGTCAAAGATGTGCAACGATTTACGCTTGCTCTCTAGTGGTCCTCGTGCAGGCTTAAACGAGATCAACCTGCCCGCTATGCAAGCAGGCTCTTCGATCATGCCTGGCAAGGTTAACCCGGTTATACCAGAGGCTGTTAACCAAACCGCTTTTCAGGTCATCGGTCATGATTTAACGGTGACGTTAGCCGCAGAGGCAGGCCAACTTCAGCTCAACGCGATGGAGCCCGTTATTATCTATAACATTCTAAATTCTATGAAGATGCTTAGCTCTGCGATCTATATGCTCGATCATCGCTGTATCCGAGGCATTACCGCGAATAAAGAGCACTGCCAAGCGTTGGTTAAAGACAGTATCGGCATGGTCACTGCTTTAGTGCCCTACATCGGCTATGATAATGCTTCACGTATTGCTCGAAACGCATTAATGAGTCACTCCTCTGTGGGCGAGTTGATACTTCAAGAAAAGTTACTGGATGAAGCGACACTGGCCCGCCTGATGTCACCCGCGGCCATGACTGGGCTAGAGGAATCTTTACGATGAATCAACGTATACTGATCATTTACACGGGTGGCACTATCGGGATGTGGCCATCGAGTGAGGGATATACGCCAAAGAAGGGCTTCGCATCCCTCATTCAGCAGCGATTGAATCAGGTCTCTTTAGACGCACTCAAACCATTCGATATCATCGAGCTTGAAACTTTAATTGATAGTTCGAACATCCAGCTTAACGATTGGAGCAACCTTTCGAGGCTGATCCAAACACACTACGACAGTTATGACGGATTCGTGATTCTGCACGGCACGGATACTATGGCTTATACAGCCTCAGCATTATCCTTTCTCCTAGAAGGCTGTCAAAAACCTGTCATTTTAACGGGGTCACAAATTCCACTCGCTCAACCTCGTACCGATGCAACCAACAACCTTTTAAATGCTATCGCATTCGCTCGCCAACCGGAAATACGGGAGGTCTGCATCTGCTTTGATAGCCAGCTTTTTAGAGGCAACCGTTCAAGGAAAGTCGATACCTCGGCACTTCACGCCTTCGACTCCCCTAACCTTGCCCCTGTCGCAACCATAGGTATTAACCTGACGGTACATGAGACGCTAACACCGAGTTCTATCGCCTTTAAAGATGTAGAACTATCGCCCTGTGTTGCGCAACTACTCATTTACCCAGGCATATCAAACCAACAGATTGATGCCGTATTACGCTCAACAGAGATTAAAGGTGTTGTACTTTTAAGCTATGGCGCTGGCAATCCACCTGATAATAACGGCTATTTAATGGCAGCCTTAGCTGAAGCCAGCTTACAAGGAAAAGTTATCATTAATCTGACGCAGTGCTTTGCAGGAAAGGTAATACAAGGTGCTTATGCGACCGGTGAAAAACTCAATAAAATTGGTGTAGTACCCGGTGCAGATCTGACACCGGAGGCCGCCTATACCAAGCTATTGGTGCTACTAGCAACCGAAGAGAATATAGAAACCGTAAAGGCAAGAATAACGCAATCCATCTGTGGTGAGCTCACTACCACCCTACAAGATTAAGCGTGATATCCCTTCGACCTCAGCCAGCGAAATGCACTGTCATTATCATGAAATAATTGGCATTCAACCCCAGCCGTTCTATAAATACGGCCAAATTGGCGCTCAACCATGGAGCGCCCAATCACATCACTCGACACTAAGGCAACACACTTCATACCATATTGAATTCGATGCTCGGCCATAGCCACCATTTCACTTTCGGCTTCAGGGGTAAACAAGCACTCGCCATGCAGAACAGCAATCACGGCCCAAGGATCTGAGCCCATTGCTAATGTAGCTTCATGCATATCGCGCTTATATGACATGACAGACTCGGTATTCCAAGGCCCCTCTGCATCTATAAACAAAACTCTTCCATGGGTTTCTATTGTATATACACCATGTTCTTTCATAGGTCTTTCAGCTCTCGATGATGTCTTAAGCGAAGATACAAAGACGTTTAGTTGATATCAGAAAGATAATCTTAATTCAGTATAGGCCACTCTCGTTCAGTGCCAAATTTTAACGCTTTAAATAGGCTAGTTTTGGTAGCTCTATCGCTGGGCAACGATCCATCACAACTAACAAACCAGCATCCCTTGCTCTCTGTGCTGCGCCCTCGTTAATGACATCCAATTGCATCCAAACCGCTTTAGCGCCAACAGAAATGGCCTCATCTACAGTTTCAGCAGCATCATCCGAATTACGAAATATATCCACAAGATCAATAGGCTGATCCACCTCTGACAAGCTAGACAGCACGGTTTGACCATGAATCTGCGTCCCAGCTTTCAACGGGTTAACCGGAATGACCTGATAACCTTGATTCATAAGAAATTGCATCACACGATAACTAGCACGATGTGGCTTAGGGCTAGCCCCGACCAACGCAATCACCTTACTTTGCTCTAATATAGTACGGATGATCTCTGCTTCATTCATGATAAACTCCTAAGAAAGATGAGCACAGGCGACGCAATTAGGGTCTTTTTTCAGTTTGAGTGATCGCCACTCCATGTAACGAGCATCTAATAACAACAGCCTCCCAGTTAGGGGCTGGCCAATATTCGCTAACACCTTAAGAGCCTCCAATGCTTGGATAGAGCCGACGATACCGACCACCGGTGATAGTACCCCTGACTCTGAGCAGGTCAGCGTTTCATCTTCACCTTCAGGATAGAGGCATTGATAACAAGGACTGTCGGCTACGCCCGTTTGATAAACGGTGACCTGCCCTTCCATTCGAATAGCTGCGCCCGAAACAAGTGACTTACAATGAGCAACACAGGCTCGGTTAATAGCAAACCGTGCAGAAAAGTTATCGGTGCAATCAACCACAAGATCGACTGTTTCGACTAGATCTCTCAGTTCTGACTCGGTTAATCGTTTTGCGTGAGTTTCGATATGAATATCAGGATTAATCTGAGTGATTCGCTGCGCAGCAGAGTGCACTTTTGTTTTTCCGAGCGATGCGGAGTCATGAATCACTTGGCGTTGTAAGTTACTCAGATCGACCGAGTCATCATCGACCAAAACCAAGTGACCGACGCCAGCGGCGGCCAGATATAAGGCAACTGGACTCCCCAAACCGCCCAACCCCATGATCAACACCCGAGAGGCAAGCCATCGTTCTTGCCCTTCGATATCAACATCCGGCAGCATGATTTGGCGGCTATACCTTAACAACTGATCATCATTCATGACGACCTCCAACAGCCTACAGTCACGCGGTCATTGCCAGCATAATCTGGATAGGTTCGAACGCGATCATAGCCGTGCGTCACTAACAGCAACCTCACATCTTCAGCTTGATCATAACCATGCTCAAACATCAGCCAACCTTCATGCGCCAAAAACTCGGTGGCTTTCACTAGAATATGTTTGATATCAGCTAAACCATGATCCTCTGCCACCAATGCGCTTTTAGGCTCAAAACGCACATCGCCCTGCTGTAAATGGCTATCCTCTGGGTCTATGTAAGGAGGGTTACTCACAATGAGGTTAAAGCGGCCATCTAACGGGGAAAACCAGTCCCCCTGGACGAAGTGGACATTATCAATCCCTAGCTTGGATTGGTTGCGTCGAGCTAAGGACACTGCCTCAGATATTCGATCGCACCCCCAGACATCCCAATTCGGACGTTCTGACGCTAAAGCTAGCGCAATAGCACCCGTACCCGTTCCAAGATCAACCACCCGATAGTGGCTGTTATCTAGCGTATCGAGGGCGACCTCTACGAGTACTTCTGTATCGGAGCGAGGAATTAAGGTAAAGGGGGAGACATCTAACTCAAATGTCCAAAAGCCTCTCGAACCTAAAATATAGGCCAACGGCTCACCACTCATCCGCCGTTCAAAATAGTGTTGAAATCTATCCTGTTGTTCTGCGTTGAGCACTTTATCGGGCCAAGTCATCAAATAACTCGAAGGCTTTTCAAGGACTTTACACAGGATAATCTCAATATCGAGTCGGGGAGAATCACTAATTTCTGCCAACTGAGTAGCTAAGTTTAACGCATCAGTGATTCTCATTTTGGCGGCCTCTAATTATTCGGAAAGATTACCCAACAGCTCTGCTTGATACTCATGCATCAGTGGGTTGATAACTTCTTCCAACTTGCCTTCCATAATTTCGTCCAACTTGTATAAGGTCAAGTTAATACGATGGTCCGTCACACGTCCTTGAGGGTAGTTATAGGTACGAATTCGTTCTGAACGATCGCCGGTACCTACCAAACTTTTCCGAGTACTGGCTTGCGCCGCCGCGTGCTTTTCCATCTCCGCAGCTTGCAAGCGCGAGGCAAGTAAGGCCATCGCTTTGGCTCGGTTCTTATGCTGAGAACGTTCTTCCTGACACTCTACGACAACACCAGTTGGAATATGTGTTATACGGATCGCTGAGTCAGTTTTGTTAATGTGCTGACCACCTGCACCCGAAGCACGATAGGTATCAACGCGCAGATCCGCTTTATTGATCTCGATTTTTTCCACATCATCCAACTCAGGCATCACCGCGACAGTACACGCGGAGGTATGAATACGCCCTTGTGATTCTGTAGCAGGCACACGTTGCACTCGGTGAGCACCTGATTCAAATTTTAGACGCGAATACACATCTTGCCCAACAACGCGGCTAATAATCTCTTTGTATCCACCATGCTCACCATCGTTGCTACTCACTATTTCAATACGCCAACCTTGAGATTCAGCGAACTTAGAGTACATACGATACAGATCACCCGAGAAAATAGCCGCTTCATCGCCGCCGGTTCCGGCACGAATCTCTAGGAAGACGTTACTGCCATCGTTCGGGTCTTTAGGCAGCAAATGGATTTGCAACTCACCTTCAAGCACCTCAATACGTCCCTGTGCAGCAGACAACTCATCACGCGCCATTTCGCGCATATCCGGGTCATTATCTTCCATCATGATTTGTGCTTCAGCCAAATCTTCTAATGCGGATTGGTATGCTTGAAAAGCCTGAACGACCGGCTCTAGTTCTGAATACTCTTTTGAGTAGTCGCGGAATTTATTTTGATCAGAGATAACACCGGCATCACTCAGCAGTGCCGATAATTCCTCAAAGCGATCTGCCAACTTATCGAGCTTGGCACGAATAGAATCTTTCATTTATCAGTTTTCGTCCGAATCAGACAGTTGAAAAAGCGTTTGCGCAGCGTCAAGTATCTCTACTCGCCCTTCAGCACTGGCTTTTCTTAATTGAATAGTGGGGTGATGCAACACTTTATTGGTCAAGCGACGCGCCAGATGTGCTACAACCTGTTCTGCATCTTTACCATTGCGAAGCTGTTTCAACGCAGCCTCAACCTCTTGATCTCTCAGCGCTTCATAGCTGCCGCGAAGTTGCGTAACCGTATCTACCGCAGCGAGCGAGCGCAGCTGTAACATAAACTCATGCGCCCCAGAGCCGATAATAACCTCAGCTTCCTTCGCCGCATTCTCTCTGCTGCGTTGATTCTCTTCAATGACCTCTTTGAGGTCATCAACGGTGTATAAATAGACATCATCTAACTCAGCTACCTGAGTTTCTATATCTCGAGGTACCGCGATATCGACCATAAACATAGGGCGATAACGACGTTTTTTTAGCGCACCCTCAACAGCGCCTTTACCTAAAATAGGTAACTGACTGGCGGTAGACGCAATAACAATATCAGCCTCATGCAAGACATCGGGTATATCACCCAACATGACCGCTTTACCATTAAAAGACTCTGCTACAC
>DAIRSP010000042.1:0-17596 GCA_036804365.1 Neptunomonas sp. | reverse complement strand
AACAATGCGTACACGATGGCTGTAATGATCAGCGCCATCAGAGTAGAAGGTCATGGAAGAACGTTTAGCCACAACTCCCATCTATATATCCCCGTATATCTTACCGCAAATAAACAAGCACGGCCTGAATCAGGCCGTGCGAAAGTGATCATTGTACCAGATCTAAAACTTTAGATCAGTGTACATCTCTCCAATATTCTTTCTTCAGTGCATAAGCGACGAAGAAGAACAGGAATAAGAAGATCAGAACTTTTGTACCGATACGGTGAGAATCCAATTTAGATGGCTCTCCCATATAAGTCATAAAGTTAACGAGATCATAAACAGTTTGATCGAACTCTTCAGGTGTTTGCTGACCTTTAGACTCGATAGAGAAGCAACCGCCCATCTCTTTACCTGTTAATGGATCAATCTTCGCTTCTTGGTGAGCCATATCTTTGCCACAGTGATTAACTTGCACACCCTGCAAGTAACCAAGTACGTTTGGCATACCTACATCAGGGAATACAACGTTGTTAACACCCCAAGGACGCGACTCATCTTTATAGAAGCTACGTAGGTAAGTGTAGATCCAGTCAGGACCACGCAAACGTGCTTCAAGCGTCAAATCAGGTGGCGCAGTACCAAACCACTTACCCGCATCTTTTTTAGTCATCGGGATTGTCATCTGTTCACCTACTTTTTGGTCACCCAATAGCAGGTTCTGCTCAACAAGCTCAACTGGCATACCTAGGTCTGTTGCTGCACGCTCATAACGTTGGAACTGAGCAGAGTGACAACCTAAACAGTTGTTAACAAACGTTTGCATACCACGCTGAAGCGATGGCTGGTTTGTTAAATCAACTTCGATATGATCCAATTTTGGACCTTCACCGCCCGCAGCCAATGCCATCATTGGGGACAGTGCAATAACGAATGCAACTAAATACTTTTTCATTATCCTGTAACCCTCTCTGGAACCGGTTTAGTTTTCTCCATCTTGGTGTAGAAAGGCATTAAGAGGAAGAAAGCGAAGTACAGTGCTGTACAGATTTGTGCAACCAATGTACGACCTGGAGTAGATGCAACTACACCTAAGTAACCTAGAGTAACAAAGCTGATACAGAAAATTACGATAGCAACTTTACTCATCCAGCCTTTGTAACGGATAGATTTAACAGGACTACGATCCAACCAAGGCAATACGAATAGGATTGCAATCGCACCACCCATGACTACTACACCCGGGAACTGAGATGCAGCGATTGGCGGAATAGCACGCAACATGGCATAGAATGGTGTGAAGTACCAAACTGGGGCAATATGCGGTGGTGTTTTCAGCGGGTTAGCTGGTTCGAAGTTTGGCTTTTCAATGAAGTATCCACCGCCTTCTGGGAAGAAGAAGATGACAGCACAGAAAACAAACAAGAATACGACAACACCAACGATATCCTTAACGGTGTAGTAAGGGTGGAAAGGAATACCGTCTAGAGGTACGCCGTTTTCATCCTTTTTATCTTTAATTTCGATACCATCAGGGTTGTTTGAACCCACTTCATGCAGAGCAATGATATGTAGAACAACAAGCGCTAACAGAACGATTGGCAATGCAATAACGTGCAGAGAGAAGAAACGATTCAAAGTGACACCAGAGATCAGGTAATCACCACGAATCCATTCAGCCAATTCTGGACCAATCCAAGGTACTGCTTGGAATAAAGATACGATTACAGCAGCACCCCAGTAAGACATTTGTCCCCAAGGAAGCAAGTAACCCATGAATGCCTCAGCCATCAACGCTAAGTAGATTGTCATACCAAACAACCATACAAGCTCACGTGGCTTACGGTAAGAACCGTAAAGCATTCCGCGGAACATATGCAGATAAACAACTAAGAAGAACGCAGAAGCACCTGTTGAGTGCATGTAGCGTAACAACCAGCCATAATCGACATCTCGCATGATGTACTCAACAGACGCGAAAGCACCTTCAGCTGTTGGGTTATAGCTCATTGTTAGCCAAATACCTGTAATGATTTGGTTAACAAGAACAAGTAAAGCTAATGAACCAAAGAAGTACCAAAAGTTAAAGTTTTTTGGTGCATAGTACTTAGAAAGATGGTCTTCCCACATTGCTGTCGCTGGGAAACGATCATCGATCCATCCCATGAAGCCGCCTTTCCCTTTATTACGATAACCAGCCATTATGCTTTCTCCTGATCTACGCCAATGACAATAATGCTATCACTGTCAAATTTATAAGGAGGGATCACTAAGTTGGTTGGTGCTGGAGAACCCTTCAGTACACGACCAGATAAATCGAATCGTGATCCGTGACATGGGCAGAAATAACCACCAATCCACTCATCGCCCAAGTCTGCTGGTGCAACTTCAGGACGGTATGTCGGCGAACAACCCAAGTGAGTACAGATACCCACCAGAACAGCAATCTCTTTTTGAATAGAACGGAATGCATCTTTCGATACATAATCCGGCTGGTGCGGCACTTCAGAAGTTGGGTCAGACAATTTTGCCGGATCCAGTTTTTCTAAGTTTGCCATGGCTTCTGCACTACGACGTACAATCCACACTGGCTTACCACGCCATTCAACGATCATTTGCTGACCTGGTTCCAGCTTGCTGATATCAGCCTTAGCCGGTGCACCTGCAGCTTTCGCTTTGGCACTTGGATTCCAGGAAGCTACGAACGGGACTGCCGCTCCTACAGCACCAACTGCTCCTACAGCAGAAGTAGCACCGATTAGGAGACGACGCCGACCCTTATTCACGCCGTCATTGCTCATCAAGTTTCTCCCCAACAATCGACTAGGCTATTTGCTTGTACAAATAATCACCAGCCGCTCAGTATAAAAAACCTATTAAATACGGTTCCATAAAATGGCCGAAATAGTAATCAAAATACCCCTATCTTACAAGGTGAAATACGCCTTCAGAGGTATGTTTACTACTAAGTATTGACCTGAAACAGACATAAAAAAACGCCCGAACCAATTTGGTGCGAGCGTTTCTGTATTGCAACCGGAAACCGGCCAACAATTAACGTTTAGAGAATTGTGGTTTCTTACGTGCTTTACGTAGACCAACTTTCTTACGTTCAACTTCACGAGCGTCGCGAGTAACGAAACCTGCTTTACGCAATGAAGGACGCAGAGTCTCATCGTATTCCATCAGCGCACGTGTGATACCATGACGGATCGCACCTGCCTGACCGAATCCGCCACCGCCTTTAACAGTAACGTATACGTCGAATTTCTCTAGAGTTTCAGTCAATTCTAGTGGCTGACGCACGATCATACGCGCAGTTTCACGACCGAAATAAACATCAATTGTACGATCGTTAATAGTGATCGCACCTGTACCTGGGCGTAGGAAAACGCGGGCAGTAGAAGTTTTGCGACGACCTGTACCGTAATACTGAGTAGTTGACATAATCTACTATCCCCTTAGATTTTCAATTCTTGTGGCTGCTGAGCCGCGTGTGGATGTTCGCTACCAGCATACACTTTCAATTTAGTGTACATAGCACGACCTAGAGGACCTTTCGGCAGCATACCTTTAACAGCCAATTCAATTACTTCTTCTGGCTTGTTATTGATCATGATTTCGAAGTTAGCCTGTTTCAGACCACCTGGGAAACCAGAGTGACGGTAGTACATTTTATCTTTACGCTTGTTACCTGTTACATGCACTTTCTCAGCATTAACAACAACAATGTAATCACCCGTATCAACGTGTGGAGTGTATTCTGGCTTGTGCTTGCCGCGTAAGCGACGCGCAATTTCAGTAGCCATACGACCCAGAGTTTTACCTTCTGCGTCAATCACATACCAGTCGCGTTTGACTTCGGCTGGTTTAGCAACAAAAGTAGTCATCGATTGTTCGCCTATCTTAAACTAAGTCTGATAACGGATTTGACCGCGACCGACTTACCTTATAATTATTAGTTGTATTACTTATGCAACACAACGTACGAGACCTCGGAAATTCGAGGAGCGCGAATTATAGACAAAAAGACCTGTCAAAGCGAGTCTCTAATTGAAAATATTTTACGCTTTGTGTGCTTTACTCAAGTACTCGTGCGACTGCATCTCTAGCAGACGACTTTGAGTACGCTCAATCTCAAAAGAGAGGCGACCTTCAGTATAGATCTCATGAATCGGTACCGCAGCTGACAGGATCAACTTAACGCCACAGTCGTAAAATTCATCTACCATATTTATAAAACGTCTAGCGGAGTCATCATTTGAGCGCCCTAATTGCGGTACGTTAGATACCAACACCGCATGATAAAGCTTAGCGAGCTCAATGTAGTCATTCTGTGATCTAGGGCCTTCGCATAATGCTTTAAAGTCAAACCACACAACATCCTCACAACAACGCCGAGAGGCAAACTTACGCCCATTAACCTCAATCATCTCACCGTCTATTGCTTCATTGATATCGGGAGCCAAACTTTCAAAGCTTGTATTCAAGCTAGCATCTGCCTGCTCATCCAATGGGTAATGATAAAGTTCCGCCTGCTCTAAAGCGCGCAAACGATAGTCAATACCACCATCCACGTTCACGACTTCGGTGTATTTATTCAGCATAGCAATGGCAGGTAAGAATCGTGCACGCTGCAACCCATCTTTATACAAACCATCAGGAATAATATTCGAGGTCGCAACTAATGAGACACCATTTGAAAACAGCTGCTCAAACAAGCTACCAAGTATCATTGCATCCGTAATATCTGACACAAAGAACTCATCAAAGCAAATAATCCGAGACTCTTGCGCATATTGAGCCGCGATGGCTGTCAGCGGATTTTTAGTCCCATCCAGCTTTTTCAGATCCGCATGAACGCGCTGCATAAAACGATGGAAATGGGTGCGCATCTTACGCTTAATAGGCAAGCTATCGTAAAAGGTATCCATCAGATAGGTCTTACCGCGCCCTACTCCGCCCCAGAAATATAAGCCCTTAATCGGCTCAACTTCTTTCTTTTTAAATCTACCCGTCAGCTTTTGCATCATGCTAGGAGCAGGCTGATTTTCAGCAGCAATCAAATCTTCATAAAGGCGCTGCAAATGCCCAACTGCGACTTCTTGAGCAGGATCATAAGAGAAGTCATCACGAAGTAAATCTTGTTTATAACGCTCTATTGGAGTCATGTTATTACCCTGCACCCTAACCTTTTGAAATAATCAGGCAGACTTAGTCAACCTATTAGAATCTATTAACAACACCATTTTTTAGCCCAATCCCATCACAGAGATAATGAGAGGCATTATAAAAGCAGTGATCAACCCTGTTAGCCCCATCGCCAACCCTGAAAACGCACCCGCTAGCGCACTAATTTCTAAAGCCTGTGCCGTTCCAAACCCATGTGCTGACAAACCTAATGAAAAGCCTTTAACGGCATCATCCTGAACGTTCAAAATTCGAAAGACCGCAGGCGCCAACAGGCAACCAATAGCCCCCGTCACCAAAACAATCCCTGCTGCTAACGACGGGAAACCACCTATTTTCTCTGCAATCCCTATCGCTATCGGAGATGTCACTGACTTAGGCGCCATTGATAACAACACACCTTCAGGCACATCAAAAAGTCTCGCTACCATCAAAACTGAAACAATTGCGGTTGCAGCTCCCACACCACATGCTACCAATAAAGGCAGCCACAATTGCTTAACTCGTTCAAAATGATCATACAGCGGAATCGCAAGTGCAACCGTCGCCGGACCAATCAGAAAATGGATAAACTGAGCCCCTTCAAAATAGGTTTCATATTCAGTCCCAGTCAGCAATAAAAACAGGATAATTAATGACAGTGAGAGCAGCACAGGATGGACCAGCGGTGTCCCTCCCAAGCGTCGATTAACCCAAGATGAAAACATAAAAACCACAATGGTCACGATCAACCAAAAAAGAGGTTTTGCTGCGAAGTAAACCCAAAACTCCATCGCTAGTCTCCTTTTGACTTAGAGGCACCTAACCATTTGAAAATCAATGCTGTCACCAACAATGCCAACAGAGTACTTAGGGTCAGTGAGATTAAAATGGCTAACCAAAAAGTTGAAAGCATCTCAAGATGCACCATCAAGCCAACACCGGCAGGCACATAAAGAAGCGCAAGATACCTAAGCAACCCCTCAGAAACCTCTCTTATGGGTACAGGCGTTCGCCCTCTAGTGATCAGCACCAAAAGCATAATCACCATGCCGATCACAGGGCCTGGCACTGGAATTTTTGTCGCCAAAACAAAGAGCTCACCTAAGAACTGGCATAAAAGCAGTGCCAAGAAACCATTAAGCAAACAGCATACCTCACTAAATTACAGCAAAATGCTGAAAGGACTCATAAGCCGCTAACAAACCAAAGAGTACAAAGAGCACACCACTGCCTCGATGCACCCAAACCAGCGGTAATTTACTTAACCATTTACGCCCGACAATGACACCTATAACCGTAGTTAACGCCAACGAGGTTGTAGCGCCAATCCAAACATACAGAATATCGTTAATACTACTTAAGGCTGCGACCGCCAATTGGGTTTTATCACCAAACTCAGCAAAGAAGATTAAGACAAAAACCGAAACCAAAAGCTGTTTACCCACTTTAATGGGCTCATCATCATCCTCTTCATCCTCTGCACGTAACGACTGATAACCAAAATAAAGAAAGAGAACAGCTACAATCGCGGCAACAATCCAACCCGGTACCCACTGAGCCACTGCTGCTCCAAAGACAACACCGAGCATATTGAGTACAGAAAAAGCCAAGACAGAGCCGACTATGACCGGCCAAGCACGGTATTTTGCTGCCAGACTCATGGCCACCAGTTGGCTTTTATCGCCAAACTCAGCTAAAAAAACCAGCAAAAAAGCTTCAAGTATCGTTGTTAATGCGTCCACAAAATGCGCTCGTAAAAAAGCCGGCATTATAAGCCGGCTAATTAAGAATAACTACCGCAGTGCAGCATAAAATAGTCTTAAGGATTAACCCTTTTGCAACACCATCTCAACAAAATTACAGGGACGATGACGCAAATCCAATTGCTGACAAATAATTTTATCCCACGCGGTTTTACAGGC
The DNA here is from genome assembly GCA_036804365.1 of Neptunomonas sp. GTDB lineage: Bacteria > Pseudomonadota > Gammaproteobacteria > Pseudomonadales > Balneatricaceae > Neptunomonas. The sequence goes on along the minus strand of DAIRSP010000042.1, from coordinate 10,520 downwards.
ATTCATAGAACCCGGCATGCAAAATATGACGGTTCTATTCGCCACCCCTGCAACCGTTCGTGATTGAATGGTCGAGGTGCCGATATCTTCATAAGAAAGAGCACGAAATAACTCCCCATAACCCTCAATCTCCTTATCAAAGAGTGGAACAACCGCTTCGGGAGTACTATCGCGTGATGTAAAACCTGTTCCACCGGTAATCAAAACCGCATGGACAGTAGAGTCAGCGATCCACTGAGATAACACAGCTCTGATCTGGTAGATGTCATCTTTGACGATCGCGCGCTGCTTCACCTGATGGCCCGCAGCCTCAACTGAGCTTTGCAATAGATCACCTGAACCATCCGTCTCCGATGTGCGAGTATCAGATACGGTGAGCACCGCAATATTAATCGACTGAAAGGATACTTCTTTCTTAGAGTGCGCCATGTGGATACCCCTTTATCTTGCAGATGCCATATTATCGAATAACGCCATTATTCAATAACAAGCTTTCTTTTGCATCTCTGTTCTTTGCATGAAGGCACAAACGGAGTAGCGACGCTGATAGAGATCCAAAAGATTTCTAGCCGAACGCCAATTATGTTCCGTAGCTCTATCCGCGGCCCGCACTACAACTAACTTGTCATCTGGTGTCAACGAGAACCAACCGATTAAGCCTGCCTGCAATACCGTTAGATTAACGCTTAACTCCCAAGGCCCAAAATGCTCAGACTGCTGCATCGCTTCCAAGTATTCTGTATCAAATTCTTCGAGATAAGCTTTCATTAGCGCTTTATTCGCCCAACTGTAGGGCCACTGAGGCCGCAATTCAATTGCAATATTATGTAAGGCTAATATCTCACGGACTGCTTTTTTGAAAGCGATACCTTCCTCAATCATTATCGCTTGATGCAACTTAATCCGGGCCTGTAACTCGATATATTCTGGATTGTGAGGCTGCCAAGATAAGGCGCTTTCAATTGCCGCAGCCATCGCAGTTAATTCTTCAGGATCGACTTCGCCTTTGTTTTCCCAACGCTCTAACGCATATCTCACAGGATATGCCTTGATATCTGCCATACCCCAACACACAGCAAAATAGATGATAGGCAAAGCACATAGAATAACAAAACACGCCACAAATTTAGCCGTGGTACTGTTTAAAGCCAAAGCACGACTCCTTTAGGAGATAATTTTAGATGGGTTAATTTCAAACAGATCTGCAGCCATCTTCTCGCCATACAACTGAGAGACTAAACCTTTTGCACGAGACAATACCGGAGGGCGATGCTGAGTATTATGCGCATCCGTTGCGATAACCGTAGCCCAGTTATTCTCTAGGATTTCATGAGAACGCTGATGTGCAGCCTGACCGAAGTCACCCGTTACAGACATCGCTGTGAGCTGGAATAAACAGCCCATCTCAACAAAGGGCCGTATCTTATCTAAATTAGTTACAATATCTTTGTTACGTTCGGGATGTGCAATCATGGGAAGAATCTTACGATCCATCAACCATTTCACTAACTTATCGCTACCAGGCGGGATATGACTATGCGGCAACTCAAGTAGAACAACCTTATAGTCATTCCAAGCACCTAAAAAAGGGATCTCTTGATTCGCCACCATCTGCAAGACTTCAGCACTCAATCGAACTTCACCCGCTAAAGACACCTTAAGCTTTAAACCTGAATCACTAAGGGCTTGCTCAAAATGCTCAAAATGAGGTTGAAGACTCGACCGACTGTTTTCGTAACGACCGGGATGAACATGCGGTGTTAACACCATATGCTCAATCCCATCATCAACGGCAATTTTAGCTAACGCGAGCGCGTCATGCACAAACTCTGCACCATCATCGACACCTGGTAAGAGATGACAATGCAGATCAATCATGCTTTAGAGCCACTGTAACCATAAACATCGTAATAACCGCCATACTCTTGACCGTAGTACTTAGCGCCTTTTTTGACATCAACTTGGTTCAGTACAACACCAATCACAGGTGCTTTTACTTCACGAAGGCGCTTCAAGCCATTCTTCGCATGCTGATAAGGTGTTGAGTCTGCTTTAACAACATAGATCATCGCACCTACAAGCGGCGCCATAATCATCGCATCACTAACAGCCTGACAAGGCGCAGTATCGATGATAATACGATCGTATTTCGTCTCTAGCACTTCTAAAACCTTTGCGAACCGCTTAGAAGAAAGCAATTCAGACGGATTAGGAGGAATGATACCTGCCGTCATCACATCAATATTACCGGACTCAAAACGCTGGATAGACTCTTCCAAAGACGCAGTACCCGCTACGAGAGCTGATAACCCTGGCGATTTAGGATCCAAATCCAAGCCGCGCGCGATAGAAGGTCGACGCATATCACCATCAATCAGCAACACATTTTCCATCTGGCCCAAAGCAAAAGCCAAACCCAAAGACATAGAGGTTTTACCCTCACCTGGAACGGTCGATGTGACCGATAGCACCTTGTGAGGGCTATCAAGCGCAGAAAGTACGACACCGGTTCTAATTGTGCGCAACGACTCAGCATAGGCTGATTGCGGATCATTAATAAACTGCTTGTAGCTCTGATTAGGCGATTTTCTTTGCTTCGGTAACAAAGGCAATAACCCAAGCATCGTTGCATTTAAGCGAGACTCTACTTCAGATGCGGTTTTAACCGTGTTATTCAAGGCTTGCAACAAGAACGCAAACATCACACCGAACATACCTGAAACCACAAAAGCCAACATAATGATTAACTTTTTCTTTGGTTTTTCCGGTAAGGAAGGCACCACAGCGGGGTCAGCAATACGCGCATTTGCCGTTTTTAAATCACCCGTCGCATTCGTTTCATTAAAACGAGTGAAGAAGGTGTCGTAGAGTGCGCGTTTTGTGTCCACATCCTGTTGTAGTTCACGCAACTTATACTCTTTACGGCTTAACGATTGAATATTGCCTTTAGTACCTTGTAATGAACCTTGCAGTGACTGTTCATTAGCCAGTGCCACCTTGTAGTTATTCTCTATCCCTTTAGCCACCGATAAAATCTGACTATTGAGGTTAGCACGTGCGCCCGAAAGCTCAGAGTTCACGGCCTGCATCGCAGGGTGTTTCTCACCATAGCGTTTAGCCAGTTCAGACTTTTTCAGTTCCACCATCGAGACAGATTGCTTAAGACCTTGCACGAGTGGATGCTGCAAAATACTTGGAATCATCTCCATCATACTTGGCTTGCCACGCGCCGCCTGAATTTGACGATAGATACTCTCTTGCTCCAAACGCTCACGTCGCGCATCGACCAGCTTCTCAGAAACGAGATCTAGCTCACGGTTCGCAATTTTAAGACCACCGTTATCGCCGACAATCTGCTCTTGATCACGATACTCTTGAAGACGCTGTTCAGCCTGCGTAACCTGCGAACGCAACCCTTCTAACTGTTGGCTTAACCAAGAAGATGCCTTAACCGTTAGGTCGAGTTTAGACTGCAAGTTATCTTCGATATAAGCATTGCCCACAGCGTTAGCAATATCTGCCGCTAACTGAGGATCACCCGACTCATAACTAATATTGACCAACTGCGTTTTACGTACGGGCTCAACCGTCAGGCGCGAAAGATAGGTATCTACTGCATCTTTGTAGCGCGCCTCTTCTATCTGCTCTGGCGTTAACTCAACTTTTGCACCCGGCAACTCGAAAGGAAGGTATTGTTTCCAATCAAACTCGAATGAAAACATCGGCTTCTCATTAAACTCAGGGTGATTGACTAAATCAAATTGGCTAACGACCTTTTCGGCCAACTTTCTTGACTTAAGAATTTCAAACTGAGTTAAGAAATATTCACTATTATTACCTTCAAGCCCGTAAACCTCTTCAATGGATACGACCTTCGCCTGCTGCGACTCGATCAACAAAGTAGCGGTTGCTTTATAAATAGGCTTCATAGCGAACACGACTAATACTGTGAGTACAGTCACTATAAAGGAGAACCCCATAATGCCCCATTTATGGCGCATTATCGTTTGCCAATACTGGCGAAGATCAATTACATCATCTTGTAACAGGCGATCAAAAGCGCCCTGTTCCTTCTGTTGTTCCATCGTTTTTTCTTCCATCTATTCTCAGAAGGGGATCAGAAGAAGCTCTCTTCGATCATAATGACATCGCCAGGTTGCACTACTGTGCCTAAAGCCGCTTTTAGCGGAGGTGTAGATTGACCATCATGCGTAATAAACATTTTGCTTTCTGAAGCACGCTCAGTAAAACCACCGGCTAATGCCGCGGCCTTCTGAACAGTGAGTCCCGGTTGGTAAGGGTAGGCACCAGGTTTTTCTACCTGACCATGAATATAAAATTCACGATACTCTTTAACCGTAACGTTCACACTGGGATCTAACAGGTAACCATCTTTCAACTTGGCGGTTAACATATCGGTTACTTCGCCCGTGGTCATATCCTGTATTTTTAACTCACCTAGAAAAGGGAAGGAAATAGTTCCCGCATCAGACAAACGCGTTTCAATACTCAGCGCATCCTCGCCAAACACCTGAATCTGAATAAGATCGCCTGAACTTACGCGGTAATCTGACAAGCTTTCGGCATGAGCGAGGCTGCCAAATAAAAACATCAAACAAACAAAAAAACTTTGAACCAATTTCATAGCACTACCGTATTGTTACCCAAAGAGAAAAGCTCGCTTACAGCGAGCTTTGTACTGTGAATAAGATCTCGTTACTGTCGTAGTCAGCATTTGCCTGATTCGAGTCAAAGCCTTTATGGGAAAGATCAACACCTAAAGTTAACCAACGGCGCATTTCATATGTGATGCCGAATGATGTAATACTGGTGTCTTCTTCTGTAGTAACACCCACATAGTCTTCATTTGTATAGGATTGGCTTACACGCGTTGAAAATCGCTCACTCCAATCATGCGTCCAACCCAAAGTCGTATTCACCGTGTCGATATAATCCGCTGCACCGCTGGATTCTTCAGCCGTACGACTCGTTGTTAAATCAAATACAGAGTAAGTTCGCGGAGACCATGTCAGACCCACTTCCCAACTACCACCAGTAAAATCGTTACGCGCAGCGTTATCAAAATCTTTCTGAGTCACACCCAAACGCACACTACCGGTTGTTTTTGCCGTTGCATCCCACTCAGCACCCACTAAGTATTTAGTTTCAGTGCTATCGAGTGTTACCGCTGCAAGATCATAGTTGACGTCTTGAAAACGAGTCTCTGCTAACAAACGAGTCTTTGGAGAGATACGGTAATAGAAAGTACCCGACAAAGATTTTGTTTCACGATCTTTAGCTGCGGTAATAGCACGGAAGTTGTCGTATTCTTTATCGCGTAAACCGCCTTTAACGACGATTTGCCCTTTGGACTCAGGCGTACCATGCGTAAAGGTCGCACTCAAACCGCTCACAGAATAACGGCTAGGCTTATCCGCTTGAGCCGTCGTTAAAGAGGATCCCGACCCACTATCGCTTCGAGCATCATGTAACTTCAAGTATTCCGCGAGTAAAGACAAGTTTTGACGAGTCGATAGATCTAAATCAGCATACGCTGAAAAGGCATGGTCAACATAGTCATCTGCATGAGTGCTATGATGCGAACCAGACTCTAAAGAGTAGGTCACGCCTGCTGTGATATTGCCCTTCTGACCTTGCAGATCAAATGATGGACGAACCGTGGTGATAAAGGTATCCACCTCGTTAGTCGTCGCATTAAAAAAGTTATCTTGATATTTTTCCGTGACATCCAATGTCGGTGTTAAAGAAAGACCACCTACTGGAATAGCGGCTGGGTCAACCGCAAGGACCGCACCTGAAAATGATGAAACCATAAGCGCGAGCGCCAATTTCGAATGCTTTAATTCCATAGTGAAAACCTCTTATCCGTTAGATTCCATGTTTTTCATTTATCGCATTTCAAGTACGGGTAGCATAAAAATCGCAGGCTATCCATATTGCACCGCAAAATTAAGCCAATCTTATCCCGATTAATATCAAATTAACAGTCCAACAAGAGGTTTTCCGTAGCTTTTTAGTACTAATTTTGGCTAGTTAAAAGGCCGATAAAGCGTGTTATGATTGTTGTTTATCTGTCATTTAAAGACGCGCAAATGGAGCTTAGGATGTCTAACTTAACTAAAGTCGTTATTCCCGTTGCTGGCTTGGGTACTCGTGTATTGCCTGCAAGTAAAGCCATCCCTAAAGAGATGCTTACAGTTGTAGACAAACCTGTGATTCAGCATGTCGTAGAAGAAGCAATTGGGGCAGGCTTTAAAGAGATTATTCTGGTTACCCGCAACAACAAATCCTCGATTGAAGATCACTTCGACACCCATTACGAGCTAGAAACCGAACTGGCTCGTAAAGGCAAAAACGCACTGCTTGCTGCTGTTAAAGATATTTTACCAGCCGATGTTACGATCAGTGCTGTGCGTCAGCATCGTCCATTAGGTCTTGGCCATGCTGTTTTATCTGCAGCCTCTATTGTCGGCAATGATGCCTTCGCCGTTATGCTTCCTGATATGCTGATTTACAATAGCGAAACCGACCATCACGCTGACTTAACCGCTATGGTCGATGACTTTAATAACACTGGTGCTGCTCAGATCATGGTTGAAGCGGTACCGGAAGCTCACGTTGAACGCTACGGTGTCGTCGATTGTGCTGGCAAGCCATTAGATAAAGGGATGATCCAACCGATTGTAGGCATGGTTGAAAAGCCGCCGCGTGAAACTGCACCGTCCAACCAAGCCATAGTGGGTCGCTACATTCTACCCGCTCGCGTTATGGAGTTGTTAAAAGATACCCCACCAGGTGCCGGTGGTGAGATCCAGTTAACTGATGCACTAGACCAACTCATCAGCGAATCGACGATTCACGCCTACAGCATGCGCGGCAAAACGTATGACTGTGGTAACAAATTAGGCTATCTACAAGCCAACTTTATTTTTGGTATGAGCCATCCAGAAACAGGGGCCGACTTCAAAGCCTTTATTGCTGAAACTTTAGCTTAAGCATCCCCGGAGAAACCCTTTGAGCATCACCGAAAAACCCGCATGGAATGCCCTGCAGACTCACGCTAACGAGATGCAGCAAGTACACTTACGCGATCTGTTTGCTAACCAAACTGACCGTTTCAAGGAACTCAGCGTACGCCACGAAAGTCTGTTACTCGATTTTTCTAAGCAACGCCTTACAGCCGAAACACTGACGCTGCTTAAAAATCTGTCTGAAGCCTGTGAACTAGAGAGTTGGAAGAATCGCCTATTTTCAGGTGAGCGGATTAACACATCCGAAGATCGTCCAGCCCTGCATACAGCTCTGCGCCTACCGAAAGGCAGCAAGCTGATGCTCGATCACAAAAATATCGCAGATGACGTACAAGACAACTTAGCACATATGTCGCTACTCGTGTCGCGTATCCATGCTGGACAATGGCGCGGCTATTCAGGACTCCCAATCGACACCATCGTCAACATCGGTGTGGGTGGTTCTGACCTTGGCCCGTTGATGGCATGCCGTGCACTCACTGATGCTCAATTAGCTTCCGGCCGCAAACTTCGGATGCACTTTGTTTCATCGATGGATGGTAGCCAACTTGCTGACCTATTGAGTTCGCTCAATCCAGCAACCACGCTATTTATTATTTCATCCAAATCATTTACCACCATTGATACACTATCCAATGCAAACACAGCCCGCGAGTGGCTGAAAAGTGCGAGTGGCGTGCGTGATGAACTCCTAAACCGCCGCCACTTTATTGGTGTATCTGCCAATGCCCAAAAAATGACGCAATGGGGTATTCCTGCCAATAGCCAGCTTAACTTCTGGGATTGGACCGGTGGCCGCTACTCCATGTGGTCAGCGATTGGGCTACCCATTGCACTGCGCATCGGCATGAACGGCTTCAAAGAGATGCTTAATGGCGCCCACGCAATGGATGAGCATTTCAAAACGGCACCGTTTGAACAAAACTTGCCTGCATTATTAGGCTTAATTGGTGTTTGGAATATCAACTTCTTAAACATCCATGCGCATGCCATCCTGCCGTATGATGGACGACTCAGCCACTTACCTGCCTATTTAGAGCAGCTTGAGATGGAAAGCAACGGTAAAAGTGCAAGTCGCGAAGGGCAATCTTTAGATTACAGCACCTGCCCAATTCTTTGGGGTGAAGTAGGCCCCAACGCACAACACGCTTTCTATCAGCTACTACACCAAGGTACTGAGTCAGTCATGTGTGACTTTATTGCGCCAGCGCGTCGTTACCACGACCAAGCGAATAAAGACCTACAAAAGCAGCACACCCTAACCCTAGCCAACTGCCTCGCGCAATCACGCTTACTGGCTTTAGGTGATTCCGTGCTAGCCGACAGCGATAACGCTCCTGTTCACAAACGGTATCGTGGTAATCAACCGAGTACAACGCTGCTAATGGACGAGCTCACCCCCTTCTCATTTGGTCAGTTAATTGCCCTCTATGAGCATAAAGTATTCGTCCAATCGGTTATTTGGAACATCAACCCGTTTGACCAATGGGGTGTAGAACTGGGTAAAGTGATGGCAACTGAACTTTTAAATCCACTCAATGATAAGAGCACCAATACAGCTTTTGACCACTCAACCGCTGGACTGCTTGATACCATCCATTCGCAGCAGGAGAAAGTGGTATGAAAATTGTAATTTGGGGACACGAACTAACTGCATGGGTCACCGCTGGCGCTTTTGCACAAGCGGGCAACGACGTATTTATTGTTAATGATACAAAAATTGATGATCCCGTTGATCTTATGGGCGGTAGCATCCGCAAAGAAGCTGGGCTTAAAGATCTGATTATCGAAGAGTTTGATAAAACTCGCCTGCAATTCATCCAAAGTGGTTCAGCCGCGCAACTCTCGACACATGTGCTTGCAATGAACCCTGCTGAATTTGATCAAGCCTTCTCCATTGTTAATCGAATCGCTAAGTGCCAACACGAAAATTTATTAATTATTAACCAAAGCCACTTCGGTGTGGGCTGTACAGATAAGCTGCAAGCACTGCTCACTGCACCCGATCACACCGTTGCCTACCTCGCAGAGAATATTGCCGAAGGGGATGCGCTGAATCAATTCCGTCATCCAAAATCGATCACTCTTGGCTGTGAAAACCCTTGGGCACAAACAGTCATTCGCGCACTATGGCGTCCATTTAGCAAAAATTTAGAACAACTTCTTATCATGACTCCGCGCGAAGCAGAGTTCGCCAAACTTGCGATTACCGGTATGCTAGCGCTCCGCTTAGGCTACATTAACGAGTTGGCTAACGTGGCAGAACAGCTGAATGTGGATATTGATGTCGTTCGTCAAAGCATGGGCGCAGACAAGCGTATTGGGCAGCATTACCTCTCTCCAGGCTGCGGATTCGGTGGCAACAGCTTCTCGCAAATTACCAAAGGGCTCGCGAACCTACTCTCTGAAAAACGTCAATCACATCTGCTGGATACCGTCATAGCAGAAAACGAAAAACAGAAAGAACAGCCTTTCCGCAAACTTTGGCGCCATTACGACTGTGATATCCACAATCTAAACATCGCCATCTGGGGGGCTTCATTCAAACCGGGCTCCTCCGCGCTGGATAATGCACCGAGTTTAAAAGTGATCAACGCCATCCTGGCGCAACAGGCGAATGTTCGCATACACGACCCTGATGCACTGGAAAATATTGAGAAACTCTACGGTGGTCATCCTCAAGTGACCACCTGCAAGAACAAATATGAAGCGTTGGAAAATGCCGATGCGCTCATCCTTCTGACAGAGTGGCCAGAATACTGGTCACCTGATTACGAAGCGATGCTTGAACAGATGCGTGCGCCGGTTATTATCGATGGACGTAACGTATTCAGTCCAGAACTCGTGAAATCACTCGGCTTTAATTACTACGGCGTAGGACGCTAACGAGGCCAAAAAAAGTAAAAGCTAAAGCTACGCCAGCGGCATTGGCGTAGCTATCCCCCAAGCTATACTCACGCGTTGGCTGCCACTCCCCTTGTAGGTACTCCAACAACGGCGCCAAACCAAACAACACTGGCCAAAAATAGATAGCGGCAAGCTTCGGCATTGCCAGACGCGCCGACAAAGCCAGAGCCAAAAATGCAGCCACATGCTCCACCTTATCAAAGTGATTAAAGAGCATTGGGGGCGGCGATGCTCGAAAGATACCGTAGCCCACCAGCAGAGTGCATGATAGAAAAACTATCCATCGGGAACTCGAAGAATGATAAAGCTTAAAAAAGTGACTCATTAAAAAACTCCAAAAATATCTTGTTCGCGGCGAGGGCGGTGGGACCCGCGCCACCGCGGGGAATAATGATATTAAAACACAATTAGGAGTTTATTTATTCGCGGCGGGGGCGCCGCTCCCACACAACAACTGCCACTCCCGCACAACAACTGCCGCTCCCACACAACAACCGTCACTCCCGCACAACAACCGTCACTCCCGCACAACAACCGTCACTCCCGCACAACAACCGTCAC
>DAIRSP010000041.1:0-17899 GCA_036804365.1 Neptunomonas sp. | reverse complement strand
TACTTAGAATCCTACTCTGAATATGGACAAAACATCTTTGATCGCTATGTTACCTACGCTGATTTCTGGATCCAAGATCAGGAATATCGGGATCCAGAAACGGGCGACATTCTTGATCGTCAATCAATCAATGAAGAACTCGAAAAAATAGAGAAGCCTGCTGGCATCAGCAACCCAAAAGATTTCCGTCACGAAATCGTCAACTTCGTATTACGTGCTAGAGCCAGTAACGAGGGCAAAAACCCTTCTTGGATGAGTTACGAGAAAATGCGCTCAGTAATTGAGAAAAAAATGTTCTCCAATACTGAAGATCTGCTCCCTGTGATCTCCTTTAATGCCAAAGCCTCGTCAGATGAGCTTAATAAGCATGGCGAGTTTGTCAAACGCATGGTCGCTCGCGGCTACACAGAGAAACAGGTTCGGCTATTGTCTGAATGGTATATTCGCGTACGGAAATCGCAGTAGTTAGCTTATTAAGCTAGCCAGAGGAGTGCGAAGCATGAGCTATATCATTGATCGCCGTCTCAATAGTAAAAAGAAAAGCGCTGTAAACCGGCAGCGCTTTCTACATCGCTACAAAAAGCAGATTAAGGGTGCCGTAGAAGAGGCCATTAAACAACGCTCCATTCAAGATTTAGACCGTGGCGGCCAAATTACTATTCCAAGAAAAGATACATCAGAGCCTCACTTTCATCACGGCAAAGGCGGTACCCAAACCCGTGTTTATCCGGGTAATAAAGAGTTTGATACTGGCGATGAATTTCAGCGTCCTCAGGGGAGCGGCGGTTCAGGCAGTGGGCAGGGACAAGCCAGTAACCAGGGCGAGGGTGAAGATGAGTTCACCTTCTCTATCAGTCAGGATGAATTCTTAGATGTGATGTTTGAAGACCTAGAGCTGCCAAATTTGGTTAAAAAACAGCTCCAAGACGCGACTCAATTTGAAACGCGCCGAGCTGGGTTCACTCAAGCGGGTTCACCTGACAAACTTAACATTGTTCGGTCTCTCCGTGCGGCTCATGCCCGACGCATCGCATTATCCGGTACTGATCGAGAAGAGATTAAAGCACTCAAAAAACAGTTATGGGCACTCGAAAAAGAGACGCCTAGTTTAGAAAGAGCTCAGCAAATGCAAGCTATCAAAGAGCAGATAGCTGCACTAGAAAAGGCCTGTAAAAAGCTGCCTTTTATCGATGACTTTGACCTGAGATATAACAACCTTATCAAAACGCCTGTTCCTTCGAGTAAAGCGGTGATGTTTTGCTTAATGGATGTGTCAGGCTCTATGACACAGTCTATTAAAGAGATTGCGAAGCGATTTTTTATCCTTCTCTACCTCTTTCTCAATCGTAACTATAAACAGATTGAAGTAGTTTTTATCCGCCACCACACCCATGCAAAAGAGGTTGATGAGCAGGAGTTTTTCTACTCACGTGAAACCGGAGGCACAATTGTTTCTAGCGCGTTAGAGTTAACCGCTGAAATTCTCTCCAAGCGCTACCCGAGGAGTGAATGGAATATCTATATCGCACAAGCATCCGATGGCGATAACTGGGAGGGCGACTCTGATCACTGCACCCAATTGATTCAAGAGAAAATTCTCCCCTTAGTTCAATATTTCGCCTACGTAGAGATTACTACCGGTCCTCATCAAAATTTGTGGAACGAATACGAAAAAATTCACAGCCGCTTCTCTGAGCAGTTCGCCATGCAGCATATTGAAAAAATGGCTGATATCTACCCCGTTTTTAGGCAACTATTCGAGCGTAAAACCGAAGGAGCCGCCTAATGAATAAACCTATCTCCACTGGTGCTGAGTGGACCTTTGAATTGATAGAAGCCTATGATCGAGAGATAGGTCGTGTTGCCAAATCTTTTGGCCTAGACACCTACCCCAATCAAATTGAGATCATCACTTCTGAACAGATGATGGATGCTTACGCCTCTATTGGTATGCCGCTTAATTATCATCATTGGTCCTACGGTAAGCAGTTTGTCGATACCGAACAACGTTACAAGCGTGGCCAGATGGGCCTTGCTTACGAGATTGTGATTAACTCTGATCCCTGCATTGCTTATTTGATGGAGGAGAACACAATAACGATGCAAGCATTGGTGATTGCACATGCTTGCTATGGTCATAACTCCTTTTTTAAAGGGAACTACCTGTTCAGAACATGGACGGATGCGTCAGCGATTATCGATTATCTCGTATTTGCAAAAGAGTACATCGCTAAATGTGAAGAGCGGCATGGCGTTGAGGCTGTTGAATCTATCTTAGACTCTTGCCATGCATTGATGAACTATGGCGTCAATCGCTATAAACGCCCAAAACCCCTAACCAGTGCAGAAGAGAAAGAACGTCAACTCGCCCGCGAGGAGTACACCCAGCGGCATATCAATCAACTTTGGAACACGATACCTAAAAAAGAAGCGGGAGCCGTGACATCACAAGCGCACCATTACCCCTCAGAGCCAGAGGAAAATATTCTCTACTTTATTGAAAAGAACGCGCCTCTTTTAGAGCCTTGGCAACGGGAAGTGGTCAGAATTGTGCGCAAGATTGCTCAATATTTTTATCCACAAAAACAAACACAGGTCATGAATGAAGGTTGGGCGTGCTTTTGGCATTACACTCTGTTACATCAGCTCTATGATGAGGGTCTCGTAAATGAAGGCTTTATGATGGAGTTTTTGCACTCGCATACAAGCGTGGTGTATCAACCCCCTTTCGATAGTCCCTATTTTTCAGGGATTAACCCATACACGCTCGGCTATAACATGATGCAGGATATTCGTCGAATTTGTGAAGATCCGACCGATGAAGATAGAGTCTGGTTTCCTGAGTATGCTGGCAGCTGTTGGAAAAAAACACTCGATCACGCAATGCGCAACTTTAAAGATGAAAGCTTCATTTTACAGTTCCTATCGCCACGACTCATGCGCGAACTGAAACTTTTTTCTATCGTAGATAATGCTGAAAAGCCAACACTGAGAGTCGATGCGATACATAACGAAGCGGGCTACCGACAGATTAGAGAGTCATTGGCAGCCCAGTACAATTTAGGTAATCGTGAGCCCAACATTCAAGTATATGATGTCGATATACGGGGTAACCGCTCCTTAACACTTAGGCACTATATGCATAATAAGCAGCCGCTCGGTCAAGATACGGATGAAGTGCTGAAGCACATTCATAACTTATGGGGATTTGATATACATCTGGAATCGGTTACACCCGATAACAAGGTTGCGGCTAGCTATCACTGTCCACCGAAGGAGCTGCTTGAGATAGACTCAAAACTCTAGTTATACTGATCATCAAAATATATCAAACAGAGAAAAATGTATGGATTGCTTGTTCTGTAAAATTATTGCTAAAGAGATACCCGCTCAAATCATTTATGAAGATGATAAAGTTGTCGCCTTTAATGACATTAATCCGCAAGCACCCTTTCATGGTTTAATTATCCCCAAAAAACATATCAGCACCTTGAATGATATGGAATCCAATGATTCTGAGCTTGTGGGTCACATGACCCTAGTGGCGGGCAAAATTGCGAAAGAAAAAGGATTTGCGAGCGATGGCTACCGTACTGTTTTCAACTGTAATCCCCACGGCGGCCAGACCGTTTATCATATCCACCTCCACCTGTTAGGCGGCAAGGCGATGGGGTGGCCTCCATATCAAGAAACACTAAAAACACCTGTCTAGTGACTCTCTCAAGCGTGAATAAACTCACCATTGTTTATTCACGCTAACCCTGAATGTGCAAAGTAGTCACTGGCTACTCAAGCACTAACCAAATAGCCAATGACCACATAAACACCGCGACAGCAACCTCTACCCATCGCCAGTAGCGCGGCTGACTTAGCCAAGGCGATAATGCCTTAGCTGCTAAGGTGAGCAGTAAAAACCAGCTGATTGATGCAGATACGGCGCCTACCCAAAAACTATATTTTGGCGCATTCACATATTGATTACCTATCCCCCCAAGCAGGATCACGGTATCGAGATAAACATGCGGATTTAGAGTGCTCACCATGATGGCAATCCACAAAGCAGACTTTAAATTAGACTGTGCCACACCAGCCGATAACGCATCATTTGCGAAAAAAGCACGCAATGCTTTACTGCCATACCAGAAAAGAAAGATCGCGCCTCCCAACTTAAACCAAGTAACCGCATCAGGCCATTCAGCTAAAAGAGCACCTATCCCTAACATCCCTGCGCTGATAAAAAGCACATCAAAAAAAATACAGACCGCCGCGACCTGCCAATGAAAGCGTTGCTTAACACCTTGGGCTAAAACAAACGCATTTTGTGCACCGATTGCCATAATCAACGCCGCTGCAGATAAATAACCTTTTAAAAAAAATGTAAACATAAGAACGCTCTTGAAAGGATTGGCACCTATAATCAAACCAATCTATTATTTAGTAAAACTTATATTATTTATATTTAATTAGAATCTCTTATGTTTGATTACCGCCAATTAAAAGCACTCGCCACCGTGATTGAAGAACAAAACTTCGAACGCGCTGCTACTCGACTTCATATTACTCAGTCGGCAGTCTCACAACGGATCAAGCAACTGGAAGAGATTGTCGGGCAAACACTGCTGCTGCGCAGCCACCCGATCAGTGCAACCCATGCGGGACAGGCGCTGCTAAAACATTTTCGACAAATAGAGATGTTGCAAAATGAGGTGTTAGACGCGCTCAACCCTACCGCCAATAGGGGCCATACCACTCTGGCTATCGGTTTGAATGCGGATAGCCTCGCCTCTTGGTTTATTCCAGCAATAGAACCCCTTCTACATAAGCATTCATTGCTGCTTGATCTAAAGGTAGATGATCAGGACCAAACTCAAACATTACTGCGAAATGGTGAAGTCATGGGGTGCATCACCTCCTCTTCGACGCCGTTGCAAGGCTGTCATTGTATTCCGCTAGGAGTTTCAGTGTATCGGTGTCTAGCCGCACCTAACTTTATTCAGCACCATTTTCCATCAGGACCAAATACTCAAGCTCTCAAGCAGGCACCTATCGTAGAGTTCAATTATAAAGACGCGTTGCAACAAAAGTATCTCAACAAATTTTTCTCAATCTCTGCGGGCGACTATCCCTGCCATAGAGTGCCCTCGACAGAAGCATTTATCGATCTCATTATTCGGGGCTATGCAACAGGCATGGTACCGGATGAGTTGAGCGCGCACTTTCTAGCGAATGGCAAACTAGTCGATATTGCTCCAGGCAGCTTTCTTGCCGTTCCCCTCTATTGGCATGTTTGGAGTTTAAAAACGCCCCTCGCTAATGAGTTAACTCAAACACTGATTAGTCAGGCACGTAACCATCTATCGCCTTTAGCGCATTATTCGGAACTCACCACCCCTTAAACTCTACGACTTTATGATATAAGTCAGAACATTTTTGCTGCACTGCGTCATAATAACTACACTTAAGTAGCGTAACCTAATATTCGCTCAACGCCCGCTTCCACCGAATGTATCAAAGGTAAGGATTATGATTCTTAAAGAACAAGCCCCTGCTCATAATCAGTTAGAGTTTTTTATCGAGCAAGCTGTAAAAGCACGTCCAATTCGTACCGCTGTTGTGCACCCCGTTGACCATAACGGCCTAATGGGCGCCATTGAAGCTGCCGAGCATAATCTTATTGATCCGGTTTTAATTGGACCTAGGGCTAAGATATTAGCCGCCGCTAAAAAGGATAATCTTGATATCTCAAAATACGAGATTATCGATGTGGAGCATAGCCATGCCGCAGCGGAGAAAGCGTGTGAACTCGCACGTTTAACCGAAGTTGAAGCCCTTATGAAAGGCGATTTAGGCAGCTCGGAGCTGATTAGTGCCGTAATCAATAAAACCAAAGGTATTCGTACAGAACGTCGTCTTAGCCATGTATTCGTGTTCGATGTACCTAACTACCATAAACCCCTTGTCATTACCGATGGTGCCATTAACGTTGTGCCCGATCTGATGACAAAACGCGATATTGTGCAGAATGCGATCGACTTCTGTCGCGCACTCGGTATACAGCAGCCTAAAGTGGCTATTCTTGCTGCTGTAGAAAAAGTAAAACCCTATATGCAAAGCACGATCGATGCGGCCTGTCTGTGCAAAATGTCCGATCGTGGTCAGATTACTGGCGGTCTTTTGGATGGGCCTCTGGCATTTGATAATGCTATCTCTCTGCAAGCAGCTATTGATAAGCATATCAACTCTGCTGTTTCCGGTGACGCTGACATCCTATTGGCACCCGACTTAGAAGCTGCCAATATGATAGCGAAACAGTTGATTTACCTAGCTAATGCTAAATCAGCAGGTATTGCCGTCGGTGCTAAAGTACCGATTATTTTGACGAGCCGTGCCGAAACACCGCTTGGTCGTATGGCATCCTGTGCGCTCGCATCGCACATGGTTCACCATCCTGTCGCCTAGGGAGAGCCTGTGATGCAAACAATCCTCACCATTAACGGTGGTTCTTCGAGTTTAAAATGCGCACTCTTTCTAACTGATCGTGAACATGAAACCGCGCTGTTTGTCTTTAAGCTAGGCAATATTCAAGCGACGCCTCGTATTACTATCAGTGATGGCAAGGGAAACCTTCTGGATAGCCCAAGCGCAGATTACGCGAGCGTCCCTAAAGCTGAGCGCCATAAAGCGGCGCTCGAAACGGTGCTGAACTGGCTGAAAGCTAATTCACCTAATACTAAGCTAACAGCCTTTGGACATCGTGTTGTTCACGGCGGTGAAACATTCAGCCACCCCGTACTCATCAATCCGGAGATACGCGCTGAACTGGATCGCTTTATCCCGTTGGCTCCGTTGCATCAGCCCTTTAACCTGCTGCTGATCGATGCCTGTATTGCCCTCGAACCCACATTACCTCAGGTTGCCTGTTTTGACACTATGTTCCATGTAGGGCAGCCGGTCGTTGAAAGGCACTATGCTATTCCTAGAAAGCTAACCTCAGAGGGCGTGCATCGTTATGGGTTCCATGGCTTGTCCTACGAATATATCCATCAACAACTCAGCGCAACGTCCAAGGATGCTTCTAATGCACGCACTGTCATCTGCCACTTAGGCGCAGGGGCAAGTATGTGCGCTATCAAAGAGGGCCGAAGTATCGCTTCAAGTATGGGCTTTACAGCTGTGGATGGTCTTCCCATGGGTAGTCGTTGCGGTAATATTGATCCAGGCGTTCTGCTCTACCTGCAACGTCAGCATGGTATGGATGCCGATGCACTCGAAAAGCTCATCTATAAAGAGAGCGGCCTCTTAGGCGTATCGGGTATATCATCTGACATGCTCACACTTCATCAATCTGAAAAACCCGAAGCCAACGAAGCGATTGAGATGTTCGCCTACCGAATTGCTTTAGAAGTAGGGCGTCTTGCTGCAGCCTTGCAAGGCCTTGAACAAATTGTGTTCACCGGCGGCATTGGAGAAAACGATAGCGACCTTAGAGAGCGCGTTTTAACACGTTGTCAGTGGCTAGGTGTGAGATTTAATCGGCAAGCCAATGATGCAAATAACTCGCTAATCAGTGCAGCTGATAGTCAGGTGGCTATCAGGGTTATTGCTACAGATGAAGAAGCGATGATTGCGCATCACGTCGTGGAAGTGATCGGTGGTTAAACCCATTGGTTAAATCTTTGCGTCAGCCTTAAGAGAGAATAGACTGCGCTATTCTCTCTTAAGTATTCCACTGATCTATTTTGCTCGACGCTGACGAACCGCTTCGAATAAGCAGACGCCCGTGGCAACAGAAACGTTTAAGCTGCTAACTTCTCCTGCCATCGGAATCTTCACTAAAAAGTCACAGCCTTCTCTTGTTAAACGACGCATCCCCTTACCTTCAGCTCCCATGACAAGCGCCATTGGCCCAGTCAGATTCGCATCATAAACCATTTGCTCGGCCTCACCGGCAGTACCTGTAATCCAAATACCTTTCTGCTGCAGCTCCTGTAATGTCCGTGCCAAATTAGTCACCTGCACATAGGGAACCACCTCAGCAGCGCCACACGCAACCTTGGATACTGTCGCGTTCAACGGTGCCGACTTGTCTTTAGGGGCTAAAACAGCATGAACACCCGCCGCATCCGCTGTACGTAAACACGCACCTAAATTATGCGGATCGGTGACGCCATCGAGTACCAGCAAGAAAGCCGGTTCATCGAGTTCCTCAAGCAGCTTATCGAGAAAGCGCTCATCTTTAGCCTTCATGGGTTCACAGAACGC
Source organism: Neptunomonas sp. (assembly GCA_036804365.1). Classification (GTDB taxonomy): domain Bacteria; phylum Pseudomonadota; class Gammaproteobacteria; order Pseudomonadales; family Balneatricaceae; genus Neptunomonas. The sequence goes on along the minus strand of DAIRSP010000041.1, from coordinate 9,637 downwards.
AATCACGCCTTGATGTACGCCGCCTTTAGCTATTTCATCTAGCTGCTGCCGACTAACCTTCTCAACCGCTATCTCACCCACTTGGCTCAATAGCTGATTCAAGCGCTCATCTTCACGCCCTTGTAAAACAAGAACTTTCTGCACGCGGGCAAAATCATATTTCAGGGTCGTTTTGACGGCATGAAAACCAAACACTAATTCCGATTGCATCTTATTCCTCTTCCGCCGACTGTAACCAGTCAGACGCTTGCTCTTTAACTAAACACTCCAACACTTTAATAAAGCAAGGCGCGCTATTTAAGGCAGGAATATAATGATATGACTGGCCTCCTGCATGCAGGAAAACCTCTTTATTCTCTTCTGAAATCTCTTCCAAGGTTTCTAAACAGTCTGCGGTAAACGCCGGGCAGATAATATTGACCGATTTAACACCTGCTTTAGGCAAGGCTTCCAATGTTTTGTCAGTATAGGGCTGCATCCACTCAGCAGGACCAAAACGGGATTGAAAGGTGGTTATCCACTGATCATCGCCTAATCCCAAGTACTGAGTCAGTGCGTGGGATGTCGCGTGACATTGCACCGGATAGGGATCCCCCTTATCAGCATACTCTTTCGGGATACCATGATAAGACAACACGAGCTTGTCAGCTTCGCCATGCTTTTCATAATGCCCCTTCACACTCCCCGCAAGGGCTTTGATATATTCTGGATGATCATAAAAAGATTTAACGATACGTATGTCGAGAACATTGCGTCGACTAGATTGAAACTTAGCGATTTGATCATAAATCGGTGCAGTGGTCGTAGCCGAATACTGTGGATACATAGGAATCACTAATATTCTTTCATATCCATGTTCAGCGAGCTCATTTAGACGCATCGTTAAACCCGGTGAGCCATAGGTCATCGCAGAAACAACCGTAGGTGCATTTTGGTTTACCTGTTGCAGACGCAGTTGTAACTCGGTTACTTGATCGTTTAGGATTTTGCGCATAGGGGAGTCGTCCTCCCAAATTGACGCATATAACTTCGCAACACGACGAGGGCGAAGATTTAGAATGATGCCATTAAGTACACTTAGCCATAATAAGCGCCTAAGCCCCTTTCCTTCGACCACTCGAGCATCCGATAAAAACTCTTTCAAATAGCGTTTAACCGAGCGAGCATCAGGTTTGTCAGGTGTACCCAGATTAGCCAGAACAACAGCCATTTTTTTCGTGTCAGACATAATTAGCATCACTTCCAAAAAACGAGGCACTATTATCGCGAAGATTAGCCCAAAAACCCAGTATTGAATCGTAAACTGCATAAATGAAAAAAGCCGCTATAAGCGGCTCTTTTCAACAATTTACAGCTAACGCATTAAGCGAGTGCGACAAACACTTTGTCACGAATATCGTTAACTGTACCCACACCTGCAACATAAACATACTTCGGCGCTGTTGCGGCATCTGTTTCGCCCCAGCCTTTGTAGTAAGTGATTAGCGGAGCGGTTTGCTCATGGTAGACATTTAAACGACCACGTACGATATCTTCTTGATCATCCGCACGTTGAACAAGTTCTTCGCCTGTTACATCATCAATACCTTCCACCTTAGGTGGATTAAAGACAACGTGATAAGTACGCCCAGAGCCTGGGTGAACACGACGACCGCTCATACGCTTGATGATCTCTTCATCAGCAACATCAATTTCTACCACGGCATCAATCGCTACACCGGCGTCTTTCAATGCATCGGCCTGTGGAATAGTACGTGGGAAGCCGTCAAACAAGAAACCCTTAGCACAGTCAGCTTCAGCAATACGCTCTTTTACAAGACCAATAATGATATCGTCAGAAACGAGTTCACCTGCATCCATAACTGCCTTAGCTTTGACACCCAGAGGCGTACCTGCTTTTACTGCTGCACGTAACATATCACCAGTAGAGATCTGAGGGATCCCAAACTTCTCGGTAATATATTGCGCTTGGGTACCTTTACCAGCGCCTGGTGCGCCAAGAAGAATAATACGCATTAAGGATTTCTCCTGCTCTTAACTTGAAAAAAAGAATGGGTCACTATGCTCGTCGAAGTTCACACCTTGCATCACTGACTTCGTACTCAGCTGAGATTGCAGCGAAGAGTAGCACACTAAAGTGTAGGAACCATACTTGGCCTATCGAGTGTCGACAATTCGACGTTAGCACTAGCGTCTTATACAAAACCCTATCTTAAGCATTAATTCATAAGTGTTTTCTATAAGACACTCTCCTCAGAGAAGTAATAGCAAGGAGATTAAGCGAAAGCGTGCTTCCACTCAACCCCCTAGCTTAAGGCTTTTAACCTGTGTTACGCATACCTGCAGAAATACCTGCCATTGTGACCATTAATGCCTGCTCTAACCTTTGATCTGGTTGGTTACGATCTCGGTAGAGCAACTCCGCCTGCAAAAAATGTAATGGATCAATATAGGGGTTACGCACATCAATAGACTGACGAATAACGGGATTATCCACCAGCAGTTGTTCTCGTTGTTTGATTGCTAACACCTTATCTACCGCGATACTCAGCCGGCTGCGCAAGCTAGAGCCTAAGACTTTCAACTCTTCTGAAACTAAACGAGATTCATAGTATTCAGTGATGCGCGTGTCACTCTTAGCCAATACCATCTCCAACATATCCACATAAGACCGGAAAAAAGGCCATTGTGCATACATTTCATGCAACAGAGGTAACTCTTTATTTTTGAATGCTTTTTCGAGCGCAGTATCCGATCCTAACCAAGCAGGTAGCATCAATCGAATTTGTGTCCAAGCAAAAATCCACGGAATAGCTCGTAAACTTTCAACGCCTCCATCCGCCCGCCGCTTGGCAGGACGAGACCCCAAAGGCAACTTACTTAACTCTTGCTCTGGCGTGACCGCTCTAAAATAAGGCACGAATTGAGGATCTTCACGGACAATCGAGCGATACGCCTGCAAACCATTTTTTGCCATCTTCTCCATCTGCTCACGCCAACCAAGGTGCGGAGCAGGAGAAGGAGCTAAGGTTGCAGCTAATACAGCTCCGGTGTACAGCTCAAGGTTTCTGATCGCTAACTCGGGTATCCCAAACTTAAAGCGAATCATCTCTCCCTGTTCAGTCACTCTGAGACTGCGATCAACCGAACCCGGCGGTTGCGCCAAGATGGCGGTATGACTAGGTCCACCCCCACGGCCAACGGTACCCCCGCGTCCATGAAAGAGTGTTAAATGAACCCCCTGTTGTCGACACAACTCAGTTAAGGCTTCTTGCGCTTTAAACTGCCCCCATGCTGCTGCGAGCTGTCCAGCATCTTTTGATGAGTCAGAATAGCCAATCATCACCTCTTGATGACCATGGGTATATTGTTTATACCAAGGCACTGACAAGAGCGCGTTAATACAATCACGAGCATTTTCAAGATCAGCTAAAGTTTCAAATAAAGGCACCACACGCATGTCATGCCCAATGCCCATTTCTCTTAAAAGTAAAATTACACTAAGCACATCAGACGGCTGACCCGCCATAGAGATCACGTATGAACCTAGCGATTCAGGATCGGCCTGCGCAACAACCTTACAGGTATCGATCACCTCTTGCACATTGGCAGACGGCTGCCAATCATGCGGAATCAGTGGCCTTTTGCTTTGCAGCTCTTTCAGTAAAAATGCCTGACGCCCCTCTTCGGTCCATTGCGTATAGGAACCTAGACCGTAAAACTGAGAGATCTCTTCAAATACCTGAGCATGTCGATCCGAGCTTTGACGAATATCTAATCGAACCAAGGTTAAGCCGAAACACGCTATACGACGGATCGTGTCTTCAAGGTTACCCTGAGCAATGAGATCCATACCACACTCTAACAAGGAGCGATGACAGAGCCTTAAAGGCTCGAGGAGGGTTGAGGTATCAGAAACAGGGCACGCTTGCTCAGCCAATACCTCACCTTTCAATGCTCGCTCAATGCAGGCTTTCGTCCTTTCAAGGTCAGTACGCAACTCACCCAACAACTCACGGTAAGGCTCAGCGACATCACCCACCCGCTCACGTAATTCATGGTTGCAGCGATGCATAGATAATTCAGATCGCAAGCTATCAATATCACGCGAATAAAGATCGGCAGCCATCCAACGAGATAAGAGTAAAACCTCTTTTGTCACATTCGCAGTAACATTCGGGTTACCGTCCCTATCTCCCCCCATCCATGACGAAAAGCGGATTGGAGAACAATCGAGAGCGAGCCCCTTACCTAGAATAGTATGGGATTGCTCATCGAGTCGTTTAAGGAATTTAGGAACCGCTTCCCATAAGGAGTTTTCGATTACAGCAAAGCCCCATTTCGCCTCATCAATCGGCGTTGGGCGGGTTTTACGAATCTCATCCGTATGCCAAATTTGACTAATGAGTTCATTTAATCGGGTTTGCTGCGGCTCTCCTCGATCAAGCCCTCGAAGGCAGTCGGTAATCGCGTCGTATTTCTGAATCAGCGTACGCCGATTGACTTCAGTAGGATGGGCGGTGAGCACTAGATCCACACTGAGAGTTTCTAGCGTACGTACGATGACCTCATCGGAGAGCCCTTTTTTCTTTAGATGCTTGAGTAGCTGCACATAAGAGTCGGTGGACTCTAGATCACAGATCTCTTGATGACGTCTAACACGGTGGTGCTCTTCAGCAATATTGGCAAGATTAAGAAATTGAGTAAATGCCCGCGCCATAGGAAGCATTTCATCTTCACTGAGCTCTTTTAGCGCCGACAGTAGATTCTCTTGATCGGTATCGTTTCCATGGCGTCCCTCTTTTGCCATTTTTCGAACCCGCTCTACTTTTTCTAGGAAGCCCTGACCTAAATGCTTAGCGATCGTTTGACCTAAACTATCGCCCAACATCCGCACATCATCGCGTAAGGCTTCATGCAGATCATTCATCACCTAACTCCTTTAGCATCAACAATTTTATAGATTGAGCATAGGGGCTTTTTAAGCGATGCACAAATGCAGCTTTAGTTTAAAAACAACTATCGATAGGATAAGTAACACTCTACTTCAAGAGTGGATCTAGTGCCTGTAAAGAAGTGTGAGCGAGCGTCTCATTTTCGTAGTCTATCTCAATGCTTGGCTGACCATCCAACGCTAGCTGAATACGGTAATTCTCATCCATTTCTTTACCTCGATCAAAGACGACTTCAGAGGCGATGACCTTGGAAAGTGACACGCGTTTATAATGATCAGGATAAACAAGAGCCAACTCTTTTTTATTTACATCGACCAATAACCGGGGCTGCCCTTTAAGATCCTGGGTTATCTCAAAACCGTTTTGCTCAAGTGCGTTTATTTGAGCTTGGCTCTTTTGCCAATTAACATACCCAACCCCCGCCATGAGTAACACCGCTAAAACAAACCACGCCATTTTCATAACCCTTATAATCCCTTGGCTTTCGCCTCATCCCACCATTGGTCGAGCTGATCTAAATTAAAATCTTGCCAAGACTGACCACTCACTTTCACACGTGCTTCAATATGGTTAAATCTTCGCTCAAACTTTTGATTAGTGGAGCGAACCGCGGACTCAGCACTGACACCCAAATGCCGTGCCAAATTAACTTGGGCAAAAAGTAGGTCACCCATCTCATCTTTGACTGCATCCTGGTTACCCGAGGCTATCGCTTCACGCAACTCAGCAATCTCTTCCTCAATTTTATCTAAAACAAGGAGAGGATCATGCCAATCAAAACCCACTTGCGATGCTCGCTTTTGTAACTTATCAGCACGGCTCAAACCGGGAAGACTAAGCGGAATATCTGCCAATACAGCTTGGCGCTTTTTATCATTGCGTTCTTCCTGCTTAATCCGCTCCCAGTTAGCGTTAATCTCAGTTTCAGATAAGGAGACGCTGCTAGGAGGTGTATCTAAACGGCCATCAGGAAATACATGCGGGTGACGGCGGAGTAATTTATCAGTAATACGACTCACCACCGACTCAAAATCAAACAACGACTGCTCTTTGCCCAGTTGGCTATAAAACACCACTTGGAAGAGCAAATCTCCGAGTTCCTCTTCGAGGTGCGGCCAGTCTTGCTGCTCTATTGCATCTGCCACCTCATACGCTTCTTCAAGGGTATGAGGCACGATACTGGCAAAGTTTTGCTTTAGATCCCAAGGGCAGCCATGCTCTGAATCACGCAGTCTCGCCATTAAAGCCAACAGGTCGGCTAACGCATAGGGTGTAGCACTCATGAATTAAATCCACTGCGTTGGCGATGCACATCCACAACGTTAGGTAGTTGATTAATTTTATCCATGATGCGCCCTAATAGATCCAATCGAGAGATCTCAATAGTCAGACCTAAACGCGCAATATTACTGTTTTTATCCGTCAGCGTATTGGCCGCTAAGATATTCAGATTTTCATTGGCCAAAATCATCATGACATCTTTAAGCAGACCTGATCGATCGTAAGCCTCAATACTGATATCGACCGGATAAGTTGTTTCACCCTCTTCACCCCAATCCACTGCCACAATTCTGCCTGCATCGACATCACGCAACGACATAAGGTTGGAACAGTCCTCACGATGGACTGAAACACCCCGACCTTGTGTGATATAGCCGACTATCAGGTCGCCTGGCACTGGCTTACAGCAAGAAGCCATCGTCGTGAGCAAATTACCGACGCCCAAAATACGAATACCTGAGTCTTTCTTTTTCTTGCCATTATTTCTGTAGCTGACGGGCAACTCTAGGTCTAACTGCTCCTCACCACTCGGTGCATCCACCTGACGCTGAGCCGCGTTAAGGATTTGCGACAGCCTTAAATCACCAGCGCCCAATGCAGCAAACACATCGCTAGATGACTTGTAGTTCACCTCAGTAGCAAGCTGCTGCATATCCACTTCTTTTGGATCAATGGCTAGACGTTTAAACTCACGTTCGACAATATGACGACCCGCTTCTTCGTTCTTATCGCGATCCTGTTGTTTGAACCAATGAGAAACCTTTGCTCGCGCACGGGATGTGGTAATAAAGCCCAAGTTGGCATTCATCCAGTCTCTTCGAGGCTGCTCCTCTTTAGAGGTTAAAATCTCAACCTGATCACCAGTATTAAGAGGCCTATTCAATGGAATGATACGGCCGTTAACTTTAGCGCCGCGACAACGGTGTCCTATCTCAGTGTGAACACGGTAGGCAAAATCTAGGGCAGTCGACCCCAGTGGCATATCAATTACATGCCCGTCGGGCGTGAACACATACAGACGATCTTGAACAACATCCGTACGTAACATATCGCCAAAGGCTTCTGTTTCGCCCAAATCTTCGTGCCACTCCAATACCTGACGCAACCAAGCGATCTTATCTTCATAAGCATCGCTTTTAGAGTGGGTATCTGTCCCTTTATAAAGATGGTGGGCACAGACGCCAAGTTCCGCCTCTTCATGCATACTAAAAGTACGAATTTGCACTTCTAGCACTTTACCCTCTGGCCCAAAAACAGCCGTATGTAAAGAGCGATAGCCATTGGGTTTGGGAGACGCGATATAATCGTCAAATTCATGGGGAATATTGCGCCATAGGCCATGAATAATACCTAAAGCTGTATAGCAGTCTCGAATTTCAGGCACTAAGACCCGTACCGCTCGTACATCGTAGACTTGGCTGAAGTCGATGTTCTTGCGCTGCATTTTGCGCCAAATACTGTAAATATGTTTAGCACGGCCATTAACCTGTGCATCAATATCTTGCTCTTTAAGCTCGCGGCGCAGAGTATCAACAACATCATTTATAAACTGTTGACGACCTAAGCGCTTTTCATCGAGCAGCTGTGCAATATGTTTATAGTCATTGGGTTTGAGATAACGGAAGGAAAGATCCTCCAGCTCCCATTTAATATGGCCAATACCTAAGCGGTGCGCTAAAGGGGCATAAATATCGAAAACTTCTCGAGCGACAAGATATCTTTTACGGCGAGTCGCTTCTTTAACGCCTCGGATTGCACAGGTACGTTCAGCAATCTTGATTAATGCAACACGAACATCATCAATCATAGCCACCAGCATTTTGCGTACTGTGTCTATCTGTTTAGCATTCGCGCCAAGGACCGTATGATCAACCCGAGGGTTCGCACGGCTTCCAATAGCCGCCATTTGTAAAACACCCTCTATCAACCGACCTATCATGGGGCCAAATTGATTTTTAACCGTGTCGAGTTTGAGCTTGTCCTCCCGCACACTGCGGTACAGGATAGCGGCAACAATGGACTCCTCATCTTGCTGTAATTCGGCAAGTATCTGAGCCATTTCGAGACCTGTTCGATAACTTCCTATGTAGGTGGTGGGTTCTTCTTGCTCTTTTATTGACTGATCGTAAACTTGCTTCGCTATTTCACAAGCATGACGAACTTGTTCTATATCGGTGATTTCAACTTGTTGTTGTAAACGCAACAACCACAAATCCAAGTCAACACTACCGTCTTCATGGACGGGATGATCTTCACGAACCTTTACCATGGCAATTTGCCACTCCTATACCCTCGACTCTGCGCATCAACTGCAGTTGTTATTATTATGCTAGTCATTTTGACACCCTAAATGATGTTACCTGATACCAAAATGTTCTAGTGAGCCGACATTCTATTATTTAAGACCTCAATTCGCGAGCAAGTTCCGTGCACAAACCGACTAGCTCCCAAACGAAGAATAAAAAAGCCGCTTCAGCGACTTTTATAGTTTAGCTTATATGGGGGCGAATACCCCGGTTGACAAGTACCTATCACCACGATCACAAATAATACAAACAATCACCGCATTCTCTACCTGCTCAGACAGGCGCAAGGCACCGGCTACGGCGCCTCCAGAAGAAACTCCACAGAAAATACCTTCTTGAGTTGCTAAAGCACGCATCGCCTCTTCAGCCTCTTTTTGATCCACATCTAGGATTTTATCAACCCGAGTTTCATCAAATATTTTCGGTAAATACGCTTTAGGCCAACGACGGATTCCAGGGATTTGTGAACCATCTGCGGGTTGTAGTCCAACGATTTGAACAGCAGAGTTTTGCTCCTTTAAGAAGCGCGAGGTACCCATGATAGTGCCTGTCGTGCCCATGGAGCTGACGAAATGGGTAATTGTCCCTTGGGTTTGCTCCCATATTTCTGGGCCTGTACCCACATAATGAGCAGCCGGGTTGTCTGCATTGGAAAACTGATCCAACACCTTGCCTTCACCACGCGTTTGCATGCTGATTGCCAAGTCTCGAGCGTACTCCATACCCTGCTCGCGGGAGACCGTAATAAGCTCAGCACCGTAAGCCGTCATCGCTGTTTTCCGCTCCATACTCATATTATCCGGCATGATTAAAACCATGCGATAACCTTTAATGGCTGCGGCCATAGCCAGCGCGATGCCCGTATTACCGGATGTTGCTTCGATCAGGGTATCGCCAGGGCTAATATCTCCTCGCTCTTCAGCACGAGTAATCATACTTAAAGCGGGGCGATCCTTAACCGACCCAGCCGGATTATTACCTTCCAGCTTGCATAGAATGACGTTGCCCCGATTATTTTTACCCATGCGCTGCAAACGCACTAACGGCGTTTTACCAACGTAATCTGCAATAGTGGGAAATTCTATACTCATGGGC
>DAIRSP010000040.1:0-17914 GCA_036804365.1 Neptunomonas sp. | reverse complement strand
CAAAGTCAAATGCGGCTCGGCAGGGTGGTATATTAGCGCCTTCTGGCCAAGAAGAATCCTTGCTGCTGAAAATAACCGAGCTGCGTAAGCAGGGTGAGAGAGTGGTTCAGCAGCTTTCCGGTGATGTGGTGTTAAAGCCATCGTTTGACCGGCAGCTTATAAAACAGGGTGACACGTGGGTCCTTGAGGCTCTGTAATCACATACGATTAACGTAAATAAATTTAGAGACAACAATGGGCAAGAACGTAGTTGTTTTGGGTACTCAGTGGGGCGATGAAGGCAAGGGTAAGATTGTTGACTTGCTTACTGAGAAAGTTTCGGCAGTTGTTCGCTTTCAGGGTGGGCATAATGCGGGTCATACGCTTGTTATCGATGGCAAAAAAACAGTTTTACATTTAATACCTTCCGGTATTTTGCGTAAAAACGTTCAATGTCTTATTGGTAATGGTGTGGTTTTATCGCCAGAGGCATTGCTTAAAGAGATTAAAGGGCTTGAAGAAGCGGGTGTGCCGGTTCGTGAAAGCTTGAAGTTGAGTCCAGCATGTCCATTAATTCTGCCTTACCACGTGGCGCTTGATCAGGCGCGTGAACAAGCGCGTGGTAATGCGAAAATTGGTACAACAGGTCGTGGTATCGGGCCAGCGTATGAAGACAAAGCCGCACGTCGAGGTCTTCGTCTGGGCGACTTGATGGATGCTAAGCGCTTTGAAGAAAAGTTACGCGAAGTAATGAAATACCATAACTTCGTGCTAAAAAACTACTACCATGCTGATGAGCTAGATGTGGAAGTTGTTTTGGCGGATTCCTTGGCAATGGCAGAGCAGTTACGTCCGTTGGTGGATGATGTTACCGCTATTTTGCACAGAATGCGTAAAAATAACGAAAGCATTATGTTCGAAGGTGCTCAAGGCTCCCTGCTGGATATTGATCACGGTACCTATCCTTTCGTGACTTCATCTAACACGACCGCAGGTGGTACATCTACGGGTTCTGGTTTTGGTCCTTTGTATTTGGATTATATTTTAGGTATCACTAAAGCCTATACGACACGTGTTGGTGGTGGCCCGTTCCCAACAGAATTGGGTTGCGCTGTTGGTCAGCGTTTGGCAGAGCGTGGGCATGAATTTGGTTCTACTACGGGCCGTGCGCGCCGTTGTGGCTGGTTTGATGCTGTGGCACTTAAACATGCCATTCAGATAAACTCTGTTTCAGGTATCTGTCTAACTAAGCTAGATGTACTCGATGGTTTGGAAGTCATTCAGGTTTGTGTAGGGTATCGTGATGCACAAGGCAACGTGGTGGAGTCTCTGACAGCGAGCGAAGACTACGAGTCTGTGACGCCTGTTTATGAGGAGTTGCCAGGTTGGTCTGAATCTACAGTGGGTGCGAAAACACTGGAAGATTTGCCTGCAAACGCGCGTGCTTACATTAAGCGTCTTGAAGAGCTGACTGAAGCACCCATCGATATCGTATCTACGGGACCTGATCGTAACGAAACGATCGTTCTCCGTGATCCATTCAATGCTTAATAGGCATTGAACGAAAAAAAACCGGCTTAAGCCGGTTTTTTTGTATCTTAATAGAGCTTACAAAGCAGGGCGTATCGCCTGAAGTAGAGCTTTAAATAGTTTTGGGTTGCCAGCAACGGTATCTCCATGAGTTCGGAAGCTGTTGCCGCCATGGAAGTCGCCTAGTAAGCCGCCCGCTTCTTGTATCAAGAGAGCACCTGCTTCCAGTGTTTCCTTGTTTAGGTTCATCTGGAAGAAGCCGTCCATGCGGCCGGCAGCCGTGTAGGCGATATTAAGTGCTGGAGATCCGCCGTTGTGGAGAATGCCGTCAGCGTTTTGAATATTCTCTAGAATGATTTTAAAGGCACCAAACTTCTCTTTTTCAGAGCGACTATTTAGGAAGCTTGAGCCGATGATTGCTTGTTCTAGCGTGCGTTTTTGGCCAACGCGTATGCGCTTGCCGTTCAGGTGAGCACCATTGCCGCGGCTTGCAGTGAACTCTTCACCCGTAATTGGATTCAAAATAATGCAGTGCTCGACGCGACCTTTTTGTACAGCAGAGATGCAGATGGCAAACATAGGTAGTCCGTTCGAAAAATTCGAAATGCTATCTATTGGGTTGATATGCCATGTGACGTCAGTGGTTTCTTCAAGTGCTTTGTAGCTACCTGAATAAACACCCTCAAGAGCGTGCGCAGGGTACGCCTTTTGAATGCTGTAAGCGATAGTCTGTTCGGCCTTAGACGCTGTATCATTCAGGAACTCGCTAATGCTAGCTTGTTCAGATTTGATAAGATCCAGACGTTCAGCGGCGCGCGCAATCTGTTCACCCGCGAGACGCGCAGCTCGCAAGGCAATATTTAGCATGGGTTGCATTAGTGTTTGTGCCCAGTATTTGTAAACCTAAACGACAAGTATACAAAAAGTGCTCTCTTGACAGAATACCTATTGTGCAATCTGTTAAACTATTGAGCTGTTTTTATGTGAATTAAGCCATGAATCTAAAAAATATACGTATCGTGCTCGTCAATACGACTCACCCAGGCAATATTGGGGGTGTTGCACGCGCAATGAAAAATATGGGTTTGGATAATCTTTGTCTTGTTGAGCCGAAGATATTTCCTTCACCGGAAGCTGATGCACGAGCCTCGGGTGCAACAGATATATTGCAGAGTGCGACCGTGGTGAGTTGCTTAGAGGATGCAATAGCGGATGTTCATCTTGTTTTTGGAACGAGTGCACGTGGTCGTCATATACCTTGGCCAGTGATGGATCCACATGAATTAGGTGGGGTTGCTGCTCAAGTTCCGGAAGGGAAAAAAATAGCTATCGTTTTTGGTAGAGAAGATCGTGGATTAACGAATGATGAGTTGCACCTTTGTCATCACCATGTGCACATTCCCTCAGTTGAAGAGTTTAGCTCCCTCAACCTAGCTACGGCAGTTCAGGTGGTTGCTTATGAGTTGCGTATGGCTTTTCTGAAGGGGGTAGAGAAAGAGCAATCTCCACAATGGGGGACGCCTTGGGATATCGACCTGGCAGAGCACAGAGAGATGGAGTTGATGTTTGCTCATTTCGAGAAGGTGCTTGTAGGTATAGATTTTCTAGACCCTGAAAATCCTCGTCAGTTGATGCCTCGATTACGGCGTATGTTGCAGCGTGCTGTGTTAGATAAGGTTGAGGTTAATGTGCTACGTGGGATCTTGACTCATATAGAGAAGTCTAGGAAGTAGTTGGTAATTTGAGTTCGGTAGTCTTTTCGTTTGGGAGCGCCTTATAAAAAGTGATAAACTACAGGCCGCTAAGAAATAATAGCCTACATAAATAGTCGGATATATACTTGACTGAAATTGTAGGTTATAGCATACTTGCCTCAAGTTAATATTACATTTTATGGTAGGGCTCCTATGCGATTAACGACAAAAGGGCGTTATGCAGTAACTGCAATGCTCGATCTAGCGCTTCATGAAGGGCGTGGACCGATCAGCTTGGCAGATATTTCTGAGCGACAAGGAATCTCTCTCTCTTATCTTGAGCAGTTGTTTGCTAAGTTGCGCCGCAATGAGTTGGTAAGAAGTGTGAGAGGGCCTGGTGGAGGGTACCAGTTAAATTCTCCGCAAAAAAGTATCAGCGTTGCTCAGGTAATTGATGCGGTCAATGAATCCGTAGAAGCAACAGGTTGTGATCGTCAAGGTGATTGTCAAAGTGGGGAAACCTGCCTAACGCATCATTTATGGTGCGATTTGAGTAATCAGATTCACTCATTTTTACATGGCATTACCTTGGCTGATCTGGTTGAACGAAACGATGTAAAGGCAGTGGCTGAAAGGCAGGATCGCAAGCAAAACGGTAATGTATTTCTTTCGTCTTCTGATTCACTTTTGGCTAACTAAAGCCGTTTGATAGTGCAATTTGTGCTGGAGTTTAAACATGAAATTACCCATTTACTTTGACTATTCAGCTACTACGCCGGTTGATCCGCGAGTTGCGAAAGTAATGGTTGACTGCTTAACCCTGGATGGCAACTTTGGTAACCCTGCATCTCGTTCACATTTGTTTGGATGGAAAGCAGAAGAAGCGGTAGAAAAAGCGCGCAAACAGGTTGCTGAACTTATAAATGCAGACCCGCGTGAAATTGTTTGGACATCTGGAGCTACCGAGTCTGATAATTTGGCGATTAAAGGCGTGGCTCATTTTTATCAGAAAAATGGTAAGCACATTATTACGTCCAAAATTGAGCATAAAGCGGTTTTGGATACCTGTCGCCAGTTAGAGCGTGAAGGCTTTGAAGTTACTTATCTTGAGCCAGATACTCAAGGTCTGATATCTCCGCAAGTTGTTGAAGCGGCAATCCGACCTGACACGATTTTAGTGTCTTTGATGCATGTGAATAATGAAATTGGAACGCTGACAGATATTGCCGCGATTGGTATTGTGTTCCATGTCGATGCAGCACAAAGCGCTGGAAAAGTTGAAATCGACATGGAGAAACAGAAAGTCGATTTGATGTCATTTAGCGCTCATAAAATTTATGGGCCTAAAGGTATCGGAGCACTCTTTGTAAGACGTAAGCCGCGTATCCGTTTGGAAGCGCAAACGCATGGCGGTGGTCATGAGAGAGGTATGCGTTCAGGTACGCTGCCAACGCATCAAATAGTCGGTATGGGCGAAGCGTTTCGTTTAGCCAAGCTTGAAATGACTGCTGATAATGCACACATGCTGGCTTTGAGAAACCGCCTGTGGGCTGGCTTGCAGGATATGGAAGAGGTGCATATTAATGGCTCATTTGAGCAGCGTGTACCGGCTAATCTCAATATTAGCTTTGCGTTCGTTGAAGGTGAGTCGCTGCTAATGTCGCTTAAAGACTTAGCTGTTTCTTCTGGTTCTGCTTGTACTTCTGCAAGCTTGGAACCTTCATATGTGCTGCGCGCGCTAGGGTTGAGTGATGAGTTGGCTCACAGCTCTATACGTTTCTCTTTCGGTCGTTTTTCGACAGAAGAGGAGATTGACTATGCCATTGACCAGATTAAGGTAGCGGTTAATAAATTGCGTGAGTTATCTCCATTGTGGGATATGTACAAAGACGGTGTGGATCTAAGCAAGGTTGAGTGGGTTCACCACTAATTGCTTTCAAAGTTTAGGAGTTTGATATGGCTTATAGCGAAGAAGTAATCGATCACTACGAGAATCCACGCAACGTTGGTAAAATGGATGATAGTGATTCACATGTGGGTACAGGCATGGTGGGTGCACCTGCTTGTGGTGATGTGATGCGTTTACAGATTAAGGTCAATGACCAGGGCGTGATTGAAGACGCTAAGTTCAAAACTTATGGCTGTGGTTCTGCAATTGCATCTAGCTCATTAGTGACTGAGTGGGTTAAGGGCATGACGCTGGATCAAGCAGCGGATCTGAAAAATACCCAGATTGCTGAACAGTTAGCTCTGCCGCCTGTGAAAATTCACTGCTCTGTACTGGCTGAAGATGCAATCAAAGCAGCAATTGATGACTACAAGAAAAAGCAAAACGGCTAATTTAAAGTATTAAAAGCTGTTCAGGTTTGGATGGCTCTTGGGAATAGATTATGGCAATTTCAATGACACCTGCGGCAATTAAACATGTAGCGCGTTATATAGAAAAGCGTGGGCATGGGTTTGGTATTAGGGTGGGTGTAAGAACATCTGGATGCTCAGGCATGGCTTATGTGCTTGAGTTTGTAGATCAAAAAGAGCCTGAAGATCAGGTCTTTGAAGTGGATTCTGGTGTACATGTTGTAATCGATCCAAAGAGCCTTACTTACCTCGATGGAACTGAATTGGATTTCGTAAAGGAAGGTCTAAACGAAGGCTTTAAGTTTAATAACCCTAACGTCCGCAGTGAATGTGGTTGTGGGGAGAGCTTTAACGTTTAGCCTTATGGATATTCAACAAAACTATTTTGAGTTTCTAGACTTGCCCGTGGGCTTTTCTGTTGATCTTTCTGAATTATCCAAACGATACAGAGAGTTGCAGAAAGCGCTTCACCCTGACAGATTTGCGCATCTGTCCGATCAAGAGCAGCGTATGTCGGTTCAGTATACGGCTTATTTAAACGAAGCTGTTGCTACATTGCGCTCGCCACTCAGTAGAGCTCAATATTTGTTATTGTTGAAGGGGATCGATACCTTTTCTGAAACATCAGTTAAGTTAGAACCCTCCTTTTTATTTGAGCAAATGTCTCTGCGTGAATCGCTTGAGGAGATAGGTGCCAGTGTCGACAAAGAGAAGCAGCTAGATCGGTTATCTAGAGATGTTGAGTCGCAAATTGATAGCCTAGAGGCATGTTTTGCTAAACTTTACGCTCAGAGTGATGAGGCTTCTTTGCAGTCTGCAGCTGTGATTGTTAGAAAACTGCAGTTTATGATCAAGTTGTTAAAAGAGATTGAGCAAGCTCAAGATGAGCTTGACTAAAAGGTGTAATAGCAAATATGGCATTACTGCAAATAGCTGAACCAGGACAGAGTTCGCTTCCACATCAGCATAAATTAGCGGTGGGTATTGATTTAGGTACTACCAACTCTTTAGTGGCTACGGTGCGCAGTGGAGAGGCGATAACACTGCCTGATCTTGATGGTAGTCACCTGCTACCATCGGTTGTTCGCTATACAGAAAAAGAGGTTGTTGTAGGCGCTAAAGCACGCGCTTTTGCTTCTAAAGATCCTTATAACACGATTGTATCTGTAAAGCGTTTAATGGGGCGCGGCGTTAAGGATGTTGATTCCTTAGGTGACGTTCTACCTTATGCTTTTGAGCCTGATGAAGGGGGGATGCCTTTTATCAATACAATCGCAGGTTTAAAAAGTCCAGTCGAAATATCAGCTGATATTTTGAAGGCACTAATGTCACGTGCCGAGGAGTCTTTGCAGGGTGAAATTAGCGGTGCGGTGATTACCGTGCCTGCGTATTTTGATGAAGCGCAGCGACAGGCAACTAAAGATGCCGCGACCTTAGCGAATATTAAAGTATTGCGTTTGTTAAGTGAGCCGACCGCTGCCGCAGTAGCGTATGGCTTGGATAAGAAAGAAGATGGCACCATTCTGGTTTACGATCTGGGTGGCGGAACATTTGATGTGTCTGTTTTGCAGTTGAGCAAAGGCGTATTCGAAGTGCTGGCCACAGGTGGCGATAGTGCATTAGGTGGTGATGACTTTGACCGGGCATTAGCTAGCTGGTTATTAGAGAAAGCTAATGTCAAAACTGCACTCACAGCAGGATTGTCTCGAAAGCTTATGGAGCAGGCTCGCTCTGTTAAAGAAAAGCTGACGATCGCAACAGAAGCTTGGGCTGAATTTGAAGTTGCAGGAAAAGAGGTTTCGGTCTCTATTACTCGTGATCAATTCAATGTGCTTATTGAATCGTTGGTGTCTAAAACTATTCGTGCCTGTAAGCGAGTTGTTAAAGACACAGGGTTGGCATTGGAGTCGATTCAAGATGTTGTGATGGTCGGAGGTTCAACCCGAGTCCCGTTGGTCAGAAGTCAGGTTGAAACTTTGTTTGGCAAAGCGCCACATGTGGATATTGACCCCGATCGAGTAGTCGCTCTTGGTGCAGCCATACAAGCGGATGTGCTTGCAGGCAATAAGCCTGATTCAGAGATGCTACTTCTGGATATTATTCCGCTTTCGCTCGGGCTTGAAACTATGGGGGGGCTGGTCGAGAAGGTTATTCATCGAAATACCCCAATCCCGGTAGCGAAGGCGCAAGAGTTTACAACCTATCAAGATGGTCAAACGGCCATGGCAATTCACATTCTTCAAGGTGAAAGAGAGCTGGTTGCGGATTGTCGATCGTTAGGTCGGTTTGTTTTGCAGGGCATTCCTCCCATGGTCGCGGGTGCGGCTAAGATTCGAGTGACTTTCCAAGTCGATGCGGATGGTCTATTGAGCGTCAGTGCTAAAGAGTTATCTACAGGCGTGCAAAGTAGTATCCAAGTTAAGCCGTCTTACGGATTAACGGATGTTCAAATTGCAAATATGCTTAAAGAATCCTTTGTATCTGCTGAAGGTGATAAAGAACGCCGAGCATTGCGTGAACAGCAGGTTGATGCTGAGCGTTTAATTTTAGCCTTAACTCAAGCTTTAGCGAAGGATGCAGAAATACTATTGACCAAGGATGAGCGTGCTTCTATCGAGGTTGAGCTTGATGCGTTGAAGGCATTAGTCCAGAGTGGAAATGTCCGTGATATCGAATTAGGTATCGAGCGTTTATCAAAAGCAACGGATGAGTTTGCATCTAGACGAATGAATTCCAATATACAGAAGGCCTTACAAGGGCACACGATTCAAGAAATTGAAGAGGGTAGATAGTTGCCACAAATAATATTTTTACCTCATGAGGATTTGTGTCCTGATGGAAAGGTTATCGAAGCTGAATCAGGTGTGACGATTTGCGATGCTGCTTTGGCTAACGGTATAGAAATTGAGCATGCATGTGAAAAGTCTTGTGCCTGTACCACCTGTCACGTCATTGTGCGAGAGGGGTTCCGTTCTTTAGAAGAATCGGATGAGCTAGAAGATGATATGCTCGATAAAGCTTGGGGTTTAGAGTCAGAATCGCGATTAAGCTGTCAGGCTTGTGTTGGTGATCAAGACTTGGTTGTTGAGATTCCTCGCTATACTTTGAACCAGGTATCTGAGCGTCATTAAGGCGGTGAATTATGTCATTAAAATGGGTAGATGTGCTTGATATTGCTATAGAGTTGGATGAGCAATTTCCGAATGTGGATCCGTTGGTTATAAGCTTTCCTGATCTGTACCAAATGGTAATGTCGCTGCCTGAGTTTGATGATGATCCTAAACGATGTGGCGAAAAGATCCTTGAAGCCATTCAGATGGCTTGGATTGAAGAACGAGAGTAATAATATTTAGAACCCGGTTTAGCCGGGTTGTTTTTTTTATGTCTGTTGTGACGTGGCGTAGCCTTCGCGTATAATGGCCCGTTTTTCAGAAATGACCTTTTTAGGGGTAATAATTAGATGGCTATCGAACGTACACTTTCTATCATCAAACCTGATGCTGTTGCAAAAAATGTAATCGGCGAAATCGTATCTCGATTTGAAAAAGCAGGTCTAAAGTTGGTTGCTATGCAGCTTAAACAGCTGACTAAAGCTGAAGCAGAAGGTTTCTATGCAGAGCACAAAGAGCGTCCTTTCTTTGCTGATCTAGTTGCATTTATGACATCTGGTCCTGTGGTTGTACAGGTTCTTGAAGGTGAAAATGCCATTCTTGCAAACCGTGAACTGATGGGCGCAACTAATCCTAAAGATGCCGCGGAAGGAACAATTCGCCGTGATTTCGCTGAATCTATCGATGCGAATGCGGTTCATGGTTCTGACTCTGCTACATCTGCAGAACGTGAAATTGCATACTTCTTCGGTAAGTAATACGCGTTACGTGTGGAGGTCTAGTTTTAGGCCTCTGCATGCTTCACTTAATAACAGGTAAAACCATGATAGAGAACACGACCAAAACCAATATTTTAGGGATGTCACCCGATCAGCTGGAAGCTTTCTTTGCAGAATTAGGCGAAAAGCGTTTTCGTGCGACCCAGGTTTTGAAGTGGATGCATCAAATGGGCGCTGAAAGCTTTGATGATATGACAAATATCAGTAAAGCTTTACGTGAACGTTTAAATCAAGTCGCTGAAATACGTGAACCTGAAGTGGTGATGCAAGATATCTCTAAAGATGGCACACGCAAATGGGTTATCCGAGTTGATGGTGGTTCTTGTGTAGAAAGTGTGTTAATTCCTGAAGGTGATAGAGCAACCTTGTGTATATCTTCGCAAGTGGGTTGCTCGTTGGATTGTAGTTTTTGCTCTACCGGTAAACAGGGCTTTAATCGAAACCTAAGTGCTGCAGAGGTGATAGGTCAGGTTAGAATCGCTATCAAGTCTTTCGGGCCAATGGATCCTGGTGGCCCTCGACGTGTTACTAACGTGGTGTTAATGGGGATGGGTGAGCCCTTAATGAACTTCGATAACGTTGTCAGCGCTATTACGTTGATGATGGATGATAATGCGTATGGGTTGTCAAAACGTCGAGTGACATTGAGTACGGCGGGTGTCGTTCCTGCTATTGATAAGCTTCGTGGTTTAACGGATGTATCATTAGCAATCTCCTTACATGCACCGAATGATGCACTACGTGACCAGTTAGTACCGATCAATAAGCGCTATCCAATCAGTGAATTAATGGCTGCTTGCAATCGTTATCTAGACAGTTTGAAAGATAAGCGTACTATAACCATTGAGTATACGTTGATCGCTGGCGTTAATGATCAAGTAAGTCATGCAAAAGAATTGGGTCGGCTATTAAAGCAGGTCGCTTGCAAATTGAACCTTATTCCATTTAATCCATTCCCCAACTCCGGTTACGAGCGGCCATCAGAAGATGCTATTTTAGCGTTTAAAAATACTATGCTAAAAACCGGTATCTTGACCACGGTGCGTCGTACTCGAGGAGATGAGATTGACGCAGCTTGTGGGCAGTTAGTGGGACAGGTTGAAGATCGTACTCGTCGAAGTCAGAAATATATTCCTGTTGTTCAGCAAAGCGATGTTTAAAAGTCGCTATAGACTATTAAGGAGCGCCACGTGAAAGGGATGCGCGTTTGGTTAATCACACTGGTAAGTTGTTTTATGCTGGGGTGTGCCGCGACTCAGGAAACAACGGCTATCAATAAAAAGACGGTATCTACGGAAGGTGCACTGCAGGCTTATACAACCTTGGGGCTTCAATATTTGCAGTCTGGTGATACAGTTAATGCAAAGGTCGCTGTACAGAAAGCGCTTGATATAAACGCTAATTATGCCCCTGCATTTAATGCGTTGGCTTTGATTTTTCAAGCCGAAGATGAGATGACCCTTGCCGAGCAATATTATAAACAGGCCATCGCTGCTGAACCAGGTGCGGCAATGTACCATAATAACTATGGCGCATTTTTGTATGCGATCAAGCGCTACAATGAGTCCTGTGTTGAGCTAGCGCGTGCGACGGAAGATCCATTTTATACAGGTAGAGCTCAGGCGTTTGAGAATCTTGGTCGCTGTTATGAGCAGATAGGGCAGATAGATCCTGCTATTCACGCTTTTGAGCGAACCCTTAAAACCGGCGGTGTTCGTCCGTTTGCTTTAGTTGAGTTGGCTGATCTGTATTTATCCAAGGGTGATGAAGCCAATGCAGAGTTATATTACCGTCAATTTTCAGAACTTATTGACAGTAAGCGAGTCAATCATACAGCTAAAAGTTTATGGGTGGCGATTCGCTTGGCTCGAGTGAATGGTAAAGCTTCTTCATCCGCTACATATGCGTTATTGTTGAAAAACTTATTTCCTGATTCAGATGAATACAGACAATACAAGGAGTCAGCTCGGTGAGTAGTATGCCCGATGATGTTGTTGTACGAGATATAAATCGCTCTCCAGGTGAGAGTTTGATGGTTGCGCGTGAAGCACAGGGCTTTACCCAAAAATCGATTGCTGATGAGCTGCATCTTCCCACTCGCTATATTCAATGGATCGAAGAAGGCGCATTTGAGAAGCTGCCTAGCTTAGTGTTTGCGCGTGGCTATATTAGAAGCTATGCAAAAACTTTGGGTATTGATGGGGCAGCGCTTATAGATATGTTTGATCAGATGCACGGTACGCCGCATAAGCGTGCTCCGATTCGATCAGTCTCAAAAGTGCAGGAGCAGGTAAAGCTCGGCGATCCAGTCATGCGTTGGTCTGGCTGGTTGTTCTTAATCGCTATCATTGCAGTAACTGTTTGGTGGTGGAAAACTCAATACGGTATTACGTCTGTAGAGGAGCTAGTTACAACCCAGCAAGCGAACAGCGTAGAGTCATCGCCAGCTGTGACGGTTGCAGGTGCAGGTAATTCATTGGCTTTACCTAAACTGGATGATCCTGTTGAACCGGTGACGGAGCCTGAAACCGCTGATGGCGTAACACCGCCTAATGAGGAAGAAGAGCCAAAGTACCTAACTGAGGAAGACGTTACTAAAATCCAGCAAGAGTTAGCTACAAACGGTGTCGTAAGTACTGCAACAGCAGATGCCACAGTTTCAAATGAAGCCGGCTTGGTTATTAAATTTACTGAAGATTGTTGGTTTTCTGTAAAAGATACGGATGGTAAAACGCTGTTCAACGGTATTCGCAAAAAGGGTGAAACAGCAAATCTCTCAGGTAAAGAGCCTTTAGCTGTAATCATCGGTAAAGCATCCGCAGTGCAGCAGTTTGTTTATAATGGGAAAGTCGTTGATTTGGCGCCGTTTACGAGTAAAAACGTAGCTAAATTATCGCTCCCAAATAGTTTGTAATACGTTACTAAGAGAGTTTAAGTTTGGCAAAAGTTAAAGCCATCCGTGGTATGAATGATATTCTGCCGGATGTAACACCAGTTTGGCAGTATCTTGAAGGTGAAGTTCGCACCGTATTTTCTATGTATGGATATAGTGAAATACGTATGCCCGTTGTAGAGCCAACCGAGCTTTTTAAGCGCTCAATCGGTGAAGTTACCGATATCGTTGAGAAGGAGATGTATACCTTCGATGATCGGAATGGCGATAGTTTGACCTTGCGGCCTGAGGGTACAGCGGGCTGTGTTCGTGCCGGTGAAGAGCATGGTTTGTTATTCAATCAGACACAGCGTTTATGGTATCAAGGGCCGATGTTTCGGTATGAGAAGCCTCAGAAGGGGCGTTATCGTCAGTTTCATCAGATCGGTCTAGAAACATTTGGTATGGCATCTGCGGATATTGACGCAGAAGTTATTATGCTGAGTGCGCGCTTGTGGAAGCGTTTAGGTATTCTAAATGCAGTTACTTTGCAGCTAAATTCGCTGGGTAGTAATGAAAGCCGTCAGCGCTATAAAGAAGATTTAACCACTTATCTCACAGAGTTTTATTCAGAGTTAGATGAAGATAGCCGGCGACGGTTAGCGACTAATCCTTTGAGAATTCTCGACAGTAAAAGTGAAACGACACAGCAGATCCTAGTCAACGCGCCAGTCTTAACAGACTATTTGGATGATGAGTCCAGGCAGCATTTCACTGACTTAACATCCATGCTAGATCAAGCGGGTGTTCGCTATGAAATTAATCCTCGATTAGTAAGAGGGTTAGATTACTACTGCAAAACAGTGTTCGAATGGGTGACAGATAAGCTAGGTGCTCAAGGTACAGTGTGTGCAGGTGGTCGTTATGATGGGCTTGTTCAGCAATTAGGTGGAAAGCCAACGCCCGCTGTCGGCTTTGCAATGGGTGTTGAACGTCTGGTTCTATTATTGGAAACGATGGATGTCTTGCCTGAAACCGTTAAAACGTCATTTGATCTTTACATCGCTGCAGAAGTGAAAGGTATCCAAGCTGACGTTATGGCTATGGCTGAGCATATTCGAAATGAGTTGCCTCATCTTCGCATACGAACACACTGTGCCGGTTTGAAAAATATTGCTAGTAAAGCTCGTCAAACAGGTGCGCCCATGGTGCTTCTATTGAAGCCCGAGGAGGCCGCTATAACGGCAGTATTGTGGGCAAAAGATCAACCTATAGGGCCGATAGCCTCAGATCAAGTGATCGCGGCGTTACAGGAAGTCCTTTAGTATTAAATTTGATTTCACCCTGATGAGGGTTTAGGAGAAGTTGTAGTGTCTGAGATGCGTACAGAAGAAGAGCAGGTTGAAGCGCTTAAGGATTGGTGGAAAGAGAACGGTAAATCAATTTTGGTTGCTGTTGTTGTTGCGCTAAGTGGTGTCTTTGGTTGGAAGGCATGGCTGCAACAACAAGAGAATACAGCTGAAGCTGCATCTATAGGTTATCAAAATTTATTAGATTCAGTGGCGCTAAGTATTTCCAAGCCTGATGATGAAACGCTCGTTACGACAAGTGAACATATAGCGACTGGCCTTAAAGCGGAATTTGATAGCTCTGAATATGCTAGATTCGCAGCTTTGCTGATGGCTAAGGTTTATGCTGATCAGGGCAAATACGAAGATGTTTTAAAAGAGTTGGATTGGGTGTTAGCACATAAGCCCAGTGAAGAAATGCGTAATATAGCGCTTCTTCGAAAGGCTCGGGTTTATTTGGCGCAAGGTGAGTCTCAAAAGGGATTAAATGAATTGAAAAGTTTAACCCATGACGCTTTCGCTGCTGAGAAAAATGAGTTGGAAGGTGATCTGCAAGTACTGGCGGGTAATAAGTCAGAGGCACGAGCGGCTTATCAACGAGCGGTTGAAAGCTCTCAAGCGCAATCTAATCCATTGCTCACAATTAAATTGGAAGATCTTGCTGGTAGCGAGGGGTAGGCTATGTTTCATCGTATTGCATCGTTAGCGCTTGTAGCAGTAACGCTAAGTGGCTGTGGTCTTTGGGGTGGTTCAGATGAAGTTGAACCAAACAAACTAGTTGAGTTTGCAGCTGAAAAGCAAGTTGCAGTGAAGTGGTCTGCTGATGCCGGTGGGAGTTTGGGTGATAAGTTCCATCAGATAGTTCCATCAATATCAGGTGAAAATATCTATACTGCAGTGCCAGAAGGCGTAGTGACCTCTTTCTCGTTATCCAATGGCAAAGAAGTTTGGCAAAAAGATCTTGATACAACACTGTTAGCGGGTGCTGGTTCCGGGAATGGAAAAGTGACCGTCGCCACCGAGTCAGGTGTGCTTATTTGTCTTGATGCAGCAGATGGTCACGAATTGTGGCGAACACAGTTGTCGTCAGAAGTGGTGGCTGAGCCGCAACATAATGATAAGTTGGTTGTCGTACAGACAGTTAACGGTAAAGTGGTTGCTTTGGATGCTCAAACAGGTGCAAGACGTTGGAGTTACGATGCGGCTCTACCCCGTTTGACACTCAGAGGTACCAGTGCGCCCATCGTTGCGCTTGATGTGACATTGGCAGCATTTGATAACGGTAAGTTTGTTGCGGTTGATAATGAATCTGGTGCGCCATTGTGGGAGCAAAGTGTTGCTATCCCAGAGGGGCGTTCAGAGTTGGAGCGAATGACCGATATCGACGGTCGCCCGCTTTTATTTGAAAACGTGATTTATGTGCCAAGTTATCAGGGGCAAATTGTTGCGATCAACCCTTTTAATGCTCAAACTCTTTGGGCAAAAAAAGCATCGAGTTACCATAGTTTGGCAGCAGGGTTTGGTAATATTTATGCGAGTGAAAGTAATGATCATGTACAAGCATTCGATACACGCAGTGCTGCAAGTGTATGGAAGCAGGATCAACTTGAAAATCGATTGATTTCATCTCCTGTAGTGATCAATAACTCAGTCGCAGTAGGCGACTATGAGGGCTACATCCATTTCATGTCTCAAATTGATGGACACTTCGTCGCTCGGTTCGATGCAGATGCAGCTATCACCGGAGATATGAAGGTGAAGGATGATGTTTTATATGTGTTAACCGATGCCGGTAAGTTGTTAGCTTTAACACTTAACTAGTCAACGGTTTAAACGACAACGGCTATCTGCATTGCAGATGGCCGTTCTTTATTTTTGGTAATAAGTCATGCTACCTGTAATTGCGTTAGTTGGACGTCCCAACGTTGGTAAATCTACATTATTTAATCGCCTAACCAAGTCGAGAGATGCGCTTGTTGCAGATATGCCTGGTGTTACTAGGGATAGAAAGTACGGAGAAGGAAAGGTTGGCCAGAAATCCTTCATTGTCATTGATACCGGTGGAATCACAGGTGATGAGCAGGGGATTGACCATGAAATGGCGCGTCAGTCTTTGCAGGCCATAGTAGAAGCTGATGTTGTATTTTTTATGGTGGATGCACGAGCCGGCTTGAATCCTGCAGACGAACTGATCGCTGATCATTTGCGTCGTTCAGGTAAATCAGCATTTTTAGTCGTCAATAAAACAGATGGTATTGATCCTGATGTCGCAATGTCCGACTTTCATGGATTAGGCTTAGGTGCGCCTGTTGCTATTGCTGCTGCGCATAATCGAGGCGTAACCTCTCTTGTAGAATATACACTCGCTGATTATCCAGAGGATGAAGATGAGTCCGAGAAGGAAAAGACTCATAAAGGTGTCAGAATCGCTATCGTTGGTAGACCAAATGTTGGTAAATCTACCTTAGTGAACCGCCTGTTAGGTGAGGATCGCGTTGTTGTTTTTGATGAGGCCGGAACTACCCGAGATAGTATTTATATCCCTTATGAAAGAGAGGGTGAGCCTTATACTCTGATAGATACAGCGGGTGTAAGACGTAGGAAAAATATTAAAGAAGCCGTAGAAAAGTTTTCGATTATTAAGACGCTTCAGGCCATTAAAGATGCCAATGTTGTGGTATTAGTCATTGATGCAAGGCAGGGTATTACAGATCAAGACCTACACATGTTAGGCTTTGTAATGGAAACCGGTCGTGCATTAGTCATTGCACTAAATAAGTGGGATGGCATGACTGAAGAACAAAAGAAAACAGTCAAAGAGCAAATACAAAGACGGTTAGAGTTTGCCGAGTTTGCTCGCTTCCATTTCATCTCTGCTCTGCATGGTAGCGGTGTGGGTGATATGTATAAGTCGATTGATGAGGCTTATTCATCTGCAATGGCAAAATGGGCAACAAACCGTTTAACGACTCTTTTAGAAGATATCGTAGCTGACCATCAACCACCGACTGTATCTGGACGTCGTATTAAATTGCGTTATGCACACCAAGGTGGATCTAACCCGCCGATTATCGTAGTCCATGGTAATCAAACGGATCAGTTGCCAAACTCTTATAAAAGATATCTACAAAATAAGTTTATTAAAGCCCTAAAAATTAAAGGTACTCCTGTTCGTTTCGAGTTTAAAACAGGCGATAACCCATTTGCCGGCAAGCGCAACTTGTTAACCGCAAGACAAAAGGCAAAAAAAGAGCGGTTCAAAAAGCACATCAAAGAAATGAAGAAAGACGCAGTGAAAAAAGCACGAAAAAAATGAGTATCGAGTTTAGTCAGCTTTCAAAGCCAATCGGCGTATTTGATTCAGGTGTGGGCGGTTTAACGGTATTAAATGAGCTACGCCGTCAGCTCCCAGGTGAAAACTTGATATACCTAGGAGACACCGCTCGAGTTCCTTATGGAACCAAAAGTGCATTATCTGTGACGCGATATGCGAAACAGGCCGCTCAAGCGTTGATCAGTCGTGATATTAAGTTGTTAGTTATAGCCTGCAATACAGTTTCTGCAGTCGCTGTTGAGCCTTTACAGCTTGCCTATCCTAATATACCTGTGGTGGGTGTAGTGCAGCCAGGTGCTGTTGCTAGTTGTAAAGCCACCAGAAATGGGCATATCGGTGTGATAGGAACAGAAGGGACAGTTAATAATCAAGCTTATCAGCGTGCGATATTGAATCTAAAATCAGATGCGGTGATTCAGGCTCAGCCTTGCTCCCTATTTGTGGCGTTGGCAGAAGAGGGATGGCATAGCGGCGCTCTCGTAGAAGAGATAGTTGCGGAATGCTTAAAGCCATTAACACAGGCTCCCATTAGCTCAATTGATAAAATGGATACACTAGTATTAGGTTGTACACACTTTCCAGCCTTACGAGAACCTATTGCAAAGATCTTGGGAGAGCAGGTAGTTTTAGTAGATTCGGCTGAGACTACGGCAGAGTATGTTGTCGGATTGGTTGAAAAACTTAATATAAAAAATCCGTCAGCAAATGGCTCGGTGCGCTTTATGGTTACTGATGGACCAGAGCGTTTTGCAAGAGTTGCGCAGCAGTTTTTCACGGAAGCTGTACAAGCGTCAGCGGTAGAACTAATAGATATACAGCATTATACAGAAGCTTAATTTTAACTTTTTTTAATTAAAGTATTGACTCTAAATCAGGTGTCTGTAGAATGCGCACCTCTTCACACAGTGA
>DAIRSP010000039.1:0-18156 GCA_036804365.1 Neptunomonas sp. | reverse complement strand
AATGGCTGTAAGGAATACAGGTATAGAGATGCCGATGATACTCATCCCCATCGTCACCCGTGAGAATAAGCTTTTCGGTTTAATCGCAGAGTAAACACCGACAGGAACAGAGATGCAGATGATTATCAGTGTCGCGCCAATGACTAACTCCATTGTCGCTGGAAACTTTTTCAGAATTACATCTAACGCAGGTTCTTTAAAGAAATAGGAATTCCCTAAATCACCCTGTATAGCTTTCTTTGCAAAACGGACATACTGAACAAGAAATGGATCATTTAATCCCATCTCATCGCGTAATGCTTGACGTTGCTCTTCGGAAACAGATTGACCCACGAGCTCACGTAACGGGTCACCTAGATTATCCTGAATAGAGAAACTAATCAGGCTTATAACAAACATAACGACTACGGCCTGAATAAACCGTTTAATAAAAAACGCAATCATTATAATCAGCCTCAAGCATTGGCGTATAAGGGTCACAGCAGAACCTAAGCAGCAGATACCCTTCCGCGCCCATGACAGCTATACCCTGATTATTTGAAAAAATGGGGAAGAACATCCCCATTTATAACGAAAGCCGAGAGCTAAGCCCTCGGCGTACCCACTTACTGCTTGATAACTAAATCACCAATATAAGGGAAGTCCATCACATTCACGATAGGAGCAATATCAACGCCTTTACGCGCACCCCAGCTTAGATTCTGCCAGTGTAAAGGAACAAATCCAGCTTCATCGTAAACGATCTTTTCCATCTCTTGCATAATAGCTGCACGTTTTTCGCGATCAGTTTCAGTGTTCGCTTGCGCAATCATTTCATCAACTTTCTTATTGCAGTAGTTACCACTGTTATATTGACCCGCGCCAGTGTCTGCATTTGGACAAGCCGCTAAGAACTCGAAGAAGTTGTTAGTATCTTCTGTATCTGAGTGCCAACCGATCATCATCATGTCTGCTGCACGCGCATCAAATTCAGGCCAGTATTGCGCTTTAGGCAGAGTTTTCAAATCAACTTTGATGTTGATTTTAGACAGCATAGAAGCTACTGCTTGAGCGATTTTCTCATCATTAACATAACGGTTGTTCGGTGCCATCATGGTAATTGAGAAACCATTTTCATAACCCGCTTCTTTCATCAGCTCTTTAGCTTTTTTCAGATCGAAACGTGGTTTGAGGCTTTCGTTATAACCTAGGTAACCTTTTGGTGAGAACTGAGCAGCAGGTGTCGCAAAGTCCTTCATTATCTTTTTAACGATACCTTCTTGGTTGATAGCATAGTTGACCGCTAAACGAACACGCGCATCTTTAAATGCTTCTACACGCTCTTGGTTCATTTGGAACGTGATGATACGAGTACCACCCATTGTAACCAAATCAACTTTATCATTTTCTTTAATACGATCATGATCTGTTGGCGGCACTGGAGCGATAAAATCAACATCGCCAGACAATAAAGCCGCTACACGGGTTGGCGCTTCTTTGATCGGAGTAAGAACGATATTGTCAACATTACCTGGTGACTTAGTATCCCAGTAGCTAGGGTTACGCTGGAACTCAACTTTAACGCCTTGCTCACGATAAGTTACCGTGTAAGGACCCGTACCAGAGATATGACGTGATGCGAAGGAATCGCCATGCTTAACCAATTGATCCTTTGGCTTGCCGTTTTCATCATCACCTGTGAAATACGCGCTATCCATAGGGAAAAGGTAGGTAGCATTGTTCAGAATCAATGGGAAAGGTTCAGTAGTAACCATATCGACCGTATAATCATCGATAACATTCAATGCTTTGAACGGTGCGAAAACACCTTTAAAGTCAGGTGATTCTTGAAGGCGCTTAAATGTGAAAGCAACATCTTTTGCCGTAAAGTCATTACCACTGTGGAATTTTACGCCTTTGCGTAGATGAAAGCGCATGGTGTTTTCATCGATACGTTCCCAGCTTTCTGCCAAACGTGGCTCAAAGCCAAGATTTCTATCCCAACGAACCAGTGGATCATAAGTCATGTGTGACAGCTGTAATGTGCCACCAGACAGTTGCTCATATGGATCTAATGATACAGGGTCTGCATCATAGGCCATCTTCAAAGTCGCTGCCTGTGCACTTGCCATACTGAACGCTAGTAGAGCACCAGCAAATATCGAAGCGGTCTTTTTCATCACGGTATCCTTTTGTATTTTTAGGTATAGGACTTGCGGTGTAAGTACAAACCCAGACTAACGGATTAAACGGATGTGACCAATCGAAATTACAAGTAACGCTATAGAAGAAACGAATAACAAAAAAACATCTTAATTTTCAATTAATTATAAACAAAAAACCCGACATGAGTCGGGTTTTTTATACAGCCTAAACGGGGAACAGCTTACATCATGCCGCCCATACCGCCCATTCCACCCATGCCGCCCATATCTGGCATACCACCTTTTTCGCTTGGTTTTTCAGCAACCATAGCTTCGGTAGTAATCATCAGACCGGCAACAGATGCTGCAGCTTGAAGCGCAGAGCGAGTTACTTTAGCTGGATCAAGGATACCCATTTCTAGCATATCGCCGTAGGTATCGTTACCTGCGTTGTAACCGAAAGAGCCTTTGCCTTCGCGTACTTTAGAGACAACCACTGAACCTTCGCCGCCTGCATTGCTAACGATCTGACGCAGTGGAGCTTCCATTGCACGGCACGCTAACTCGATACCGATTGTTTGGTCATGGTTATCACCTTTCAATCCTTCGATCGCTTGTAGAGCACGAATCAACGCAACCCCACCACCAGGAACAACACCCTCTTCTACCGCTGCGCGAGTTGCATGCAGAGCATCTTCAACACGCGCTTTTTTCTCTTTCATCTCAACTTCAGTCGCTGCGCCGACTTTGATTACCGCAACACCACCTGCTAGTTTAGCAACGCGCTCTTGCAGTTTTTCACGGTCATAATCTGAAGAAGTTTCTTCGATTTGAACACGGATCTGACCTACACGTGCAGTGATAGCATCTGCATTACCAGCACCATCAACAACGATTGTGTTTTCTTTTGTCACAGTCACACGTTTAGCCTGACCTAAGTGCTCAAGACCTGCGGTATCCAAGCTCAAACCAACCTCTTCAGAAATCACAGTACCGCCAGTTAGAACCGCGATATCTTCCAACATCGCTTTACGACGATCACCAAAACCTGGAGCTTTAACTGCAGCAACTTTCACGATACCACGCATGTTGTTAACAACCAGCGTAGCCAATGCTTCGCCTTCAACATCTTCAGCAACGATCAACAACGGACGTGAAGATTTAGCCACTTGCTCAAGTGCTGGTAGCAAATCACGAATGTTTGAAACTTTTTTATCAACCAAAAGAATGTAAGGCTGTTCTAGCTCAACCGTCATACTTTCTTGGTTGTTGATGAAGTATGGAGAAAGGTAGCCACGATCAAACTGCATACCTTCAACGACGTTCAGTTCATTCTCTAAACCAGAACCTTCTTCAACTGTGATAACGCCTTCTTTACCTACTTTTTCCATTGCTTCAGCAATGATCGCACCAACAACTTCATCAGAGTTAGCAGAGATGGTACCTACTTGAGCAATGGCTTTAGAGTCAGCACAAGGTACTGCCATCGCTTTAATCTGCTCAACAACTGCGGCAGCAGCTTTGTCGATACCGCGCTTAAGATCCATTGGGTTCATACCGGCAGCAACAGACTTCAAGCCTTCACAAACGATCGCTTGAGCCAATACAGTTGCCGTTGTAGTACCGTCACCCGCTACATCATTAGCTTGTGAAGCTACTTCTTTAACCATCTGAGCGCCCATGTTTTCGAACTTATCTTCTAGTTCGATCTCTTTGGCAACAGAAACACCATCTTTAGTCACAGTTGGAGCGCCAAATGCTTTATCCAATACAACGTTACGACCTTTAGGGCCCAAGGTTGTTTTTACAGCGTTAGCTAGAATGTTTACACCTTCCAGCATACGCTGGCGAGCATCATTACCGAAACGTACGTCTTTAGCAGCCATTGTTTCTAAATCCTGTAAATTATTATGTCTTAAAAATACACAGCGTTATAAAAGCAGTAAAAGTGTTGGAATTAAGCTTCCAAAACACCATAAATTTCGCTTTCACTCATAATCAGCAGCTCTTCACCGTCGATTTTCACGACATTTGAACCTGCATATTGTCCGAAAAGAACTTTGTCACCAACGCTTACAGATACTGGATGTACTGTACCATTGTTCAGAACACGACCCTGACCAACTGCAACAACAACACCTTGATTTGGTTTTTCAGCAGCTGAGCCTGGTAGCACGATACCGCTCGCAGTTGTTTTTTCTTCTTCACTGCGACGAACTACTACACGGTCGTGAAGTGGACGAATTTTCATCTGATCTATCTCCTGATGGTTGATCAAAAAGCGATTAAGCAATTGATAAGTCAAAGACCGTAACCATCTGGTTACCGGTTGTTAGCTAAATGGGGGCAGGATGAGGGTTTTCAATCCCTATCGAGATATTTTTTTCAAAAATTTAATCTTCGCGACGGTACTCGCCATCAATGACCTCACCTTTATGAGGTTGGCTAGCCCGATGTGAAAAAGTTTCACGATGGGAAGTAAAAGGTTGCTCCTGACTTTCAGGACTAGCTGACGGCCGTTTTCCCATCGCAACTAGGGTAAAACGACTCATCAAGACACGCACCAACGCCTTACGTGTTACGGGAATTAGGCAGCAAAAACCTAGCGTATCCGTCACAAAGCCCGGTGTAATCAACAGCGCTCCACCGACCGCTAGAACAATACCCTCTACCATCTCTTCACCCGGCAACTCTCCTGCATTCATTCGCTGCTGGGCACGAGCCAACGTAGATATGCCTTGATACCTAAGCATATTGACACCGACAAATGCTGATAACACAACCAAACCCACGGTATACCAAGCTCCAATTGCCTGACCCACGTTAATCAAGAGTGTAATTTCAACAATAGGAATCAGTATAAATAGCAAAAAAATAATGGGCATCACGCGTAACCTGTCGTTTTTCGACTATAGAAACAGATGACAACTCAAATCGCAAGCATACGACCATTGTCTAACCACCTCATAAAACCAGTAAAAAGCGGTTATGAACAAAAAACTTTTTCCATTTATTTTCAGCAACTTACGTCACGCCTAGGCCAACGCACTCCACGAAAGAACGTAAGGGTTTATACTTACATGTACGAATTAACGATGGATTTTTTTTCATACTCTAGCTATGTTTGTTGCACTGCAATATTTTGCGGTGCACAATAATAACATTACGCTAAGTAGCAATTTTATAAACAAGGTACTCTACGATGGAATTGAAAGATAAAGTTATCGTTATTACCGGTGGCGGTCGTGGTTTAGGTCGCTCTATGGCATTAGAACTCGCAGGTCGTGGCGCTAAATTAGCCCTAGCTGATCTCAATGCCGAAGACCTAGACGCAACAGTCGGCCTATGCATGGAGCTCGGTGTTGAAGCCCGCGGCTATGTTGCCAACGTTGCCGATGAAGCGAGCGTTGAAAAACTTTTCAATGATGTCGTGGCGGACTTCGGTACATTACACGGTTTAGTCAATAACGCAGGTATCACTCGTGATGGCCTGTTTGTTAAAGTTAAAGATGGCCAAGTTGTCAGCAAAATGTCTATGGACCAATGGAATTTGGTGATGGATGTGAACCTGACAGGTACATTCTTGTGCGGTCGTGAAGCAGCTATCAAGATGATTGAGACAGGCACAGCTGGCTGTATCATCAACATCTCCTCTGTTTCCCGCTCAGGTAATATGGGTCAAACAAACTACACGGCAACTAAAGCCGGCGTGCAAGCTATGGCTGTGACTTGGTCAAAAGAATTAGCTCGCTACGGCATTCGTGCAGCATCAATTGCACCGGGTTACATCGGTACTGAAATGGTCATGAGCATGAAGCCTGAAGCACTAGAAAAGATTGCTTCTGGTATTCCTGCTAAGCGTTTAGGCAAGCCTGAAGAGATCGCTAAAACGGTTTCTTTCATACTTGAAAACGATTACGTCAGCGGTCGCTGCTTCGAAATCGATGGCGGTTTACGCATCTAAGTCATCGCTAGATCGGCTTAAATCGAGAGGCAGGTTTATCCTGCCTCTTTTTTGTAGGGGGCTAACCAAATGAGCATCAACATCCCCGGCAAAGAGAAGGCTGCACAGATTAAATAGAAATCAGTCCAACCCACCGTTTCCACCAAAAAGCCCGTTGTTGCATTCGCAAAAGTTCTCGGCAGTGCCGCAAGTGCAGTAAACAACGCAAACTGCGTGGCAGCAAAAGCCACACTGGTTGAACGCGCTATAAACGCTGTGAAGGCAGCCGTCCCTAATCCGACGCCTAAATATTCCAAGCTAATAACCACAGCTAATGCCCATTTATTAGGCCCTAACTCCGATAACACGGCAAAACCTAAAATTGTAATTACCTGAACAACACCGAATATCCAAAGCGCACGATTAATTCCAAGTCGGATCATCCAGAGACCGCCAAGAATACCGCCTACAATAGACGCCCAGAGTGCGGATGTTTTGGCAATAACACCTATCTCGGTTAGCTCAAATCCGAGATCAATATAGAAGGGGGTTGATAGCGCAGTTGCCATGTTATCGCCCAATTTGTACAAAAACATAAAGCTCAAAGCGAGCAGTGCGGATTTCCAGCCAGCACGCTTTATAAACTCTATAAAAGGCTCGGTAATTGCTGCTCTGAGGCTCATAGGCCGTGGCACACTCTCGCTAGGCTCTCGAATTAGCAGGGTCATACCAACGCCCACTAGCATAAACAACGCGATAATAATAAACACGCTGTTCCAAGGTAGGTGATCCGCTAAAATGAAGCCTAAAGCCCCCGGAATTAGCCCCGAAATTCTGTAGGCTTGTACATGAACAGAGTTCCCCCAGCCTAACTCTTCATCAGGTAATATTTCACGACGATAGGCATCTAGCACGATATCTTGGCTTGCACTGAAAAAGGCAACCGCAACCGCCAAATAGACAATGGTCGTTAACGATTTCTGGGGATCAAACCACCCTAACAAACCAATAGAGATAAGCAATGCTAATTGGGTGACCAGCATCCAGCCTCGACGTCTACCTAACAAGGGAGGAGCATAACTATCCATGAAGGGTGACCATATAAACTTCCACGTATAGGGAAATGTCACCAATGCAAACAGCCCAATCTCTTTTAAGCCGATACCCTGTTCACGAAGAAAGGCGGGTAATAACTGAAGTAAAACGTATAAAGGCATACCCGATGCGAAGCCAGTAAAAACACAGATAAGCGTGCGTTTATTGAGTACTGAAGATAACCACTCTTTTTTAGCTTGCATTTGATCCTCTATATGGTGGATGGGTAACAATGATGAATAACATTTTATCAGGTATTTCGAGCAAACCCTCAAAATATTAAAATTTAATGATAATCATTATCAT
Organism: Neptunomonas sp.; assembly: GCA_036804365.1. Classification (GTDB taxonomy): domain Bacteria; phylum Pseudomonadota; class Gammaproteobacteria; order Pseudomonadales; family Balneatricaceae; genus Neptunomonas. The sequence goes on along the minus strand of DAIRSP010000039.1, from coordinate 10,689 downwards.
TTACATATAAAAAACGATCGATTACTCTTTAGGGACTAAACAAGGAGTGATTGCTGATGACTTATATGATTGATGCCTGGCTAGAACGCCCAGACCCCTACATTCGGGTTATTCACAAAGAACGTAAAATTCCTGTCCTAGAGTGGAACGGAAACGAAGTGAAAGAGTTGATTGCTTGTGGAGCAGTGTGCCCTTTTGATTTCAGGTCAACACAGGTCAATGAGCAGGAACTTATCAAAGAGCTATTTTTGCTGTCCTGTTTAGATTGGGTCAGCGTAAAAAAATAGAGGTTGTACTTAGCGATAGGAAGGTGGCCAACGCCACCTTCTTCATACCATCACCGCAATATAATTAATCGCGGAAATTATTAAATTGCAGTGGCATCTCGATGTCAGAGTCTTTTAATAACGCGATAGCCTCTTGCAGATCATCACGCTTTTTACCTGTCACACGAACTTTTTCACCCTGAATTTGCGTTTGCACTTTTAACTTGGCGTCTTTTATCGCTTTGGTGATTTTCTTGCTGACAGCTTGATCAAGCCCCTGCTTCATCACTAACTCTTGACGCGCCTTGACACCCGCCAACTCGGCCGGCTTCTCTTCAATTGACTTCACATCGATTCCACGAGAAATCAACTTAGCACGGAACACTTCGAGCATCTGTTTTAACTGAAAATCAACATCCGCTTCCATTTGGACCTTGTCATCATTTAATTCAAACTTGGCCGCAACCCCTTTAAAGTCATAACGGTTTTGGACTTCACGGTTAGCTTGGTCTACCGCGTTGGTTAACTCATGTTTATCCAACTCAGATACAATATCAAACGATGGCATAGGAGCTCCTTAAAAGTTTTGAGCCTATTTTAACCAAGGTGCTAAGGGTTTTCATCCCTATAAACCAATCGTATGATGTTTATTTACTCGCTGTTTTTCTAACGTAGGTTGATATTAATGACTTGGCATATTCTAGGCGGTGGTTCAATTGGCTGTTTATGGGCGGTGCAGCTATACACTAGCGGCTTACCTGTGCGACTTATTGTTCGTAATACCGAGCAGCTGACGACCCTATCTGCCAAGCAAGGTATTGATTATCAGACCATGGATCAAACCCATAACTTATACCCTATCGAAGGTGAGCTGGCCTCCGATACGAGCCCTATTCATCGCCTTATTATAACGACCAAAGCTTACGCGACATTAGCTGCCTTTGAGTCCATAAAACAACGTATCGCGCCTGATGCACAAATCCTTTTACTCCAAAACGGTATGGGACAGCACCAACAGCTCAAGTTTACCTACCCTCACCTATCTATCTGGGCAGCATCCACGACGGATGGCGCCTATTTAGCCTCCCCCTTTGAAGTCATTAGAGCCGGCATAGGCGAAACACTGTATGGCAAGATGTTTGAAACCGCGCCTAGTTCAGAGTCTTTATTTACGCTTCCCATTGGCGACTTAAAGATCCAGCAAGTTATCAATATTGAACATCGGCTCTGGTGCAAGCTGGCAATCAATGCCGTTATTAACCCCTTAACAGCTATTAATGACTGTAAAAATGGCGAGCTTTTCGATAACCCAACACTCGTCAGTTTAATGGAAGATCTGTGCGGCGAAATTGAAACCATTGCAAGCAATGCTAATCAAACCTTATTCGACCTCCCGTTGATCGAGGTCGTGGAACAGGTAGCCAGACAAACAGCCTCCAACTTCTCCTCCATGCTCCAAGATGTTCGTCAGGCTAGGCAGACGGAAATTGAGCAGATATCCGGCTTTTTATGCCATGCTGCCCAGTCTAGCCAGACTCCATCCCCCCTAAATAACGCTTTGCTGTCTCAGATTCGAATCTTAAGCCAGTAATCGTTCAACCTATTTGCATGCTTAAGCTAGGATAGGTAAACTCGCGGCCTAATTTTCAGGTGCCCTTTTAGGGATAATCGGGAAGTTCGGTGCATATCAACGTCAAAGTGATATAAGGCCGACGCTGCCCCCGCAACGGTAATCGATCCAATCAATTGTACTAAGCCACTGGTTAACCCTGGGAAGGCATCAATTGATAGCAAGTTTGCAGATCGAAAGCCCGGATACCGGCCTGTTTTTCATTTAATCCCCATGCGCGGCGGGCGCATTGCTGAGGTTTGCATGTATCAATTGCCCCCTAAACTCATATTACTTTCTTTAGCTACATTCCCCTTTACAACCCAAGCAGCGACAGACCCACTCAATGTACTAGTCACGGGTACTCGTTCATTAGTGTCTGAAGAGATGCAAGGCAAATCCGTGAGTGTTATCACCCGACAGCAAATCAGTGCAAGCGGCGCGAGCAACGTTTTTGAAGCACTTCGTGCCAGCGGTGCTGTGCAAATTACCCAGAACTACACCGGTAATAGCAATGACGGGGCTGTGTCGATGCGTGGTTTTGGTGAAAACAGCAGCCAAAACGTACTCATTTTGATGGATGGGCGCCCACTCAACAACCCGACACTTGAAGCTCCGGATTTAAGCATCATCACCCTGGATAATGTCGAACGCATTGAGGTTTTACAAGGTAGTGCAGGGGTTCTATATGGCGCTAATGCCGTCGGCGGAGTCATTAACATTATCACCCGCCCTGTAGAGGTGTCCTCTGGCAAGGTGCAGTTTACCGGTGGTTCATACAACAGCAAAAAAATTTCGGCTAACGTCGACCAGCGTTACGCCAATGGCGTGGGTGTTCGAATCAACGCTAATCAAAGCAAGAGCGATGGCTATCGAGACAACAGTGACACTGATTACCAGCGCGTATTAGCGGGGTTTTCATATCGCTACAGTGGCGGTGAAGTGGGACTCACGCATCAGGTGATCAATGATAACCAAAGGCTACCTGGATCATTAACCGATGCTCAATTAGCCGCCGATAGACGTTCTGCAGGCACGCCTGATAACTACTTCAATAACGACGTTAAAGTCACTGAATTGACGCTGATCCAACAATTAAACGACAGTGTCAAACTCAGTGCTGAAGCTAGCCAACGCGATAGTAATGGCAGCGGTTATCTCGGCAGTACATACCCTCAAGACACTCGTGTTAATGCCTTCTCTCCGCGTTTAACCGCTAAAATTCCTAGTGCGCATGGTAATGCCATCGTGACAACTGGGTTTGATTATACAACGAGCGATTTCCAAGCATGGAACTACTATAACAGTGAGCAAACGACTAAAGCTTACTATGCTCAGCTGATCTACCCTGTAACGGAAGCTATCTCTCTAAGCATGGGCGGCCGCACGACTCGGGTTGAAGATATCGATACTGCTAATAGTTTAGCGAATAACGAGTCAGCTTTTGTAAAAGAGCTTGGACTCACCTGGCAGGTTAAGCCAAATCATCAACTCTTCTTGCGCCGTGATGAAAACGTTCGCTTTGCCGCAATTGAAGAGAATGGTTACACCTTACCTTCAGTTAGCTTTTTAAAACCGCAAACGGGCACTTCGTGGGAGTTGGGCTGGCAAGGCGAGTATCAAGCGACGAAAGTCTCTGCGAACCTTTACCATCTGACGCTGAATAACGAAATAATGTACGACTCTGAGGCCAATAGTGGTTGGGGTGCCAATCTTAACTTAGATCGTTCTTTAAGAAAGGGGATGATTCTCAGTGCTGAACACTCGCTGTTAGATAATCTGCGTGTAGGTGGAACCTATACCTACACTAATTCAGAATTACTCGAAGGCTCTTTTCAAGGGAATGAAGTGCCGTTTGTAGCTCGCCATACGCTAAACCTATTTGCCAACTATCAGTTCGATCCACAATGGAATCTGTATGTAGATAGTCAATTTACTGGCTCTCGCTATCTAGCAGGAGATGATGCAAATAACGCCGATAAGGTTGACCCTATTGTGGTTATCAATGCATCGTTAAAGTGGCAGCATGACCAATGGGTTTCTCAACTGACTATCAATAATCTTTTCGATGAAGAGTACGATGCTTATGCAGGTACATCATGGGGTTCAAATTATCACTACCCTGCACCTGAAAGAAACCTATGGTTAAGTGTTGCTTACCAATTCTAGTCTTTACGCATCGCAGGGCACACTCACGCCCTGCTGAATCCTAGAGAGGATATCTATGGCTAATCGTTTAACTCGTATTTATACACGTTCGGGGGACAAGGGAACGACTGCGTTGGCTAATGGCCGTCGTGTCTCTAAAACCTCTCCACGTATCGAAACTCTGGGCGATATTGATGAGCTAAATTCAATGTTAGGCTTGTTGTTAACCTCAATAAAGCCTGATGATCCATTACAAGACACTCTCGCCCAGATTCAACATGACCTCTTCGATTTAGGTGGCGAATTAGCGATTGGGGATCCTTATTACCAAGCGATCACCGAAACACGTATCACTGAACTCGAAACCGAACTCGATCAGTTAAATAGTCAATTACCCTCACTTGAAGAGTTTATATTACCAGGCGGCAACCCTGCTGCCGCTCAGTGTCACCTTGCGCGCAGCATTTGTCGTAGAGCTGAACGTAAAATCATATCGCTCTGTCAAATTGAATCTATTGAATTACTTGGCGCTGTTTATTTGAATCGACTGTCCGACTTGTTGTTTGTTTGTGCTCGGGTACTTGCCCGGCAACAGGGTGGAAAGGAGATATACTGGAAGCCTAGTACTAAACGTTAATTGCGATGCGCTAGCGCAACTTTTAGCTGAATGGCAAACTGGTTAAAGCAACTAAAGTCCTTATCCTCTAACGGATCATTGAACTTATCCGCATAAAGTATGCCTATGGCGCGTTGCGCCACGATAACCGGCGTGACGACCATGCCAGTGGGCTTTACTAGACCAATATAGTCGGAGGGCAAACGTTCCTTCCATCCCGTCTCATTTACATCAGGAATTAAGAGCGTCATCCCCTTTTTAATCACTTGTAAAAAAAGCCTTAGTGCAGGCTCTTTTTGGCCCAATGAGAAGAATCGTTCTAACGCCTCTAAAGACTCCCCTTCACCTATTTTAAAAATTAGCGAAGGGTTGGGTGATCGATATAAACAAAAGGCAACACGATCATAACCTGTACACTGTTTAATACCGTCTACTGCATGATTGAGCATCTCAGATGCGGAAGCCTTTCTGTCCACCATCTCTGCTAAGGTATTGAGATAGTTCAGCTGTTTTTCTAAATTTTCACTCTTGCTGATTTGGCGCTGTACAACCACGCCCTCTTTCTGGTTGATTTGCTTACGCGAGTGAAAGAAAAACGCCGTATGACGAATGATGTCATCAAGCCTATTATCACCTGTCACCTGCATCTGCGGAACTAATGCTGTGGCATTAATCCCATACTCATCAACCATATCTGCAGCCAGCTTGCAGGCCGTATCTAAGGCATCTTCTAAATCATTTTCTTGAAGCTTGAAGTTATCGATCAACAGTTGACTAATTTGATCAACAGAAATGCCACCTTCTTGTTGAGAGTAAACTTTCTCCGTTAAGGTATGGCACGCAGCAATAAGCTGATGTCTCTGACTGATATTTTTATGATCCTCTGCGGTTAATTCGTCCATCGTTTTGATAACTGATGACGGAAATCCCCAACTTTGTGCTAAATCTTGGCCAATATCACTAAACTGACAACCCAAAACATTGAGCTGAATCGCAGACCAACGCTGCTTACCTGCCTTCCTCATTTTGAGCATAGTGGCGTAGCTATCAGGCAGAGTACAAGAGACAATGATTTCACCCAAACTAAACATCAGACCGCAAAGAAAGACCTCCTCAACATCTCGCATACGTGCTTTAGAGGCCAACTCACGTGCCATTGAAGCGTTAAGAAATGAGCGTAGCAGTAATTTATCGACACTTGATCCTGGGTAGGTTTGCGTAAAACTCTCGATGAGTTTCATGCTAATAGACAGGTTTTTGATCCGATTAAATCCTAGAATAATCACTGCTCTAGAGATCACAGTGACCTCGCCTGCACCCCGATTGAACTCGGACGTATTAGCAATACGAAGCAGCTTGGCAGACAAGCCCGCATCTTTAAGTATTACCATAGCTAACGCCATCGCATCGCTTTCAGGCGAACTGCTCAACTCCTGTATACGGTTGAGTGTGGCACTAAAGACAGGAAGGTCGCCTAGCTTTGTTAGACTACGATGTATATTTTTTAATGTTTCTTGATATCTAACCACGAAAGCCTCAACTCCACTTCATCAACTAAAAGCGTAGTCAATAGACGGGTAATATGAAACCTCTCTATTGAAAATCTCTTGCCTGATCAATCAATTGGCATACATCTAACAACCCTTGCAAGCTTCTCAATGTTGGTCGACTAGTTAAGTCCGCATCGACTGTGACTAATAGGCTATTTTTCACCGCACTAACCTCTTTCCAAACCAACCAACGAGTCCGCCAATTTGTCGGCGTGCCTTGCAGAGGCGCGATAATAAGATCAGGGTTCAGCATAACGACACTCTCAACACTGGTTTGTGGCACCGTTTCAATGCGCTCAGCAAAAAGATTCTCTCCGCCACATACACTGATCATCTCACTGATTAATTGATGGCTATTCGCCGTCATTAACGGGTCATGCCACAACTGATAAAAAACCCTAACACGGGGCTTATGTTTAAAGCGCGCTATAATATTTAAACGCTCTTGATCGAATTTTTGTATCAAGGGATAAGCCGTTGATTGCCGTTTCGTAAGAACAGATAAATCTTTTAAGCTCTGGCTAATACTTGTCATTCCCTGGCTCGACGAGCGATAGACTGGAATACCTAGCCTCTCTAAACCAGATAAAAGTTCAGTAGATGATCCGCCTTGCCAAGCAACAACTAAATCCGGCTTAACAGCGAGAATAGACTCTATACTGACATCCTCTGCTCCCCCTATGACCGGAATCTTTTTTGCCGCTTCTGGGTAATCGCTGAAAGCGACAGTTGCGACTACCCTATCACCGACCTCCAGCGAAAATAATAACTCGGTTATATGCGGTGCTAACGATACAATACGTTCAGCCGGTCGAGCTAAATTAACCTGATGCCCTGTGTCATCTGTTAACGTTATTGCCCAAGTAGATGAAGATAAACCGCAACAAATAAGAAAAAATAAAGCACGAAACACGTTAAATAAGATCCTCTAGAGTTTTCGTCTGCATCATAACGCGAAAAGCCGTCATAGGACGGCTTTATTTATTAGATAGATATTTAGCGGAAATTACTTTTTCAAATCCACTAGCGTTCGCCCTTGTACCTGCCCCTTAATAATCTTGTCAGCATACTCCGGTACCTGCTCAAGACGGATAATCTGGCTAATAGAGCCTAATGCCTGTTCAGGTAGGTCGTGTTGCAGTCTTTGCCAGGCGGCGACACGTTTATCAAATGGACACATCACCGAGTCAACGCCTTGTAAACGAACATTTCGAAGAATAAAAGGCATCACCGTTGTGGGTAGCTTATATCCTCCCGCAAGACCACATGCCGCCACGGTGCCGTTATAGTCTGTTTCAGCTAGTAATCGCGCTAAAATAGTATCCCCAACAGTATCAATAGCTCCAGCCCAACGCTGTTTCTCTAATGGACGCGAGGGGTTACTCATCTCTTCGCGCGTCACGATTTCAGAGGCACCCAAGGAGCGCAAATAGGCTTCTGTTTCAGGGCGCCCAGTAATCGCAGCAACCTTATAGCCGAGTTTAGCAAGCAGCGCGACACTGACTGAACCCACGCCCCCTGCTGCACCTGAAACAACCACAGTGCCTTTATCAGGCGTAATCCCGCCCTCCTCTAGTGCCATCACACACAGCATAGCCGTTAATCCCGCAGTGCCAATACTCATCGCCGTTTCCGGTTTCATACCCTCAGGTAATGGTACTAACCACTCCGCTTTCAATTTAGCCTTTTGCGCCAAACCACCCCAGAAGCGCTCCCCCACACTCCAACCGGTTAAAACAACTTTATCACCCACTTTATATACACTCGACCGACTTTCTAAAACTGTTCCCACTAAATCAATACCTGGAACCATAGGGAAGTTGAGTACAATTTTCCCCGCACCCGTAATAGCCAATCCGTCTTTATAGTTAATAGATGAGAAATCGACATCTACCAATACATCTTCATCTGGGAGATCAGTCAGTTCTAAGTTTTTAATGGCTGCGGAGGTTTTACCCTCTACTTGATCGAGTACGAGTGCTTTAAACATTTGAATTCTCCTATTTGTATTACAAATATTTAAATTGGAAATTACCGCCATTTTTCGTTAAAGTCAACTTATCGAAAATAACATTCTTTACTTAGGCAACAATCAGCATGAGCACTCTATTTGTTTCACAGACTGGAATCGAACTGCGTGAAATCTATTGAATTTGAACCCGTTAATCAGCAAAGCCTCTCTCGGCAAATAGCAGATCAACTCCGCCAGGCTATTATTGAGGGCACGTTTGAAGCTGATGACCGCCTCCCCACCGAAGACGAACTCGCCATAAGATTTCAAGTTTCGCGACCTACTATTCGTGAAGCTCTGAAAATTTTAGCGGCGCAGAATCTAGTCCGATCCAAGCGAGGCCCTACCGGCGGCACATTCGTCAATCGTCCGAGTATCGACGATCTCGCGCTTTCACTTGCCGGAGCGACCACATTACTCGTGGGCTTAGAGACATTCTCGCTCGAAGAAATTGTCCAAACTCGCCTAGAGCTAGAAACACTCTGCTGCCGACTAGCCGCTGAAAATGCTACACCAGAAGATATCTCTGCTTTGAAAGCCGAACTCGCGATTCAAAGTCAGGAGTCTCTTTCAGCAGAAGCATTTTGTGCTTCTGACGTAAAATTCCATCGCACAATTGCCAATGCAACCCAGAATAGAATGCTTAGCTTTGTGATGTATACTGTTATAGAAGCCGTCCAGCCAATCTCAAATATGATGGCATATAAATGGCGCGAAAAAAGAGTCATTATTGAGCAGCATCAACGTATTATTGATGCGTTAGAAGTGCATAATGCAGACCAGGCCACAGCTGCGATAGATGAGCAGATCCGCTATCTAGCAGACTTATATCAAGCAGCTAAAACAGCTAAAGCCAAACGAACTAATTAACATTTAAATTGTCATTACTTTTGAGGGTCGATAGGTTTTCGTTATCAATTCCTTTATCCTATCTTAAGTATTTTATGTAACCGCAGAGAGGAACATCCGTGGAAGAGACTAATATCTGGATTATTGGTGTTGTCGCATTAGTCATTGGTGCACTTATTGGCTATTTATTTGGTCGATCTGGTAGCGGCTCATCGAATCAAGAGCATGAGCTAGAACAAGCGAAACTTGAACTTGACGCCTACAAAGAGAAAGTTTCCAGCCATTTTGAAGAAACCGCCGAACTCGTTAATAAGATGACTGAGTCTTATCGCGGTGTTTATCAGCACCTAGCCACGGGTGCTGCTGCACTTTGTGACGCGGATACAGCACGCTCAATCGAATCAAGCATGCAACCACAACTAACGGCTCAAAAAGATATTAAAGCTGAAGAAGTGATGGACGCTGAGGAATCAGGCGAAGATGATACGGCTATCGAACCGCCTCGCGATTATGCTCCGAAAAAACCTGATCAAGAAGGTACCTTATCAGAAAACTACGGTGTGAAAGATAAAGCCAAAAAACTTGATCAAGATGATTCTGAAGAGGATCAAGAGATAGCTGATACCCCTGCTGAAGAACATAAAAAAAGCTAATAACAAAGGGGCCTCTAATATGAGGCCTCTTTTTATACAGGGTTATTCAGTTCTACATAGTTGTGCTCAATACCGAAACGTTCTTTAAGATGCTCACCTAAGGCTTGAACACCATAACGCTCCGTCGCATGATGACCTGCCGCGATATAACTGATACCCGCCTCTTTAGCAAAATGCACAGTTTGCTCCGATATTTCACCTGAAATATACAAGTCTGCACCCGCTGCATAGGCTTTTTCAATATAGCCTTGTGCAGCTCCGGTACACCATGCAATCCTTTTGATAGGACGGTTCTCACCAAGAATCAGCTGTGCTGGTCTAGCCAAATTTTGTGAAAGACAAGCACAAACATCCTCTGCAGATTGCTCTATCGGCAGTTCACCTATACAACCAATGGCCTTACCCAACTCTCCATCCAAACCCGAGGTAACTACCCATCCCATACGCTGGGCTAACTGTGCATTATTCCCTAAGAAAGGGTGCGCATCTAAAGGTAGATGATAAGCCAACAAGCTCATATCATTCAGCAATAAAGTTTTTAAGCGTTTTTGTTTAATACCGACAACTGGTTCACTCTCCCCTTTCCAGAAGTAACCGTGGTGAACTAGAACCAAATCGGCTTCTAGCTCAACCGCCGCATCGAGTAAAGCTTGAGAAGCGGTGACTCCAGAAACTATCTTATTAACGTCTCTTTTACCTTCAACTTGAAGGCCATTAGGGCAATAATCACGAAAATTAGCTACATTTAACAATTCTTCACAATAATTAACCAATTCAGATAGTAAAATTGGCATACAATAAACTCCTTAAATAGCCACAGACCGATGCTCACCGTATAATTCCACGGTCCCGTTTGGATTTCACTCGTTTTTGGAAACTTTTGATGCGTAACTTGAGCTTTTTAGGATGGCCAACAATAACAGGAATTTTAATTGCAATAATCCTGTTACAGTATTTTCCTAACTTGTTAACCCCACCGGTCAACAC
>DAIRSP010000038.1:0-19127 GCA_036804365.1 Neptunomonas sp. | reverse complement strand
TTGAGGTGCAATTTTTCCTGCATCGGGATGAATAGCCATAGAACGAGCCTGTCCTGTTTCAAAGATGAATGAGCAATATGCTCGGTGATCTAGTAGTGAGATGCAATCTTATCAGGGTAGATATTTGGTTTTATTTGCAAGGAGCTAAAGATGTCTAATCAAGCAATTCTGAACTACCTCAAAAATAAGCCTGAAAGCCTGCTCGATTACCCATTCGATGCCCATACCCCGGTGTTTAAAGTGCATAATAAGATCTTCGCTCTGCTTTTTAGGAAAGATGGGCTTGAACAGTTAAATCTCAAGTGCGACCCAGCACAAGCCATTATGCTGCGTGATGTCTTTAGCGAGGTTAGGCCGGGTTACCATATGAACAAAACGCACTGGAATACTGTGCTATTGGATGGCTCTTTACCCCAAGGAGAGATCGAACGCATGATTGATCACTCCTATATGCTGGTCGTAAAAGGGCTTAAAAAAAGTATCCGCCTAGGGCTAGAAGCTCGCCACGGACAAGCTATCCTCTACCGCTAAGCTATTCCTGTATTTCACACCTAATACAGCCGCTATTCAGTACTTTCGTACTATTTTTTTCCTACTTTCTCTATATTTCACCCGCCTTCGTTACTCCTTAAGCTAGCGGTTAATCTAATAATAAAAAGTCGTATGATGCTTAAGTATCTCTCCCACTCTCTGTTAGCACTTTTTCTGCTTGCTCAAACAGCGTTCGCTGATGAGACAGTGATTAAACTCGCTTATCTGAAACTTCAGATTGATCAGGGGCCGGTGCTCTCCAACATCCTTCCGACTCCCGAAGATGAAGGGATCCAAGGCGCTAGGCTCGCTATCCATGACAGCAATACCACAGGGCGTTTCCTAAAACAGCATTACCTCTTAGATGAGTTTCAATCGAGCGACTCAGCGGCTTTATTACAGCAAGCGCAGGCGCTTTATGCTGACGGTATGCGTATGTTTGTAATCGATGCGCCAACTGACCTGCTAAGCGAGATTTCAGCGTCGCTCGGCAACGATGTCATAATTTTTAATAGTGGTAATCAAGACGACAGCCTCAGAACAACTACCTGTTTAAATAACGTACTACATACCGCACCTAGCCGAGCGATGCTCGCAGATGCGCTTGGTCAGTGGCTTAAACAAAAACGTTTAACAAAGTGGTTGTTAATCATTGGCAGCACACCAGAAGATCAAGCGTATGCAGATGCCATGAAGCGTGCTGTCAAGCGCTTTGGTCATAAGCTTGTCGCTGAAAAGCGATGGAGTTTTGATACGGATTTGCGCCGTGCTGCACAAAGCGAAATGCCTCTTTTTACACAAACCGATGAGTACGATGTTGTGGTTGTCGCTGATGAACGTGGCGACTTCGGTGAGTATGTACTTTATAACACTTGGTATCCAAGACCGGTCGTAGGAACACAAGGCTTAACACCCGTTGCATGGCATCGCGTTGTCGAACAATGGGGAGCTGCGCAGCTACAAAGTCGCTTTGAAAAGCAAGCAGGGCGCTGGATGAACAGCCGTGACTATGGTGCATGGGCGGCTATTCGCTCAGTCGCTGAGGCCGTGACACGCTCACACTCAAACGATGTACAAGTGCTGAAAGAGTACATGCTTTCTGATGCATTCGAACTGGCAGGTTTCAAAGGACGTAAACTGAACTACCGTCCATGGAGTGGGCAGTTACGCCAACCTATTCCGCTTATCCATCCTCGATCTTTAGTGTCTCAGTCACCTCAGGAAGGGTTCCTACACCCCACCTCAGAACTGGATACCTTAGGTTTTGATAAGCCAGAAAGCCAGTGTCATGTTTTCCAACCCTCTAACAACTAGGTAGCAGCAATGATCATCAAACATCTCTCTAAAGCCCTAACCACCGCAGCCATTTTTTCTAGCTCTCTGGTCTTCGCTGATGTTGCTTACGTGTCCAACGAAAAGGACAACACCTTGTCTGTTATCGACTTGAATACGCTAGAAGTGACAGAGACCATTGAAGTCGGCGAGCGTCCACGTGGCATCATTCTGTCTCACGACCAATCTAGGCTGTATATCTGCGCTTCAGACTCCGACACAGTACAAGTCATGGATGTAGCGACGCACACGATCCTAAAGGAACTTCCTTCGGGTGCTGACCCTGAGCAATTTGCACTGCATCCTAACGATCATCACCTCTATATCTCCAACGAAGATGATGCTCTAACAACGATTGTTGATACAGAAACCAACGAAGTATTAGCGCAAATTGATGTCGGTATCGAACCTGAAGGGATGGCTGTCAGCCCCGATGGCACCATTGCAGTCAACACCAGCGAAACAACCAATATGGTTCACTGGATCCATACCGGTGATATGAAGCTATTTGATAACACACTAGTCGATCAACGTCCTCGCCACGCAGAGTTTTCTAAAGACAGTAAAACCCTTTGGGTCAGCTCAGAGATAGGCGGCACCGTTGCTGTGATTGATGTTGCCACACGCCAAATCACTAAAAAGCTCAGCTTTGAAATCAAGGGTGTGCATCCCGACAAGATTCAACCGGTCGGTATTAAGCTCAGCGATGATGAAAAATTTGCCTTTGTCGCTTTAGGCCCATCCAACCATATCGCGGTTGTCGATGCCCAGAAACATGAGGTGATTGATTATATTTTAGTCGGCCGTCGTGTGTGGCATATGGCGTTTAATGCTGATCAATCTCTGCTTCTAACCACTAATGGTGTGAGTGGTGATGTCTCCGTTATTGATGTGGCTAACCGTAAAGCCATTAAGTCGATCAAAGTAGGCCGCTACCCTTGGGGCGTTGCAGTAAAAACAAAATGAGTATTCGCGTCGAGCAATTAACATTCAGATACCCCAATAAGTGTGCGCTGAGCGATCTGGACTTTGCCCTGCAGAAGGGCGAGTTCTGCGCACTGCTCGGCCCTAACGGTGCGGGCAAAAGCACTCTGTTTGCTTTATTAACTCGACTTTACGCACTACAAACAGGGAAGATCACGCTGAATGATATTTCCCTGACACACCGCACGAGTCGTGTGATGCAGCATATCGGTGTGGTATTTCAGCAAAGCACATTGGATCTCGACTTATCGGTACGCCAAAATTTGCATTACCACGCATCACTCCATGGCATGTCATGGAAAGAGGCTCGCTCATCAATCGACCGCGAGCTATCCCGTTTAGAGATGTTAGAACGCGCCGATGAGAAGGTCAGAGCTTTAAATGGTGGTCATCGCCGCCGTGTTGAGATTGCTCGTTCGTTGCTCCACTCCCCATCGATTTTATTGCTAGATGAACCGAGTACAGGGTTGGATCCAAGCGCCCGTAGCCATTTAAATACCTATGTGCGCAAACTCTGTGCAGATACACAGCTGACGGTGCTCTGGGCTACGCATCTGATAGAAGAGGTTTATCCTGATGATCGTGTGTTATTGCTGCATCAGGGTCAGCTGCTTTCTTCAGGTACGGGTCGAGATTTATGCCAACTCAGCGGACAGACCTCTCTTGCGTCTGCTTTCGCGCAATTAACCGGAAAAGGAGACCCCCAATGAGTCTACCTGCGGCACATTATGGTTATTGTTTTTACGGTATTTTGCAGCGTGAATACCTCCGCTTCATTCAGCAACGTACTCGCTTTTTAAGCGCACTGATAAGACCGCTATTGTGGCTAATCGTTTTTGCCGCCGGTTTTCGTGCTGCACTAGGCATCGCCATTATTGAGCCGTATGAGACCTACATCACTTATGAGGTTTATATCGCACCGGGATTGTGTTGCATGATATTACTCTTCAATGGGATGCAAAGTGCGTTGGCCATGGTCTATGACCGCGAGATGGGTAGCATGAGAGTGCTATTGATGAGCCCGCTACCTCGCTGGTATCTTTTGTGCTGCAAGTTGGTCGCTATCGCTTTGGTCTCTCTGTTACAGGTATACGCCTTCTTAGCCATTGCATTACTGGTGGATGTAGAACCGCCACTGTGGGGCTATCTGGCTGTGCTACCGGCACTCTTGCTCGTCGCCTTTATGCTTGGCGCGATTGGACTCTTTATCTCTTCATGGATCAAACAGTTAGAAAACTTCGCAGGGGTCATGAACTTTGTCATCTTCCCTATGTTTTTCCTGTCATCTGCACTCTATCCGTTATGGAAAATGCAAGAAGCCAGTGAATGGCTTTATTGGATATGCTCGGTTAATCCATTTAGCTACGCCGTCGAACTCGTCAGATACTCGCTCTACCTGAAACTCAATACCGAAGCATTGGCGGCAGTGGTAGCGACCACACTGATTTTCTCCGTTCTAGCCATCCGCGGATTTAATCCGCAGCGATCAGCCAAAGGCTAACTTAATCCTCTGGCTGACCCTCTTCCTTAGTCTCATCGGCTGCCTGTTTTTTGCGGGCAACTTGTTGCGCATTCCACTCGCGTACCTGTTCATTATAGGTATCCCAAATACAGGGTTCGCAACCGCTTTCACAGCAATCATACTCACCGGGTGGGGTTGGTTTATCGTTCATCTGCATAGCCTTTGGTTAATAATAAGAGGGCTATTTTACCGAGTATCCTAGATGACTGCCAATGGATCACCAAACAGTGCAACGACTGAGAATCGGTTGCCAATTGAAGGGGCTTAGGGATAAATTACCTGACCTCGAACCTTTTTCTGTAGGAGCTGGAACCAATATGACATTGCAAAGTGCGATTACTTTTTTTATTGCGATTTTCATTTTTGGTATTACTCCTGGGCCGGGATGTTTTGCAATACTAGCCAGAGCGATGGTCGAGGGAGCGCGATCCTGCTTTCTACTCGCCTTTGGAATGACCGTCAGCGATATTATCTACCTAACACTGGCCTGCTTTGGACTGGCGGCTATTGCCGAGCATTGGGGTGCTCTCTTTACGCTGATCCGCATAACCGGTGCGATCTATCTATGCTACTTGGGCTGGAAG
Source organism: Neptunomonas sp. (assembly GCA_036804365.1). Classification (GTDB taxonomy): domain Bacteria; phylum Pseudomonadota; class Gammaproteobacteria; order Pseudomonadales; family Balneatricaceae; genus Neptunomonas. Next base: position 14,174 of record DAIRSP010000038.1, on the reverse strand, counting down.
CTATGGACTTCACCGATCGATGTAAACAATAGCCTGCCACAGACAAGACCTCGACATGGGCTTAAAAGCTTTACCCAAGGCTTTCTGATATCCGCTTCAAACCCGAAAGTTATTCTTTTTTATATCGCTTTTTTGCCTACCTTTATGGATCTTACTAGCTTAACCACTCAAGATATCGCACTTGCTGGACTTCTTACTCTCATTGCCTTGATGCTCGGTTTAATGCTGATTGCTTATATGGCATCGGCGGCCCGACGCTTTTTCAAATCGCCAATAGCCATGCGCAACCTCAACAGAACCGCTGGATCTATTATGATAGGTGCCGGTGTTTACCTCGCCAGTCGCCAGTAATTCAACGCAGAGAACAAAAACAGTACTTTAGTACTGGTTTTTTCGCTCCAATGTAGAATTCATGCTGACGCATGAGCAAGGTGTAATAAGCTCGTCAAAATGGTGAAACAATATGAAGAAGATCGCCCTTTGGCTGTGCTTGTGTTGTTCTGGATTGCTATATGCTGAAACGATGCCATCAACAGCATCCCCTACAGCGGCACAACTGAACGAAAGCAGCGAGCTATTTACTATCGATAGATACCGATTATTTCGCTATCGTAGCCCAACACCCCTAAAGCATGAGCAGGGTACTACGCTTTCAACGGAGCAACTGCAGAGTCTCTTGAAAGCCTCTCCTGTTCCGGCACTTTTGGACGTACAACCTCTCTTATGGCGAGATGGCTTCTTCATACAAACCACGCCGAGACTACATATTCCAGGCAGCCTATGGCTACCTAATGTGGGTCAAGGTGAACTGGATGATCTCTGGTCACACTATTTTGTGGATGGTTTGAAAAAAATCACACATGGCGATAAAGACTACCCTCTTGTAATCTACTGTACAGCAGATTGTTGGATGTCTTGGAATGCAATAAAGCGGGCCGGCGAATGGGGTTATACTCAGTTGTACTGGTATAGGGATGGTTCAGATGGTTGGCAGGAAGCTGAATTACCTACTAAGCTAGGGAAGCCAGAAACACTGCCTAAAAAGTAATGGACTGAGTCACATCAGCCCCCCGTTTCGATAATAAATATAAATAGGGGAAACACCTGTGTATAAAATTTTAATTGCCGATGACCATCCCTTATTCAGAGAGGCGATTATCAGTGTTATTCGCAATAGCTTTCCTGATTGCGAGTTATTAGAAACAGAGTCGCTAACCTCTGCGCTAGAAATAACATTAGAGAATGACGACTTAGATCTTATTTTGCTCGATCTAAATATGCCGGGCATGAATGGACTCAATGGACTGATTACCCTGCGTAATGAGTCGCCAACGGTTCCGGTAGTAATCGTCTCGGCTGAGGAAGATAAGCAGATTGTTTTACAGGCAATTACCTACGGTGCTGTAGGTTTTATCACTAAATCATCGCCTCGCGATCAGATGACCAACGCGCTGAAACAGATTCTCTCTGGGAATGTTTACTTGCCTTCCGATATTATTCGGACCAACTCACCCGATACGCGCCGTAAGCCGCGTCATGATGAACATCATATCGCACCTGAAATGCTCTCCTCGTTAACGCGCAGACAACTTCTAGTACTAGAACGGATGTCCAAAGGCGAGTCAAACAAGCAGATCGCCTACAATCTGAATATTGCTGAAACCACGGTTAAAGCACATGTCTCGGCCATTCTGCGTAAACTGAATGTTCACAATCGCATCCAAGCGGTACTTTCGGCAGGCAATATCGACTTTAGCGAATATCTAAAACGCTAAGCCATCGCTCTGTTAGCCCCTACTTTTCAACAAATGCAGTAAGGTTGTTTTCAGTTTCAGGGGCTTAACAGGTTTATTCATTAACAGATAACCTAACTCTCGGATCTCTTGCTTGAGATCCTTGTTGTAGTTAGCCGTAATCATTAATACTGACAGAGGTTTCTGCATCAGTGCCGCGACACCTCTAGCGGCATCAACACCATTAGCACCGTCATCAAGATGGTAGTCAGCAATCAGTAGATCAACCGGATCATTCACTGGATCCACCTGCTCTAGCAACTCTTGCATCGAAAGCCCTGTAACTACCGAGCAGCCCCAACCTTTTAGAAGCGTTTGCATACCTTCACAGATAGCCAAGTCATTATCGATCACCCAAATATTGGCACCGGCTAAGCAGTCTTGGTTTTGATGCGGTACGGCTGTCTCAACTCGGGAGTAAAGCGCGAGCTTCCCGAAAGGCACTTCAACGGAAAAGACCGAGCCTTTTCCTTCAATCGATCTAACTAAAATCTGATGCCCTAATACGCCTGAAATCTTATCAACAATCGCTAAACCTAATCCCAGCCCCTTATCTCGACCTGGGTCTTGCGGTTGCAACCGTCTGAACTCTAGAAATATCTCTTGAAGCTGCTCCGCAGGTATACCAACCCCTGTATCCCATACCTCTATCAAAATAGATTGGGCTTTTCGTCGACAACCAAATAGGATCGATCCCGATTTAGTGTAGCGAATGGCGTTAGACAAGAAGTTTCGCACGATACGCGCTAAGAGTTGGGAATCGGTTTCTATCACTGCAGATGAGGAGACATAACGGAGTTCCAGCTCTTGCTGCTGAGCAAACTGGCTAAACTCATTAGCGATATTATCCATCAATTCGCTCGCTCGGAATGTCGTAATATCCGGCGTTACCACCCCTGCATCCAGCTTAGAGATATCAACAAGGGTACCCAAAAGCGACTCAACATCTTCAAGGGCATTTGAGACTGAGTTAACGAGCGGGCGCGTTTGCGTATCCAATGGCTGTTCTGCAAGCGCGCCAGTGAATAGTCGAGCCGCATTCAAAGGTTGTAACAGATCATGGCTGACTGCCGCCAAAAACTTAGTTTTCGATAGGTTAGCCTGTTCTGCATCTTTCTTCGCCTCACGTAATCGAGACTCTACCTGCGTTCGTTCACTGATCTCTGTACGCAAATGCTCGTTCACATCGGTCAATTCGGAAGTTCGTTCACGCACCCGCTGCTCAAGATTTTGGTAGGCCAGCTGTAGTTCCAATGCCACCTTACGCCGATCCGTGATATCGCGAATCATAACGAAGAAGCCAACTGATTTGCCGTTTTCATCCTTGTTGGGTACATAAGACTTCAGCAAGTAACGCATGTCACCACTGTAGTGAGTTTCTTCAACCTCAAAGGTGACGTTTTCACCAGCAAGGGCGCGCTGTACGTAAGGGATCAGCTCCTTATAACTCGCTTCACCGTGCACCTGTTTAATACTTTCTCCCGTCAATTTACCTCTTGGCCAGCCATACCAATCGTCATACACCTTATTGGTAAACTGATAACAGAGATCATCACCCACATAGGCTATTAGCGCCGGAACGTGGTCGGTAATTAAGCGTATCCATTGCTCACTTTCTTTGAGTGTTTCTGCGTATCGATACCGCTCCGTAATATCGGTGTAAGTATTTACATACCCGCCATCAGGCATTGCATGGGTTCTTACTTCAATCACATACCCATTATGATTTAACACGCTGGAGGTATCAGACTGCCCACCGTTCGCCCTTGCATCATGAAAATGACGAAGATTTAGTGACCTGAAAGGTGGCAGTGATTCTGCTTGCGCACGTGTCACCCCCGTTAGAACGAGGAAACGATTGTTCCATATTTCCAACTGATCACTGGCATTCACCAACGCGACCCCTTGGGATAAGTTATCAACCGTCAGCTGAAGGAGTCGCGACTTTTGCGCTAACGCAGCTTCACGCCGTTCCGTTTCAAGGGCTTTGAGGGTGCTGATATCGGTATATAAAATAACGAGGCCACCATCAGAGGTGTCGCGCTCACTCATCTGAATCCACGCGCCCGTCGAAAGACGAAACACCTTACTGCCATCGCCTGTTTCGCCGTATTCCTCTGCTATCAACCCATTCTCTTCAGCAAGCCTGCGTATATCTTGAATCGTTGTGCCTAACGCGATCTCAAGACCTGTCCCTCGCCATACATCTCGGAACTTACTATTGAAGAGCACAATGCGGCGCTCTTGATCAAACAAGACAAAGGCATCGGATATACTCTCTATCGCATCAGTGAGTCGTTGATTCGCTGTATCTGCAGCGGCATTAGCTTTCGTTAGGGCGCGGTGGCTCACTTTAAGGTCTGAAAGGGCGGCATTCAATGCTTCGGTGCGCTCTCGTACCTGATCAGCGAGTACAACTGAATGTTCAAAAGCGGCATAGGGGTTAGCCCCCTGTGCATTGCTCGACTCCACACGCTCAATCAATGCCTGATTAATCCGTTTTAATTTGAAGTTTTCCTTTTCGAGCTGCTCCAGGCGCGCCTGTAACTCGGCCTCACTCATTTAGCTGTTTCCCTATAGCTACACCGGTAAAGGTTTGATTAATATGCATCCCTTCGATATGTTCGCCATAGGTGTTAAAGCCTACAACCTTGTGCTTGCTTAGGATATCGGAGGCGACGTTATCGATACCTGACTGCTCCGCCTCTAAACGCCTTAAAAAGCAGTCACAGCCAATGATGATTTGCGGTGTCCCTGTTCGGGCCTCAATTTCATCTAGTTTAGAAACGAGGTTGGTTAGCATATCTCCCCGTTCCATACGGGTAAGCACGATGCCATTTTCCACCGCACAGTAGAAGGTTAAACTCAAGTCGTCATTCACCTTCTGAATTGAGCGCACATAATACTCATCGCCAATTTTAACGGCCAAGGGGTGCATAGCGAAAACCACAGGGTTCAACTCAGCCACCGTCATTCCAATCATCCGGGCATACTCTTCTGCGGCGGGTTCCGCATTCAGCTCATAAACACAGCGTTCATCACGAGCGGCCGCTGTAACGACTAACTTCTCAGTTAAGGGCTTGAGATGGTGTGTGGTAAAAACTTCAAACTCACAGTCGGTATTAAAAAATAGCGCCACTGCTGCACCAGTATGAAAAGTTCCCTTCGCAAAGACATGCGTATGCGACAAATCAGCGCCGGACCCGGCAGAGCCGCCAAAATGAGGAATGTTACCTAATGCTGAATTGAGGGTCACAAGCACTTGCTCCTCTTGCACAGATAAGCCATCGAGCAGCGTTAAAACAAAACTATTACCTGCAATGGGTGCAGGCTGCTTATCTCGTCCCTGATTGATAAAGGATTCAACTACCGACTGAGCATCAATCAGTGAAAAACTCGCCATCTCTTCAATCAATTCGGCTTGCACGGAGAAATGATCTGCCTGAAAACCAATTGCGCTGATAGCTCCCTGTGCATAACCTTCCGCCGTTATTTCTCCAGCCGTTGTACAGCCTGCAATCGGTATCCCGTTAAAAGATTGATTCATGGCTAAAGCCAGTTGTTCAAGGTCATATTCTGCGGAGCAAAAGAAAAGTACGAACCCAAGGTGAGTACCGCTAAGCTGCTCACGTATTTCAGCTGCGGCCGAAAAAGGGTCTTTATGGTTCGAAAATGCCGTGCTCACCAGTTCTGACATAAGGGTACTACCTAAGGTTACGTCCTACCTTTCAGTCTAGGCAGACTGCAAGGAAAACAAATACTACTTGAGACCTAAATCATAACGCATCTGCACACAATCACTCGCTAGCCGAAAATATATGCATCAGTAACGCACGAAGTTTATTCGGTTTAACAGGCTTATTCAGTACCTGCCATCCATGTTCTCTAAAGTACTTTAGCGTTTGTGCGCCTCGTTCAGCGGTAATCATCACTGCGGGCAACAGATAACCAAAGTGACTCTCTAAAGCAGAGAGTACCTCTGGGCCTGTGCGATCATTATCAAGATGGTAATCCAACAAAATGACCTTGGGATTCACCCCTAGTTCTTTGCAGAAACGCACAGCGCTCTCTTCATCTTTGGCAAGATAAGGCACCAATCCCCATTGGGAAAGCAGTGCCTGCATACTGGCAAGAATTTCAGGATCATTATCCACCACCAAGATTGTCTCGCTATTAAACTCCCCCGCCTTTCTTACTGGCGCTGGCGCATAAGGAAGAGAACCCTCTGGGAGAAGAGGAACGCTGATTGAAAACAGAGAGCCCTTTCCAACCCGAGAACTCACGCTCATTGGGTGCTGAAGTACAGAGGAGATACGTTCAACAATGGCTAGCCCAAGACCCACTCCGGTGCGCATACCGTTACGATGTTGCTCTAACTGATTAAACTCTTTGAAGATCTCTTCAATTTGATGATCTGGAATTCCTTCCCCTGTATCCCAAACCTGGATATTGAGCAGATCTCCTCGACGTCGGCATCCGACCAACACGCCCCCTTGGTTGGTGTAACGAATCGCATTACTAACCAAGTTGCGCAAGATTCGCATCAGCAGGCGCGCATCAGAGTGCACAACGTTTTCAGTAGACCGAATTCTGAATTGCAGATTAGCTTGATCCGCAACCGGTTGGAACTCGGTGTGTAGCGCATTCAATAATTGAGATAAATGGAAGGGCATAAAATCGGGCTGTACCGCATTTTGGTCTAGCTTAGATATATCCAAAAGGTCTGTCAGCAGATCTTCTGCACCCTCTAACGCTACATGAATTCGCTCGACTAGGTGGCTATCGTCGGCAGCTAATTGACGCTCTCTAAGCGTTGATACTAATAATCGCGCTGCATTCATCGGTTGCAGGAGATCATGACTCGCAGCTGCAAGGTATTTATCTTTGCCTCTATTCGCCTCTTCCGCCTGCTCTTTTGCTTGGCGCATCTGCTGCTGAGCAACCTCCCGCTCTCGAATCTCTTCCCACAACTTTGCATTCACGGCTGCCAATGCGCTGGTGCGCTCATCTACACGCTGTTCAAGTTCTTCATTCAAGCGTTTGAGACGAGCCTGATCAGTCACTCGCTCACTGATATCTTGCACAAAGCACTCAACTGTCGTGCTATGCGCTTCTCTCTTTAACAGGGCGTTCATCGAGACATAAATAATATCGCCATTGGCCCGCCTTAAGCGGGTTTCATAGCGAAAAACCTTATTATCCTTTAATAGTCCATCCAACAGCCCTTGATAGGCTTGTTCATCACAAAATAGATGCTCTAAGGTTTCAACTTCGGTAATCAAATGCGCTGCTGACATATAACCACAGATATGCGCCATGGCAGGATTAGCAGCGACAAAGCGACCGGAGATCTGCGCCTGAAAAATGCCATGCAGCGCATTATCAAACAGCCATTTATAACGATTTTTTTCCGCCTCTAGTTCATCGAGTTTTTGCGATAACTCGGGATAGTAGCTTTTCCGTGCAGAGTGGTTTCCTAGCCCTATAAGATCCTCAAACGTATGACGGCTTCGCTCAGAGTGCTTCTTCATATACCGCTTCGACATCTCGCTGATTTGATTTACGCGGATTAGTTAAAATACAGGGATCTTTAATCGCTTTTGAGGAGAGGATGGGGATATCGGCCACACTCACACCATGATGAGCCAACTTCTGCACAAGCCCTACCTCTGCTTTTAAACGAATAACATGTTGCATAAGACGCTGCTTCACCTGCATCGTTGTCATCCCCCGGGTATCAATACCCATCGTTTGTGCAACGACCTTAAAACGATCCGCAGCCTCTAAATAATTAAAATCGATCACATGCTCTAGCAGCATCGCATTACACAGACCATGAGGTAGATCCAGATATCCTCCTAAGCTATGCGACATTGCATGCACTGCCCCTAAAATCGCGTTAGAAAACGCCAACCCAGCCTTCATGGATCCGAGCATAATCTGCTCGCGAAGCTGAATATCTAAAGGGTTTGCGACCAAGGCGACTAAGTGAGTGTTAATGATACGGATAGCATCTAAGGCATGCATATCCGTCAATGGTCCTGCTCCGGTTGATACAAAAGCCTCGATCGCATGGACGAGAGCGTCAACGCCGGTACAGGCGGTTAAAAAACTGTCCATCGTCACCGTCGTTTCAGGGTCGATAAGCGACACGTCCGGCACAACGGCCTTACTGACAATTGATATTTTGACCCGTTCTTGCTGATCGGAAAGGATAGCAAATTGCGAAACATCGGCTGACGTTCCAGCAGTCGTGGGGATAAATATCAAAGGCGGGATAGGGATATCAATCGTGTCTATCCCTTCAAACTCAAGAATATGTCGCCCATGACTACTCACAATACCGATACCTTTAGCGCAGTCCATCGGGCTACCACCACCAATCGCGACAATGACATTACAGCCCTGCTCTTGGTAAAACTGAGCACCTGCCATCACCTCTTCACAGCGAGGATTGGGTGAGACCGCAGTAAAGAGTGCATAGGGAATATGCTGCTCATCTAAGCTGCTTATCACATCCTTTACCCAGCCTGCAGCGACAACTCCCGGGTCAGAAACCAGCAGCACTTTGCGTGCACCAAATGTTCGGGCGTAGTTTGCTACGGCATGTCGAGCACCGGCTCCAAAAATAATTTCAGGCGCTACAAACTTACGCAAATTTGAGATATCAGGCCCCATATATCGGTCTCACTTTCTTATTTTAGACTGCGCTTAACCCGATGAGGATAGGGAGTTTATAAGGCTTTGACAATCTCGATTGTCAAACTGCAACACGACTCAATCAGCAGCCCGCTCCCAAAGTCTAACTGGGGTATTACGACCGGTACTAACACCTTTACCAACGAAGGCGCAAACCTTTTGCCCACCACACAAACAATGAATGGCTAACAAAACGAATGTTTAGGCATTTCAACGCTAAAGAGGCATTCAGCCAAGTCCCCTTCAGCCCTGAAGATAACAGGGTCACTGCCCAACCAAAAAACAGAAATAAAAATCAAATAAATGGGGACTCTATGAAACAGATTAAACTCAGCCTATTATCCAGTGCCGTTGCCATAGCAATAAGCTCTCAAGCTTCTGCTGGCCTGACTATTTACGACAAAGACAACACCACTTTTAGCACGGATGGATTGATCAATACCTTTTACGTCAATAGCCAAGTTGACGATATCAATAACAGTCTTGACCGTACCCAATCACGCATCAAAATGGGCTTCTTGCCTAACTGGATTGGATTCGACTTCGGCAAAGAAATTGATGGCATGAAACTCGGTGCCCGCTCCTCTTTTTGGGTATCCATCAACGATGCTAATACCAACTTAACCGATACCATGATCGATGTACGTCAGTTTTACGGCACGATTGACGCTGAATGGGGACAGGTATTAATTGGTAAAGATTTCGCTCTTTTTGGCCGCAGCAATATTCTGGGTGATGAGTTACTGATGGGTTATGGTCAGGTTAATTCTGATGGTTTAGTTGATGGTGCCAACGTCTCTTTCGGTAATATAGGTACAGGTTACTTGTATCCTTTCCCGAATGCTCAAATCACTTACCGCTCACCTAAATCCAATGGCTTCCAGGTCGCCGTTGGCTTGATGGATCCGAGTAAGTCGGCTTCGGGTTCCGAAGAGAATACACCTCGTTTAGAGGCTGAATTAACCTTCGATACTGAACTCAGTGAGGGCGTACCTTTCAAAGCGTGGGTCGGCGGTATGAGCCAAAGCTCTGATTCAGGCGCAACAACCGTTGACTCCAATGGAGTTTCTTACGGTATGAACGTTAAAATGGCTGGCGTATCACTCACCGCATCAGGGTTTAGCGCGAGCGGCGTTGGTACTGCGGGTCTAGCCAACTTAGTCACTGCCGACACTGCGGATGTCGATGGCTACCTAGTACAAGCCTCGTACACAGTTGGTAATGAACGCTTTGTAGCTTCCTACGGCGAAAACGAAGGCGGCACTACCGCGAATGCACACGATCTAGACGCGCAAAATACTGCCGTTGCATGGTTCCATACCGTCAACAGTAATTTGAAGCTCGTAGCCGAGTATGATCAAAGTGAAAGCGATACACGCACAACCGATACCGTGGCCCTAGGTGCTGTTTTAACTTGGTAATAGATTAACGAGAAGCACAGAGTTTAGCCCCCTTCACTGAACTCTGTGTTTACCGGACATAAGTTAAAACCGCGCTTTCACCTTATTGACGAGCGTCACCATCAAAAGCACACAAGCACCTGCGGCAATACCACTGAGTGCATCGAGCAATACTGGTGTCAAAACTGCCAAGAAAGTGCCGACAAATCCAATGCCTCCGACCCAGGCAGCTGCACTTTCTATCACATGATGGAGCCAAGGCGTGCCATGACTTAGAATCCCGCCTCCGACCATAAACATCGCAGCAGTACCCACAATAGAAAGCACCTTCATCAGTTTCGGCGCAGCTAACAGCAATCCCTGACCGAGCTTAAAACCTAGACGATGAAAAAAGCCGACACCCGGTTTGGTTACCAGATATAGGCCGACGTCATCCATCTTTACAATCGCAGCAACAATACCGTAAACGCCCATGGTAACCAGCAAAGCGATCCCGATAAGTACCGCTAATTGCTGCATCAAGTTGGCACCGGCGACAGCGCCAAGGGTGATAACAATAATTTCAGCTGACAGAATAAAATCTGTGCGAATGGCGCCCTTAATCTTTTCCTTTTCAAACGCAACCATATCTACTTGATCATTATCGATCGCAGCGACTAATTGATCGTGGTGGTGCTGATCCTCTTCTGCGCTATGTAGATATTTATGGGCGAGTTTTTCAAAGCCTTCAAAACATAGATAGAACCCACCTATCATCAGCAAAGGCGTAATTAACCAGGGTAAAAAATAGCTAATGGCTAATGCACCGGGAACCAATATAACTTTATTTAATAAAGAACCTTTTGCCACTGCCCAGACAACTGGCAACTCGCGCTCTGCTCGCACACCCGAAACCTGCTCTGCGTTGAGCGCTAGGTCATCACCTAACACCCCTGCAGTTTTCTTTGCTGCTAACTTTGTCATTAACGCAACATCATCAAGCAATGTCGCGATATCATCAATCAGTGCTAATAAGCTCGAACCGGCCATGAATCTTTCCTTAGAATCGGGAAGTATATAAGCGTTAGCATACCGGATAGGATGGGTATTTGTCTTACGCAGACCGTATAAAAAAAGCCCGCATAAGTGCGGGCAGAAAAAGAGTGTCAGCAAAAACATAAAACCGACGAAAAACGCCAGGGATGGCAAAGAGCTGTGCTATAAGAGAGTTAAACAGCGACAGCTCTCTGTACAAACAACAATCTCATTATGTTGCAATTGCGTAATTATAACCCTTCTTCAAAAGAACCGTTTCATATAATACTTTGGTTGCACATCGTAAAACCTATGAATCCACTCATATTGCTCAGTAAACAACCAAAAAGGATTTATATTTCGCGGGCTTACTTGGATTCCGAGCGTCAATCGGCTAACTTTAACGATTAATTCACTCAGTAACAGCACGGTTTTATAGTTGCATGCGCCAAGTTCTTAAATTTGCCGATGTTTTTTGGGCATCATTGCCCCCTATTCATAAGATTCTTTCACTTATTTTGACCTTATTGGTCTTGATTGCCATATTTACCGGCGAGAACGATGCAACTCAAAAACTGAAAATTCCGGGGACACTCAACCTCACCGACTCAGCGCCTCTTGATATAGCAACGCCGACCACTGCAACAACACCCTACCCCGAAGATTTTTTTTACACCATTAGCAGCGGTGATACCTTAAGCAGCATTTTTGACATGTTACGTATTTCACAAGCGAGCATGTACGACATACTGGAAACTGACTTGGCGTTGTTAGCACTTGACACGCTTAAGCCTGGTGATTCCTTAAGGTTTTGGCTAAATCCAGAAACCGAAGCACTCGACAAATTAGAGATCGAATTTAACCCTGCTCATAAAGTTATCTACAAGCGGATTGATGCGGGTGGATTCGAGTATGAAGAGATACATCTACCCGGTACATGGAAGCAGCAGGTGGTCAATGCCGAAGTGAAAGGCAGCTTCTATTACTCCGCAGAAAAGGCAGGGTTAGATGCATCAGATATTATGGAAATATCTTCACTGCTTAAAGAGAAGATCAATTTCAATAAAGGTTTCCGTGTCGGCGATACTTTCCAAGTGGTTCGTTCAAAGCAGATGGTTGGCAACAGAGAAACCGGTGAGTCACGTGTTGAAGCGATTCGCATTCTAAACCAAAAGAATGAAGTCACCGCGTTTCTATATGAAGACAGTTATTATGACAAAGACGGTGTCGGCATGGAGCGTGCTTTCTCCCGTTACCCTCTGGCCAAGAACTACCGCATCACCTCTAATTTTAACCCCAAAAGACGCCACCCCATCACTCGCCTAATTCGTCCTCATAACGGGACTGACTTTGGTGTTCCGGTTGGTACACCGGTACTTTCAACAGGCGATGGTGTTGTGGTTGAAGTGAAGAAGCACCCTTACGCAGGTTTGTATATTAAGCTTAAGCACGGTTTGAAATTCCAAACACGCTATTTGCATCTACAAAAAGCTTATGTTACCAAAGGACAGACCGTGACTCGTGGCCAGAAGATTGCGCTGTCCGGTAATTCAGGCCGCTCCACGGGGGCTCACTTACACTTCGAACTTTTAATCAACAATAGACCAGTAAACGCCATGAAGGCTGACATCCCTATCATGAAAGAGATCGAAGGTAAGGATCGTAAAAAGTTCAAATCGATGGTTGGTAGCTACTTGAAGGAGATGGGCGAAGCTTAATCTACTCGCCTTGATCTATCAGAGAAAGATAGAACTGATGCTCTTTTTCCAGAGCATCAGCTAAGTGCACCGCAGATCGAAACCCGTGAGCTTCCTCAGCATAGTAATGCGCCTCTACCCGAACGCCTCTCTCTGTTAAAGCGCCGACCATCACTCGGGTCTGCTCAGGCACAACCACTTTGTCTTGCTCGCCCTGAAAAAAGATAACCGGCGCGTTTATCCGTTCCGAGATATGCAGAGGTGCACGCTGACGATAACGCTCGGCATCCTGTTCTGGATCTCCGATCAACCAATGCAGATAATAGGACTCAAACTTATGCGTTTGCTCTGCTAATACCTTGGGATCCGTAACACCGTATAAACTAGCCCCCGCGCAATATCGGTGATTTGCAGCCAGCGCAGCTAACGCTGTAAATCCGCCGGCACTTGAACCTCTAACAAACACATAACGCGGATCGATATACGCTCTGTCAGCTAAAAAATCCACCACGCTATTTGCATCTTCAACGTCGCTCACTCCCCACTGATACTTCAGCAATAAACGATACGCCCGACCGTAGCCCGCACTGCCTCGATAATTAATATCAGCAACCGCAAACCCTCTCTGAGTCCAATACTGAATACGGGTTTGCAGAACAGCATAACTACAAGCCGTTGGCCCACCATGAAAAAACAGTATCAGGGGAGGCCGTTTAGCTTGGGCTTCGGACTCATTCAGCGGAAGATACAGTAGCGTGTGAAGTTGCTGATCCTGACTACCTATGGGAATCGAGATATGTAACGGCTCGGCGTCAAGCTCATCCCCCTTGAAAGCAGCCGCAAGCGTCATCACGGTGTCGTTTTCTAAATCTATCGCTAGGAGCGAAGATAAACTGCGGGCTGAGTTCCCTACACAGAATAGCTTCCCAGCATAACGGCATAAAGATCGAAAGCTACTCCATGAGCTTGCCAACTGCTGCTTGACCACACCATCACGCAGTAACAGCAGTTTCATTGAGGCTTGATGTATTTGGGTCAGAATAATGCCCTCATCAGTGACGAGGTAGTTCACATTTCCAAACTGCCAAGGTGCGGGAGCACAATCTGACGCAACAGGCCAATAGTTCACCAGCTCGCCCTCTTGAAAATAATGCAGATTCCACCAGCCTGCCTGATCTGATATAGCCCAAATACGCTCTGAGTCATCAAAACTTGGCTGAAGAATCGAGCAATTCAACTCTTCACCCGCCAGTACTTTTGTATCGACCAATCCATTAGAGCCAATATAAGCATGGTGGAGGCGCGTTGCGATCCAAGGCTGGCAGGGATGATCCCAACTGAGAAAAACGCACTGATTACCTTTATCTGAATGCTTAAAGCCCATATAGAAGTCGTGACCACTATGTAGAACGCGCAACTCACCTGAAGCTAAATTGACGGACACCAACCTATTCTGAACATTCCCTTCGGAATGAATCTCTTCGATCAACACTAGGCTATTTAATCGCGAATGGTAAACCGGTTCGCCAAAGCGAGATTTCGGAAAGTCAGTGATTTTTATTGGTGTAGGC
>DAIRSP010000037.1:0-20039 GCA_036804365.1 Neptunomonas sp. | reverse complement strand
ATTTAAGACTAATCATTAAGAGATTAAGACGATGCAAGAAAGAGAAATAAAATTACTTTTCAATGCAGGTGTTTTTGAATCTTGCCAGGCAGCGCCTATCGCAATGTCACGTGGCTGGACATTGAAATTCATCACGAAAGACAACAACGTGATTACGCTAGACCTACAGAGGAGTAAGCATGAACGAGAGTTTAAAAGTCTTGATGGCGCAGCAGCGGTAGCGCGCAGAATAGGCTTTGAGTGGCTAAATGTTCATATTGGAGAGCTGGAGTGGCGGGAAAAAGTATAAGGCGTTATCAATCAACGCCTTATACCCAGATGTGCAAAATTAAACAGCTGCGTGGCCAGCTGCTAGCTCTTGCTCAGTGGCAGGACGAACGGCAACCACCTCAACATCGAAGGTGAGATCCTGACCTGCATACGGATGGTTGGCATCTACGGTGACGAGTTCATCGTTGATCTCAATGACCGTCACTAGCTCATCTTGACCTTGTTCATTGGTCAGGTGACACATGTAACCTTCGGCCAAATCAGGGATAACTGAAAAAAGTGAGCGTTCTACATCAAACACTTTATCTTCGTCATATGCGCCATACGCTTCATTAGCTTTTAGGCTGATTTTAAAGTGATCGCCTAATGCCTTGCCTTCAAGTGCCAATTCCAACCCTGGCACAATATTCTTATGGCCATGAAGATAGGGAATAGGGTCACCGCCTTTAGTACCGTCGATCACTTCACCTTGATCGTTAATCAATGCGTAATGAAACGTCACTACTGCATTTTGAGAAATTTGCATACTCTTTACTACCTCGATTGGATTAGCCGATGTGAGATCCAGCGACCTAACACGGCAAGTGATTCAATAGATACTTCATGCCCCATTGGAAACCAGTGAACTTCTGGTTGATAGCCCACTGCGATTAATTGATCAATCGCTCGCTGCCCTAAATCTGGGCAAACCACATCATCCTGCTCTCCATGCAAAGATAAGATAGGCAAGAATTTATCAGCTTTAGGGGCTACCTCTTCAATAGTGCGCGGTAAATATGTGGACATCGCTGCCACACCGGCCAACGAATGAAGACCTGTTAGTGCCGCTTCATAGGCAACAGCGCCGCCTTGCGAAAAGCCAACCAGCAGGATTCTATGAGCAGGTATTCCTTCCTCAATCAACGCACTCACCGCCTGATTGATACGCGCTACAGATGCCAGAAGGTCTTGTTCATTAATCTCTCGATCAGCACCCATGCGCAAAATGTCATACCATGACCGCATCACCCACCCGCCATTAACGGTCACAGGTTTTTCCGGCGCATTAGGAAAAACAAACTTAATAGACAAGCTATTATCTAGTTTTAAATAGGGAATTGTGGGTGGAAAATCAGACGCATCCGCCCCCAAACCATGCAGCCAAATAACCGCAGCATCCGCAGCATCACCCGTTTTAACAATAATATCATCACTCATGGCTGCAACCTTTCTATGGTCCATTGGCCATCCGTTAACCGATAGCGTATGCGGTCATGGAGGCGATTCTCCCGACCCTGCCAAAACTCAAACTGGCTTGGAATAAGACGATATCCACCCCAACGATCTGGACGAGGAACATCTGAGCCTGTTAACTGATTCTGCAAATCCTGCACACGTTGCTCTAACACCTCACGTGAAGTGATCACTTGGCTCTGATGAGAGACTGCAGCACTTAGTTGACTACCTATAGGGCGCTTATGAAAATAGGTATCAGCTTGTTCCGCATCTAATTTTTCTACACGCCCCTGAATACGAACTTGGCGTTCTAGGCCATACCAATAGAACAAAATTTCAGCCTGCGGATTTTGCTCTAGATTTTGCCCTTTTTGACTTTCATAATCGGTGTACCAAGCAAAGCCGTTTGCATCAAAATGCTTTAGAAGCACTATACGTGCGCTCGGAAGCCCTTCAGCATCAGCCGTTGCTAACACCATTGATGTGGCATCGTCAGGGCGCGTTTGTAACGCAATATCAAACCAGTGAGTAAACTGTTGAAAAGGATCATCACTGACATCTGCCCGCGTCATGCCCTGAGCGATATACTCTCGGCGTAGATCACTAAAATCACCCTGTTTATCCGACATATAGGTTCTCCTCTAAGATCTGCGTACTATACCCAAATTGGCAATTCCTGACATCTGATAACAAGGTTAGGTAACTCTGCCGAATATCTGGCATACTGTGCGAATTTACTCTGTAACTTATTTAACGATGTTTCACCAAGGGAATCATGTTTCGTAGGCCAGAAAGGTTTTGGGTTTGCCCAGAGTGCGACTTACTCATGAATCGCTGCGCAGTTCCCGATAAGTTCGAGGCGCACTGCCCACGCTGTGAATCTACTTTCATTACCAGTCGTCACCGATCAGTAGAGCGTACGTTAGCCTTAGCGCTTACAGGATTAATTCTCTTTTTCCCCGCCAATCTGTTTCCTATTTTATCGTTAAAAGCACTGGGGCTTTCTCAGTCAGAAACCATTTTTATGTCGGTGAAAGCCATGTATGACAGCGGCCTTTACGCGGTATCGGCATTGGTCATGATGTGCGCCATTGTTATTCCGCTCTTCAAGTTACTGACCATGATCTACCTATCCTGTTGCTTACTGTTTCACATACCTGCGCCATTACTCTCATGGAGCATGAAAAGTTATCAACAATTAGATAGCTGGGGGATGCTGGAAATTTATATGCTGGGTATATTGGTGTCCATTATTAAACTTGTAGATGTCGCAGATGTTGCGCCTGGAATAGGCCTCTATAGCTTAGCGGGATTGATTGTAACCACACTGCTCGCGTCTACACAGCTCGACCGGCACCGGTTCTGGCGTAGAATCGGCCAATTGGAGAGCCGCTAATGCAATATTCTGCGATCACCAAAGGTGTCATCTGTTGCCACTGCTGCGGCAATACCGCGGCACTCAAAGATGAGGGGCTACCCTGTTTGCGTTGTGGATCAAAAATCTATGCGCGGAAAAAGCACTCCATCACCTACACTTGGGCACTCCTCATTGCCTCTGCCATTATGCTATTACCTGCTAATCTCTTGCCGATCATGACATTCAAATCCTTAGGCAAGGGGGATCCAGCAACGATTATGCAAGGTGTATTACAGCTCGTGGAGCATGGGATGCTCGGTATCGCCTTGGTCGTTCTAACCGCATCCATTATTATTCCCGTAATGAAAATTGTCGGGCTTATTATTTTATTGCTGACCGTCCAGCGCGGTTGGACAACCAACGTCCATCAAAAAATGTTGATGTATCGCTTTGTCGAGTGGATTGGACGCTGGTCAATGTTAGATATCTTTGTCGTCGCCATTCTGGCGGCTATCGTACAGCTAGGCAGTTTAGCCAGTGTCTCAGGCGATACAGGCGCTACCGCATTCGCCGCCTCTGTAATGCTGACAATGTTTGCTGCAAACAGCTTTGATACCCGTCTGATTTGGGATAAACACCTTGCGAATTCTGAGGCTTTAAATGAGTGATCATGATCCTGTTATTACCCGCCGCCGTTTGCCGTCTGCGATATGGTTTTTACCGTTTTTAGCGGCAATGATTGCTGGCTGGCTCGTCTATAAGAACTATAGCGAGAAAGGGGTACAAATTGAGGTGACATTTGATTCGGCAGCCGGACTCGAAGCAAACAAAACCAAAGTGCTGTATCGCGGTTTGCCTGCGGGTATCGTTAAAGAACTCAAGATCGATGAAGACCTCAGTCGCGTCAAAGCAGTGATTGAAATGGTGCCCCAAACCTCTGACAAACTAACGGATCAAGCACTTTTTTGGTTGGTAAAACCGCAAGTTTCTCTCACCGGTGTTCGCGGGTTAGAAACCCTGTTATCCGGTCACTATATCGGCTTTCAACCGGGTACGAGCGGCAAAAGCACCTATGCGTACGATGCCTTAGACCAGCCGCCACCACCCACTAAAAATGCCGAAGGTCTATATATTACGCTGACCGCGGATAACGCACGCTCCGTTTACCAAGGCGCAAAAGTTTACTATCGCGATATTGAAGTCGGTGAAGTATTACGACATTCATTAAGCCCTGACGGGCAGAAGGTGTTGATTGAAACCTATATCGAGCCGCGCTTTACCTATTTGATTAAATCCAACACTCACTTTTGGAATGCTAGCGGCATCAAAATCAAGGCAGATCTGCCGCAAATCGATATTCAAATGGGCTCTTTAGCCTCCATTATTGCAGGGGGTATTCACTTTTCATCGCCCGACCAAACTGCACCCGAAGCCACCAACGGCCAAGAGTTCCCTCTTTATGATGACTATGAAGCCGCGGAAGATGGGATTGAAGTCAAACTTCGTTTCCCTGGCGCAACAGAAATCAGCGAAGGGGCCGCAGTTAAAAGTAGAGGCATCCAAATCGGCCGCGTAAAACAAAGCACGCTAACCGACGACTTCGAGTTTCTTGATACCGTACTCTTAATCGATCCCAGAGCCAGAGAGCTTTTAAAAGAGGGTTCCCGTTTCTGGTTACAAAAACCCGAAATTTCTATCGAAAATCTCGCGCAAATTGGCAATATTCTGCGTGGCAGTTATATCGAATTAGATCCCGGCCAAGGCACAGAGCAACTCTCCTTTACCGCATTAGATACGGCACCTATTAAAGCACAGCTAACACGGGGTCGGAGCGTTGAGTTATATGCCGAACAACTGGGCTCTGTTTCCAAGGGTTCGCCTATCCTCTATCGTCAAATGCCGGTCGGTGAAGTGATCAGCTATGAGTTAGATGAAACCGGCC
This sequence comes from Neptunomonas sp., assembly GCA_036804365.1. Lineage (GTDB taxonomy): Bacteria > Pseudomonadota > Gammaproteobacteria > Pseudomonadales > Balneatricaceae > Neptunomonas. Next base: position 15,255 of record DAIRSP010000037.1, on the reverse strand, counting down.
AGAAAGTAAAAATACACGCGATTATCCAACAGCGATATAGCCACCTGCTCAAGCCGAATAGCCGCTTTTGGAATGCCAGCGGTATCACAGTCAACGCCAGTTTAGAGGGTATTAAATTAGATACCGAATCTGCGGCAGCGATTCTTCGCGGCGGTATTAGCTTTTTCAATCCCGCCACCACTAAAGCAGTGAAAAAACAAGCCTCTAGCTACCGCCTTTTTGCAAACCATGCTGCAGCTACCGAAGATGGTCAGCTGATCGATGAGCAGTTTAAAGGCTCTTTACCGATACATCTGATAACAGAAGATGCGGGCGGCCTTAAAGCCGGAGACCCTGTCCTATACAAACAGGTCAAGGTGGGTGAAATTTCCGATAGCCAATTGAGTAAGGATGGCAGCAGCATTTTACTGACAGGGCTTGTCAGACCTGAATATGCTCACCTAGTGCAATCCAACAGCCGCTTCTGGAATGCGAGCGGAGTTAAAACCGAGATCACGTTAAAAAAGATGAGCATACAAACCGAATCCTTAAATAGCGTGCTAACGGGCGGTATCGCCTTTGCTAATGATGCCAAAGCGGCTAAGGCGGAGCCTAAGCACCTTTTTACACTCTATCCTGACCAAGCAGCGAGTCAGCAACAGCCGTTAAAGGTGACCGTTATTTTCCCGGCTGGCAAAAACATCCAACCGTTAGCGGATGTGCGCTATAAAGGGCAGATTGTAGGTCAAGTCGCTGATGTCGATGTCATCAATGCTGGCAAAGAGCTAAAAGCGGTTCTCAACCTCTACCGTGACGGGCACTTTCTTGCACGAGAAAACAGTTTATTCTGGATTGTAAAACCAACGATCCGCCTGAGCGCCATTGAGAACCCAGAAGGCATGTTAACAGGCAACTACGTTGAGGCCATCGAAGGCACTGGCAACGCAAGTGTCGCCTTTAAAGGTCTCTCCTCGGCTCCGGCTTTTGGTCGAGATACGGGGCTTAACCTCATTATCAAAACGCAGGAGTTGGGCTCTTTGCAGAAAGGCAGCCCGGTATTTTTGCGACAGGTACCCGTTGGAAAGGTTAATGGCTTTGATCTCGATAAAGAGGGTTCTGGTGTTGAGGTCTTTATCAACATCAAACCTGAATATGCACACTTTGTTAAAAAGGCTAGCGTCTTTACCAATATCAGCGGTGTCAAAGTTGACGCCTCCCTGTTTGGAGGTATTAACGTCAAAGCGGAAAGTCTAGAAACAATTATTGGCGGGGGCCTAACCTTTACTTCACCTAAAGAGAGTGCACAAGCTCAATCTGGCGCTATATTTACTATTGAGGAAAAACAATAACCGTTAGGAGTCAGCGTGCACAAGCCCTTATCGATCTGTTTGACCAGCCTGTTAATCCTCTCACTTGCAGGCTGTAATCAACAAAAGGTTCGGCCTTATCAGGTCAAGAGCATGATAAAGTCAGATATCGACATGGTCACTGATGCCCACATGGAGGAGATGAGCAAGCTTGCCAAGAAGTTGCTCGTTAAACTCTATAAACTCAATCCTAAAGAGTTGACCAAAGCACCCGCGGGTATGAGCGTTGATAAACGTATCAAGCAGCTCTTCACAGCTCCCTATACCGTTCGCTTTGCCGAACTGGGCGACTATTACGGAATCAAAGCCGTTCCATTAGCCTTCAATGAAGATTTCAAAGGCGATCGAGTTTTTGCGTTCATGGTCGGCGTAACAGGCATGATACATGCCTCTTACAACTTCCAGACAGAGTTCTTTATGCTAGATGAGATTGATCAGCAAAAGGTCTACAACTGCGCGCGCAACCTAGAGCGTGTTGCCTGGCGTTTAAACCATCAAAAAGATACCGACGGCAATCTATATATCCTAAGCAACAATATCGACGAAGAGAGCGGCGATTTGAATTTAAGTTTCGAACGCTTATTTGGCAAGATGATTGCTACCCAAGATATGATGGCACGTATCGCATCGGACAAAAACAACCGTGCTGTCAATCAAGTCCTACACGGTGTCGCCTCAACGACGCTTCTACCCATTTAGTACTTATTCTCAAACAGGCCAACACCGATCATGCTGAACATGGACTTTTCTAAACAAGTTGTTATCCAGACATCTAAAATGGCATGGCTACCTAGCCCTGCAAAAGGTGTGGAACGTAAACCGCTGGCCCGTGAAGACAAAGAGTCAGGGCACGCCACCAGCATCGTCAAGTACGCACCTGGGTCTAGCTTTACACGCCACACTCACCCTCATGGCGAAGAGATATTCGTATTGGAAGGCGTATTCTCTGATGAAACCGGTAACCACCCCGCCGGAACCTATATTCGTAATCCGCCTAGCAGCGCCCATGCGCCCTTTAGTAAAGAAGGCTGCACCTTATTTGTAAAGCTCGATCAATTCACCCATGGGGACAATCAAACAGTCCGAGTCAACACCCACACTACAGCTTGGCTACCCGGTCAAGGTGGCTTACAAGTCATGCCACTGCACAGCTACGAAGGTGAACACACAGCATTAGTTAAGTGGCCAGAAAACGAACGATTTCTTCCACACCGCCATTTTGGAGGCGAAGAAATTTTAGTGATATCAGGAACCTTTAGAGACGAACACGGCGACTACCCAGCACTGACATGGTTACGCAGCCCCCATATGAGTCAGCATTTCCCCTTTGTTAAAGAGGAAACCATCATATGGGTAAAAACAGGACACTTACCCATCGAAAATTAAAGAACTGCCTTTACTTCCAACCTTGCAGCCAATGGTTATTCTCTTTTAAAACTCGCCAGTCAATTGGTTCGCAACGTTTAGAGATCACTGCTTCAATTAAGCAATGCACCACCTCACCTTCCTCATCGAACTTTAACTCCGTTATCAAAAAATGCTTCTCTTTCTTAACAGGGTTAACGGCTGTCCATTTACTATGAAGGAGCTTCTTAGGGTTTATTGGGTTCATGAGTTAACCTCTAACTATAAGATAAAGAGCGAATAGCCTCTTCTATGGACAAAAAGCGTATCTTCGTTAGACAGACTTCCGCTAGGCTAAATTCATGCGATTGAATAAGCATTGTGACTTCATCGACTGACAATCGTTGGTCCCGTAACTTCAGTGTGGTATTGCCAGACTCTGCTTTCTGTAATGAATAGCTAAAACCTGCTGAATCTACAACCCTATCATCAGCACTCCATATAAGAGACTCACACTCAGCTTCAAGGTCGGCTACCGCGTTCAAGAAGATCAGCTCATCATCACCGTGAAGCTTTAGAATACAAGGCCAGTGAACCATCGAATCTCTCCACTAGAGAATATTTTGTCTGGGTAGACTCGCCTAAACAGCTCGCAGCACTACACACTTATAGCGCTGAACCACACCCTTTAAGCGGTTGATTAATCTGGATTTTACTGATTTTATGATTTTCATTGAGCATCAGGGTAATGTCGGCTCTATCTGGCATTTCAGACAGCATATTGCGCGTTAGACGCTCATAATGTTGAATAAACCGAATTATTTCGTCTTCATTCATGATGCGAAGATGGTCAGTAGGTTGCTGTGTATCGAAAATATACTTAACCCGTTCGGCTAGTTTCTTCTCTTGTAATGAGCGCCACTCGTACACCGCTTCCATACTCGGCACCTTCAGCATGATCAGGGTATCAACCATATCAAAGAGTTCTTGATAGCGTTCCTCTAATTGACGGTTTACATAGCGACGCCAATCACCACTCGCATCTTCCACCCGCTCTAACGCATTCACAGGCTCTTTAAGTTCGACCAGTGTTTGCGGCATAGCCCCGACACACCACCCCTCGAATACGATGACATCCACTGGACCAACCCACTCTTGCCAGACTGATGGCGGGCAGCGATCATCAATCGATTTATCGAACACCGGTATTTTGGTTGGTTTATCGGGGTCGCCCGCTTTCAGCGAATTAATAATATCTATACCTAGCTGAACATCATGAGTCCCCGGCACACCACGAGTGATTAATAATGGATGGACTATCTCTGCTAGACGCTCACGTTCATGTCGCGTTTTATACAAATCATCTAACGAGAACCCAACCACTTTTAATCCAAAGCCCTCACTCAGAATGACCTCGATTAAGTTAAACAGTGTCGACTTTCCTGCGCCTTGCGCGCCATTTATACCTACAACTAAAGGGCCAGTTTGCTGATTTTTACGCTTAACCAACCATGCGCCTAACGGCACATACAGCGCCTCAAACATTTCGACCAGGCCTATATCCACTTTAAGTGATGCTAATGCAGAGGCGAACGCATTTTGCACCGCGCCAACGGCTTCGGCACGTTCTTGATGAGATAGGCATAACTGATCTTTTGGCCATTCAGGTAGTAAACTCATACAGTTCCTTTTTTGCTATTAGTGAGTGCGAAGCCACTCTGACACCTGTTTAATCTGCTCATCTTCCATCAAAGAAGGCACATGCGGCGTATCCGGTATTGAGTAGAGCGTCATACTAGGATTTTCAGCCTGCATCTGCTGAACGGTTGATGCGGATAAGACATCGGATGTCTCACCCCAAATAAGTAACTGAGGGCATTGAATAGCACGCCACAAGGGCCATAAATCAACATCCATAACGGCAGCTGCCCGAGTCATATCACCAATAGCAGGATCATAATGCTGCGTCCACACACCCCCGTCTAATCGATAACCACATTTTGCAAGGTGTGCCCACTGACCTTCATTGAGATGCTTGAGCGCCGGGTAGGTTACTTTCATCCCTGCGACAGCATCCTCTAAAGAGGCATAAGCCGCAGGGATCAGATAACCGCCTATCCGCTGTAAAGACTCTTTAGAAACAAAAGCCCCAATATCATTCAGAATCAGTTTTCTAATAGGGTTATTAGGTAAGGAAGCGAGCGCCATTCCAATAATGCCGCCCATAGAGGTGCCCAGCCAATCCACTTGATCAACGCCTAAACGAGCGATCAGTGCTGTCATATCAGACAGGTATTGGGGAATCGCATAGCCCTGTGGATCGGCTAACCAATCACTCGCTCCACGCCCGACAATATCAGGGCACACTACACGATATTCACGGCTTAACACCTTGGCAATCTCATCGAAATCACGGCTATTTCTGGCTAACCCATGTACACAAACGATTACCCGCTCGTTATCTTCACTGCCCCACTCATGATAAACAACCTTGTGAAACCCTTTGGCATTAAGCCCTAAAAATGATTTTGTACGCACACTTCATCCCTTTGTTATGGTTTCTTATTAGAGCAGCTGTATTGGAGTCTAGACCCATTAGATTAGACTAAAGTGAAGTTTATACCGTATCACGCATCTAGTTTTTGTAAAGTTACGTAAAATAACTGTGGTTCTTTTGAATAAGGCCGCATTCTATCCATAACAATACGCTAATATACTCTCATTATTTTTTATCCTGAACACTATGACAGGGACAAGGGTTGCGCAACGATGTCAGAAACTACACAAAAAGGTTTATCAGGTCATATCAAATGGATTCTGCCACTGCTGATTGTTGCTGTTGCCGTTGTCAGTTTCAGCTATCTAAAAAACAGTAAACCCAAAGCCCCCTCCCGTCCTGTTGTAGAAAAGCGTTGGAACGTACAAACCGAGCCAGTAAAAATTGCCAGTTACCAGCCTGAATTGATCCTTTACGGTCAAGTAGAATCTCCGCAACTTGTGGATGTCTCCTCTGCCGTGACAGCCTATGTTGCTCAAGTGGCCGTGAGTGAAGGAGCGGAGGTCGCTGAAGGCGATCTTCTCGTCCAATTAGACCCGCGCGATGCCCAGTTAATTTTACAGCAACGTGAAGCAGACTTTAAAAGTGCCCAAGCCAAGCTCAAAGCGGCTGACATTCAACATGAAGCGAATAAAGAAGCGCTGCAAATTGAGCGCAATCTATACAGTCTCGCGACTAAAACGGTTGCTCGCTATCAGGATTTAAAGAGTCGCAAGGTTGGTTCCGATGATCAGTTAGACAACGCTCGAAAGTCGCTCCACCAGCAAGCGTTATCGCTCAACAGTCGCCAGCAGGCCGTGGATACTTATCCAGCCCAGAGAGATCAACTGACGTCTGATTTAGAAAAAAGCCAAGCATTACGTGATACCGCAGCACTAGATTTAGAGCGCACTCGCCTTGTCGCCCCGTTCCCTGCACGCATTGCGAGCGTGAATATTGCCAAAAGCGATCGTATTAAAACAGGCGACACCCTGCTGACACTCTATGACCCAAACCAGTTACAGATTCGGGCACAATTACCATCGCGCTCGTTAGCGATGATCCGTAAAGCCTTACTCAATCAGCAACCCTTGGCCGCGTCTTCACAGCTTGACGGCGAAACCTTGTATCTTCAACTGTCAAAGCTTGCGAGTTCAGCCACTAATGCTAAAGCGGGCGTCGATGCCCTTTTCAATATAACCTCGCTGCCACTCAAGCCTGAACCAGGCCGGACTTTGTCGATTCGCCTAGTTTTACCTGCTGTTACCAATCTCATCTCGATTCCTCCTGAGGCACTATACGGCACGGATAGGGCATACCGGGTGGTTAATAACCTGTTAGAAGCGGTGACTGTAACCAAAATCGGCGATATTCATGCCCCTAATGGAGCCTCTCGCGTATTAGTCACTTCTGAGCAATTAGCCGAAGGTGAACAATTACTCGTGACTCAGTTACCGAATGCTATTAGTGCCCTCCCAGTCAAAGTAACGGAGTAATCATGCAGACTCATCAGGGATCAATACAAGGCACTATATCGCTTTTTACCCAGCATCGTGTTGCGGCAAACCTGCTGATGATTTTGATGATTCTCGGCGGTGTGTGGGGCATTAAAAAACTTAACACGCAGTTTTTCCCAACCTTTGAATTAGATGTCATTACCGTCAGCGTTGTTTGGAGCGGCGCAGCAGCAGAGGACGTTGAGCGGTCCGTGGTTTCACCTATCGAGCAGGAGATTCGCTCGATTAATGGCATCGATAGAATCATCTCTACCAGTCGACAAAGCAGCGCTTCGCTTCGAATTGAACTGCTCGATCACGCCGATGTGCAATATACGCTCGATGAAGTAAAGCAGAAGATCGCCAGCATCCGCTCTAGCTTGCCCGATGATGCTGAGGAGCCCGTCATTCAGCGCGTTGTTCGCTACGATACCATTGCATCGATGTTGATCACCTCACCTGATGCATCACTAACTGAACTACGTGTTCTAGCTCGTCGATTTGAACAAGAACTCCTTGATAAAGGGGTACGGAAAATCGCCTTTACAGGTATGCCCGATGAGGAGATATCCATTCAGGTACCCTCTGAACAACTTCATGCACTAGGCATGTCATTAAATGATATTGCCAACAATGTCGCACAACGCAGTGTCGACCTTCCCGCAGGTACGGCGGCAAAAAGCGAAGGTTCAAGACTTATCCGTAGCTTAAGCCAACAACGGGATGTTGAAGGATTTCAGCAGCTACCCCTGATCTCTGACGCATCAGGGCGCTTGGTTAAATTAGGTGATATTGCCGATATCCAGTGGCAGGCCAAAGACAGTCAAGTTGAGCTAAGCTATCGCGGCCAACCGGCTATCTTAGCCACCTTACAGCGAACCGAAAATGACGACACCCTCAAATCAGCCGCTATTTTCGATAAGTGGATCACCAATGCTCGGATTGATCTGCCAAAAAGTGTCGACCTAGTCGTCTACGATGAGCGCTGGATGCAGGTGCAGGATCGTATCGACTTACTACTCAAAAATGGTTTAGGGGGCTTAGTGCTCGTCATAGCCATTCTGTTCCTCTTCTTAAATGCGCGAGTCGCCTTCTGGGTCACACTCGGTATTCCTGTCTCCTTTATGGCCACACTGGCTGTGCTTTATATGATCGGGGGATCGATCAACATGATCAGTCTGTTTGGTCTGATTATGGCGCTGGGGATTATCGTGGATGATGCGATTGTGGTCGGTGAAGATACGCTGACACACATTCAGCGAGGTGAAAGTGGCCTATCCGCCGCAATCGGCGGAGCCAACCGTATGCTCTCCCCTGTTATCGCTTCATCACTCACAACCGTTGCGGCTTTTTTACCTCTGCTGATTATTGGCGGTACTATAGGCAATATCTTAATCGATATTCCTATCGTGGTTATCTGCGTTATTGTGGCGTCACTGTTTGAGTGCTTCTTGATATTGCCAGGTCACTTGCATCATAGTTTGCGCAGCAAGGCAGACCTAAATCCATCCGCTATTCGCATTAAGATAGATGCGAAAATTAGTCACTTCCGAGACCACTTATTCCGAAATGTCGTGCGCACTGCCATTAAGTTTCGTTGGGCAACGCTGGCTACGGCTTTCGGCATTTTTATCATAGCAATTGGGCTACTGGCAGGCGGACGATTGAAGTTTAACTTCTTCCCCGATGTAGAACGTGAAGTTTTCACCGCCAACGTGCAGTTCGCTGCGGGTACCGATAGCCAACAGATCCATCATTTTATTGCCCATCTGGATGACACGCTTCAGCAAACTGATCGCGCGTTAGGTGGCAAACTTGTGAAGGTCGCGTTCCGAGAGTACGGTATGGCCAACTTTCCGCGCTCAGGTGCCACACCTAGAAACGGCGATGAACTTGGCTCGCTATATGTTGAAATGGTGCCAATCGATAGCCGGACCGTCACCAACAAAGCCTTTATTAAAGAGTGGCGCACTCGTATTCAACTCCCCGCTGGCATCGAGAAGTTTTCTATCGACCAATCCTCATCAGGCCCTGGGGGCAAACCTATCGAGATTAAGCTATCCGGATCAGACATTAACATTCTGAAGAAAGCCTCGTTAGAGATACAAGGTATTCTCAAGCAATACGCGGGATTGACCAATATCGATGACGACCTGCCCTTTGGTAAATCGCAGTTAATCTACAAACTAACCCCAGAGGGCGAAGCAACAGGCTTGAAGCTAGAGCAGGTTGGTAGGCAGTTACGCGCGGCATTTGATGGTTTGGAAATCCAGAGTTTTTATAATGGCCAAGATGAAGTCGCTGTTCGAGTGCGCTTACCCGATGAGGATAGAGACCGACTAGGGGCATTAGAGTACTTGCCGATTGTATTACCGAATGGTGCAACGTCACCGCTATCTAATATAGTCACCTTCATACCTCAAAAGGGTGTCGATACATTGCAACGTATTAATGGTCAAATTGCGATCAACGTATCTGCAGACCTAGATGAGGCCAACGCCAATGCGAACGAGATCATCGCCGACCTTGAAACAGGTAAACTCGATGATGTGCTTGGCAAATATGGGATTGAGGCCAGCTTCGAAGGCAAAAATAAAAATCAGCGCGAAACCTTGGCGGATATGAAGTTTGGCTTATTCATTGCACTGCTTCTGATCTACATTATTCTTGCTTGGGTATTCGCCTCGTACAGTTGGCCGATCACGGTTATGTTGGCCATTCCTCTGGGGCTGACCGGCGCAATTTTAGGCCATTATGTGTCAGGGCTGGATCTCACCATCCTATCTCTGTTTGGTTTTTTTGGACTCTCAGGAATCGTGATCAACGACTCGATCGTTTTAGTGAGTTTCTATAAAAAATTGCGCAGTGAGGGCATGGAGGTTGAAGAAGCAATTGAAGAGGCTGCCTGTCAGCGGTTGCGTGCGGTGCTTCTAACCTCTTTAACCACCATTGCGGGTTTAACGCCCATTTTGTTCGAAACCTCTCTTCAGGCTCAGTTCTTAATCCCTATGGCGACATCGATTGTCTTTGGATTAGGCTACGGAACTCTGTTGATTTTACTCTTTGTGCCGGCCATTTTGACGGTGCTAGAAAGAGGCAAAGCCGCCATGGGGCTCAGACTGCATCATGGCGAACTCAAGCAGGTCGATTAGTATTTTTAGCCTCTGGAATCAGACCTAGAGGCTTATTTCATCTTTTAGAGAACTAAATCCGAGTTATTTCCTAGTAATAAAGTTCTGAATGGAAGGAAAGGCTTAATAGAATCGGTCGTATCCGGTATAATTTTCCGTCATTTTGAACATTGCCTCAGGCCGAAGCAGGAAGAGTGTATGAACCGGGAACTAGCGCGACTGCAACCCTACCCTTTTGAAAAACTGGCTGCGCTTAAAGCGCAAGTATCACCACCCGCCGATATGCCACATATCGCCTTTTCAATTGGGGAACCTAAGCACGCATCGCCTGCATTTGTTGTAAAAGCCTTAGCTGACAATTTAGGGGCTTTATCAAACTACCCAACCACTAAAGGCATCCCTGAGCTTCGTGAAGCTATCGCTAGTTGGTGTCTAGAGCGCTTTCATTTAGCGCCCAATACACTCACCGCCGACAAGCATGTTCTTCCTGTGAATGGCACCCGTGAGGCCATTTTTGCTTTCACTCAAGCGGCTGTAGACAGAGTTGAAGGGGCACTCGTTTTATCGCCTAACCCTTTTTATCAAATTTATGAAGGTGCAGCTTATTTGTCAGGTGCCGAGCCTTACTACCTAAATTGCACCGCTGATAACCACTTCATACCTGATTATGATGCTGTGCCTGACGAGATTTGGGCACGTTGCCAATTGCTTTATATCTGCTCACCGGGCAACCCTACCGGATCAGTCACGGATGCAGACACCTTAGAAAAGCTGATTGGATTAGCGGACAAGCACAATTTCATTATCGCTTCTGACGAGTGTTATTCGGAACTCTATTTCGATGAAGCTAACCCACCTGTGGGATTGCTAGAGGTCTGTGCCAAAATAGGCCGACATGATTTCGATAAGTGTGTCGTCATGCATAGTTTATCAAAGCGCTCTAACTTACCCGGCTTACGTTCAGGCTTTATCGCCGGCGATGCCAAGCTACTCGGCCCATTCCTTGAATATCGCACCTACCACGGTTGCTCTATGCCGATTCAGCATCAAATTGCATCGACTGTTGCATGGCAGGATGAAACGCATGTCAAAGCGAATCGCGATATGTACCGCGAAAAATTTGCGCGGGTTATCGAAATTCTATCCCCTGTGATGGATGTCTCTTTACCCGATGCCAGTTTTTACCTGTGGGCTAAAACCCCTATTGCAGATGATCTTTTCGCGCAGCAACTTTTTGCCCAACAAAATATGACCGTACTACCGGGCCGTTACGTTTCTCGCGAAGTCGATGGATGCGTTCCTGGTGCAGGTTATGTGCGTATGGCACTCGTTGCCACCTTGGAAGAGTGCGTGGAGGGTGCGCAACGGATTCGCCGTTTCGTGGAGTCTATTGCGGACAAGTCAGCATGAGTATCACCCTGTACGGCATCAAGAATTGCGACACCGTCAAGAAAGCACGTAAATGGTTGGATAGCCACGACATCAACCATAACTTTCATGACGTTCGCATCGATGGCTTACCAGAAGTACTATTAGATCAGTGGATTGCTGAGTTAGGTTGGGAAACGCTGCTAAATCGCCGCGGAACCACTTGGCGTCAACAACCTGATGAGATTAAAACAAGCATCGATTCGAGCTCAGCTCGTGCCTTGATGCTAGAGTTTCCTGCCATTATCAAACGCCCTGTACTAGAGACTCCTGTACAGCGTCATGTAGGTTTTAAGGAAGCAGACTATTTACACATTTTTAAAAATCAGACGTCATAAACGGAGTAGATCATGAGCTATTTTGCATTCGGACTGGGTATCGGCACCCAATCTTCAACCGGTGACTGGCTGGAAATTTATTACAACAAACCCGTACTGAATCCGTCAGATGAACTGATTGCTGCCATTGCAGCCAAACTTGAATACGAGGGTGGCGATGCGGCTATTGAAATTTGCGAAGCCCAACTGAAAGAGCTCGAAGCCGCCTTTTTAAGCGTTGATGCAGAAGACCAGGCTGAAGTAGTTGAGATCCTTAAAGGTACGCAACAAGCGATGGTCGTCACCATACTGGAAACCGATTCTGCCCCTGCAACGACACCTGAAGTTTACCTAAAGTTAGCTCTACTTTCGCATCGTCTTGTGAAGCCGCACGGCACTGACTTATCTGGCATGTTTGGTCTATTACCCAACGTGGCTTGGACAAATGAAGGGGCTGTAGCGTTAGAAGATCTTTCTCGCCGCCAACTGGCTGCGCGGGCACAGGGTCGCGTTCTTGATGTTCAATCGGTGGATAAATTCCCGAAAATGACGAACTATGTTGTCCCTGCCGGTATTCGTGTCGGTGATGCTTCACGTATCCGCTTAGGCGCCTACGTTGGCGAGGGTACCACGGTAATGCATGAAGGCTTTATCAACTTCAACGCAGGCACACTCGGCGTGAGCATGGTTGAAGGCCGAATCTCTGCAGGTGTTGTGGTTGGCAACGGTTCTGATCTAGGCGGTGGCTGCTCAACGATGGGTACACTGTCTGGCGGCAACAATGTGATTATCTCTGTCGGTGAAAACTGTCTGTTAGGTGCCAATGCAGGTCTAGGCTTACCTCTAGGAGATCGCTGTACCATCGAAGCAGGACTTTACGTCACTGGCGGCTCTAAAGTCACTTTGCTCGATGATCAAAACAACGAAGTAGAGACCGTTAAAGCTGGACAACTTGCGGGGCAATCTGACTTACTGTTCCGTCGCAACTCTCAAAATGGCCGCATTGAAGTTAAAACCAATAAGTCCGCCATTGAACTGAACGCTGAATTGCACAAGCACAACTAAGCGTTTAGCGACAACGGGGCCAGCATTTCACTGGTCCCGCTTTTACCTCTGCCACTTCGGAGCGCACCATGTCTTTCTCTTCTGCTACTATCGAACTTACCAAAGAGCTTATTTCCCGCCAGTCAGTTACCCCAGAGGATGCGGGTTGCCAAGAGCTGATGATTAGCAAACTTGAAGCCCTAGGTTTTAAAATAGAACGCTTAGTTTTTGAAGACACGACCAACCTTTGGGCGCGCCGTGGAACAACGGGGCCTGTATTCTGCTTTGCTGGCCATACGGATGTTGTCCCAACCGGCCCGGTAGAGCAATGGACTCATCCACCCTTTGAGCCTACCATTAGTCAAGGCTATCTATATGGACGTGGTGCGGCTGATATGAAAGGCAGTATTGCTGCCTTCATGACCGCCCTAGAGCGTTTTATAGACCATCACCACGATCATCAGGGTTCAATTGCTTTACTGATTACCAGTGATGAAGAGGGGCCATTTATTAATGGCACCGTGCGTGTAATTGAGCATTTAGAAGCACGTAATGAAAAGATCGACTGGTGCATTGTGGGTGAACCCTCTAGTACTGAAAAAGTCGGTGATATTATTAAGAACGGCCGACGGGGCTCCCTGAGTGGCAAGCTAAAAGTCCGAGGAATCCAAGGGCACGTTGCCTATCCTCATCTTGTTCGAAACCCTATTCATGAAGCAGCGCCAGCATTAGCTGAACTCTCTGCGACCGAATGGGATCAGGGGAATGATTACTTCCCCGCCACCAGCTTCCAAATTTCAAACATCCATTCTGGAACAGGCGCTACCAACGTGGTACCTGGCGACGTTGTTATCGATTTTAACTTCCGTTTCTCCACCGAAGTCACAGCGGATGAACTCAAAGATCGTGTGCGCATCATTTTAGATAAACATACGCAAGACTGGGATATTGATTGGATTCTGTCAGGCAACCCATTCCTTACTGAGGAAGGCAGTTTGGTTAGCGCAGTTCAAACCTCCATTCGCGAGGTCACAGGCTACGAGACCGAGCTTTCAACTTCGGGCGGCACATCGGATGGTCGCTTTATTGCACCCACGGGTGCTCAGGTTGTTGAACTTGGCCCTGTGAACGCGACCATTCACAAGGTGGATGAACGCGTTAAAGCAGCAGACCTCGACCTACTCAGCGATATTTACGAAAACGTACTTGCACGTTTACTGGTGTCTTAAGATGCAGGATTCAAGAGTCGCTCAATTGGCCTGCCCAGTCTGCAATGTCCTACTCAGCAGTGACAATAAAACCCTGCGCTGTGAAAACAATCATAGCTTTGATAAAGCAAAGCAAGGGTATTGGAACCTATTGCTTGTACAGCGTAAACGCTCCAAAGATCCGGGAGATAATCCCGAGATGGTTAACGCTCGTACTGAGTTTTTAAATAAGCAGCACTATCGCCCTTTAGCCGAGCAAGTGTGTACCGAAGTCTCCAATGCACTGAGCGACATACCTCAACCCAAGCTACTGGACATGGGCTGCGGAGAGGGTTACTACACCCAGCAGGTTGCCGATGCCGTTCCACAAGCGAGCATCATTGGGCTCGATATATCAAAACATGCCATCAAAGCGGCTTGCCGACGTTCAAAAGAGATCAATTGGCTGGTTGCTTCAGGGGCTCAGATGCCGATTCCGCAACATAGTCAGGATATGCTGCTTGTCATGTTCAGTCGGTTAATGCCCGAGGCGTTTGCTAATGCACTCAAGCCACAAGGTCTTTTATTGCTTGTATGGCCAGCAAAAGAGCATTTAATTGAGTTACGCCAGACGATTTATAGCGAAATAAAACCTTCAGATTTTGATCCTATTAGCGATCTCAAACCACATTTTGAATGTTTAAAACATGATACGCTTCAATTTAGCTTTACTCTGAACACTAAAGAAGAGATTCAAGCGTTACTAGATATGACGCCACACAGCCAACGAATGCCGCACGATAAGCAAGAGGCTTTACTCTCATCAGTGCCTTTTGAGCTGACTTTCCATGTCAACTTAGCATTGCTACAACGTGTATGAACTGGTCTAAAATCATCAAGCGAATCATGCGACAGGCTGATAATACTCAGCAAAACCTGATTCTATTGATTAGCGGATTTGGCATCTGCATGCTAGGCCTGCTAATGGTCATCATGGCCGAGTACTTATTTGGACAATCACTCCGTCAGGAGCTTTTAGCACTCTTCGGTATCATCTGCGTAGGTGTTGGGCTGGTGCTAGCAGCAATTGGGCATTTCAGCCTCAGTTTTCTGCGTCTTATTCGATTTTTACAAAAAGATAATCACCAGAAATAGCCAACGACTATTTCTGGTGAAAACAAGGTAACGACTCGGGTTGATTACATAGGTAGCGGCTGATCGTTCAGCTCTGCCTTGCCATCTTTAACATGCAGTTTAACCTTATAGAAGCTGCCATCTTCTGTGATAAAACCCAATGCCTTCAAACTTTCAATCTGTTGAGGATTGTAATCCGGAAGCGCTTTAAGCATGTTTATCGGTAGTTCAATACCCGCATCCAACGCCATCTTACTCTGCAACAAGGCTGGGTTTGCCATCACTTGGGAAA
>DAIRSP010000036.1:0-20118 GCA_036804365.1 Neptunomonas sp. | reverse complement strand
TACCTACCATGGGGACCATTCTTCGGTGTATTCGTAAAAGAAGGCACACCTGATGAAGCGGTTTCTAAACTTGTTAAGGCGTACCATGAAGGTGCACAAAACCCTGACTTCGTTGACCTGATGAAAAAACGTGGTTTCAGCATCATGAACATTGCTGGCGACGAAGCTAAAACATTCCTAAATAACTACCGTTCTGTTTCTTCTTGGATCGTTTACGATGCTGGTTTCGCTAAGAAATCACCGGAAGAATTTGGTATCAAACGTAAAAACTAAGCAGATATAGCGGCTTAGTGTGAAAAACCAACCGGAGTCTTGCATCAAGCATAACTCCGGTTTTTTGTTCAACATATAAGAAAAAAGGAAGCAACATGTCTGAGATTATTCACCAGAAAAAACCAGGTGAAACAGTCTTTAGTTTCCTCATGCTGGTCTTTAGCTTGTTCTTGCTGTGGCAGGCTTACCTCATTTCTGGTTTTACGGCGTTAAGCTCACCAGGCGCATTTCCTTTAGCGGCCAGTGCTATTATGGTGATTGGTTCCTGCATTGCTTTCGTAAAAAGCGCTCGCCAACCATCAACGACTCAATTTACGTTTGCTGACTTTACCCAACAGATACTACCCGTCACTGTGGCAGTCATGATTGGCATCATTCTTATTTTTGCGGTCGTATTACAAAAGCTTGGCTTTATTTTGACAGCCTTTGGCTTCTTATTTTTAACGATTAAGCTGCTGCATAAATCAAACGCCATTAAAACAGTTATGCTCTCTGCCTTCTCCTTGGTTCTCATTTACATCGTTTTTCGCCTTGTATTCAAAGTTGTGTTACCCGAGGGGATCGTTCCTGAACGTGAAATCATGTCGATGATCGCCCATCTCTTTAGTGCTGGAGGAAAATGATCATGATGGAAGCATTCCACTATTTTGCTGAATCTTGGGTTTCACCACAGCTCTTAGGTTTAACAGCATTAGGTACCTTTTTAGGTATCTATATCGGTGCTATCCCTGGCCTGTCCGTTACTATGGCCGTTTCTATTCTTATCTCGTTTACCTTTTCATGGAACGTAGATAATGCTCTTTGCCTCATGGTAGGTATCTACATGGGTGGTGTATACGGTGGCTCGCGTACGGCTATCCTTCTTAATATACCTGGTGCCCCCTCGGCTATTGCTACAGCGTTAGATGGTTACCCTATGGCTCAAAAGGGTGACGCTGGACGTGCCATTGGTTTATCAACCATCATGTCGGTCATTGGTGGATTTGTTGGTATTTTTGTACTGGCGATTGCTGCACCTATGGTGAGTGAATTTGCCCTAACCTTCCAACCTCGTGATTATATGATGCTAGGTATTCTTGGCATTATGCTAGTTGGCTCACTGTCAGGCGACAGTCTTGCTAAAGGGATCTTCGCGGGTGCCTTAGGTATGTTGATTGGTACCGTAGGACTCGACCCGTTGACCGCTGAAGAGCGTTTCACATTCGGTGTTGTAGAACTTTGGAGCGGCATTAACCCAGTTGCCGTTATGATCGGCATGTTTGGTATCTCTGAAGCCTTGACCCAGTTGCACCACATGGATAAAACAGCCATGAAGCAAAAACTGGATAAAATCATCCCGTCTTGGTCCGATGTTAAGAAATACCTACCTTTAAGCCTGCAAAGTTCGTCACTGGGTGTCATCATTGGTGCACTACCTGGTACCGGTGGCGATATCGCTGCGCTAATGGCTTATGACCATGCAAAACGTATCACTAAGAATCCTGAAGTACCGTTTGGTCAAGGCGCTAAAGAAGGTTTAATCGCGCCGGAAAGTGCGAACAATGCCGCGGTCGGTGGTGCTTACATACCGATGCTCACATTAGGTATTCCGGGTGATGCGGTAACGGCAGTATTTATTGGAGCCCTCTTTATACACGGACTCAATCCAGGCCCTCTTCTGCTGGTTGAAAAGCCGGATATGTTCTGGTTCACCGTAGGTAACCTGACATTAGCAAACATTTTCCTTCTGATCTTCGGCCTTACTGGGATTAAGCTATTCTCTAAAATTGTTGAGTGCCCTAAAGGTATTCTGATTCCTATGATCTTCCTGTTATCTATTGTCGGATCATATGCAATCAACAACTCACTCGCTGATATCTGGTGGATGCTTGGATTTGGTGTACTGGGTTACTTTATGAAGCTCTACGGCTATCAGGTTGGCCCGGTTATCTTAGGGGTCATCTTAAGCCGTTTAATGGATGAAAACTGGCGTCGAGCAATTATTTCAGACCGCGAAGATCTGTCGCTTTTCTTCAGCAACCTGTTTTCGAGTCCTTTATCCATAACTCTCTTTAGTGTGATTATCTTAATCTTAGCTTCTCAGACACCTATCTGGAAAAGACTAAGATCACGTTAATACACGCTATTTTCAGCCCTGCCTAGCAGGGCTTTTTTTATTGCATAAAAAAAGGCCATATTTAAGCATATGGCCTATCAAATGGGGGATTGTCTTAGAAAAGTGGCTTATAAAGCCGCTTCGAGTTCAGGCACTACATCAAACAGATCAGCAACCAAACCATAGTCTGCGACTTGGAAAATAGGAGCTTCTTCATCTTTGTTGATGGCAACAATCACTTTAGAGTCTTTCATACCTGCCAAGTGCTGAATCGCACCCGAAATACCCACTGCGATATAAAGTTCAGGCGCAACCATTTTACCGGTTTGACCTACTTGCATATCGTTTGGTACGAAGCCCGCATCGACAGCTGCACGGGATGCACCCACCGCTGCACCGATTTTATCGGCCAATGAGTAGAGTAATCCGAAGTTTTCACCGTTGCCCATACCACGACCACCGGATACTACGATAGAAGCCGCTGTCAATTCAGGTCTATCCGATTTCGCTAACTCTTCACCTACGAAGCTTGTTTCAGCGGAAGTAGACGCTGTTGATACTGCTTCCACTGCTGCGCTACCGCCCGTTGCTTCAACAGGGTCAAATGCCGTACCACGAACAGTCGCTACTTTAACAGTGTCGCTAGACTGAACCGTTGCAATCGCGTTACCTGCATAGATAGCACGCTGGAATGTATCTGCACTCACAACAGCACTGATATCTGACAACTGGTTCACGTCTAATAAAGCGGCAACGCGTGGCAGCGTATTTTTACCATTAGAAGTAGAAGGCGCGAAAATATGCGTATAACCATCAGCGATAGAAACAACCAGCTTACTCATGTTTTCAGCAAGTTGATGTTCATAAGCCGCATCATCTGCGACAAGCACTTTACGTACACCAGCAACTGCCGCTGCTTGTTCAGCTACCGCTTGGCAACCTTTACCTGCGATCAATAGATCAACATCACCGCCTACTTTTAGCGCTGCTGCTACTGTGGTTAGCGTAACAGGCTTTAAGTTCTGATTATCATGTTCAGCGATTACTAAAATACTCATGACAACACCTTCGCTTCATTTTTCAGTTTGTCTACCAGCTCTGCAACAGAAGCCACTTTGATACCTGCTTTACGTTGAGCTGGAGCTTCAACTTTTAAAAGCGTAACGGTTTTTTTCACTTCAACACCGAGTTCTTCAGGTGTTTTAACATCCAACGGCTTTTTCTTAGCTTTCATGATGTTAGGTAGTGAAGCGTAACGCGGTTCATTTAAACGTAAATCCGTCGTAATAATCGCAGGCATTGCTAACTCAAGGGTCTGCAAGCCACCATCGACTTCACGTGTTACTTTAACTTTGTCACCTTCGACCGCCACTTCAGAAGCAAAAGTCGCTTGTGGACGATCCAACAGAGCCGCTAACATCTGACCTGTTTGGTTGTTATCAGAATCGATTGCCTGTTTACCAAGTACCACTAAACCTGGCTGTTCAGCTTCGACAACTTTTGCTAATAGTTTGGCAACACTTAAAGAATCCAAACCATCTTCAGCTTCAACTTGGATACCACGATCTGCACCCAGCGCTAATGCTGTACGAATCTGCTCTTGGCATGTTTTTGAGCCAATAGAAACTACAACCACCTCTGTTGCTACGCCTTTCTCTTTTAGGCGTACCGCTTCTTCAACTGCGATTTCACAGAATGGATTCATAGCCATCTTTACGTTAGCTAAATCAACATCACTGTTGTCCGACTTAACACGGACTTTAACGTTGTAGTCAATGACTCGCTTGACTGCGACAAGTATCTTCATACCGACTCGCCCCTTACCTTTTATTATCGGGTTATTTGCTCTGATCCTAGCATAGTCAATCTCAGATCAATATGGCACTCATATTAGTTTTAATACCTTTTTCTTCAATAACAAAAAAGTCCCACATCGATAACACTTTAATTCATTCAAAATTAAGCCAATGAAATAAAAGAAATTTTAAACTGCTAAATAAATAGCAAAAAAAACCATAGTTGCCATGGTTCATTATTAAAACCGAGCCATCTCAGCTAAAAATAAAAAAACCGCTCCGGCTTTAGTATTTGCTAAAGACCTGCAAGCGGCTACAAAGTGGAGTTTCCACCAGGGATGTGTGGAATACGCTAAGGTGCGTCCGGTTTACTTCAAGAAAACTTTGCGGGGCGTTTTTCTATAAAAGCGCTAAACGCTTCTTTCGCTTCCGCTGAACTCAATCGCTTCGCGAATTGCTCAACTTCTTCGACTAATACGCTCTGAAGTAGATCTTTTTGATGCTGTTTCAACATCTGTTTACTCAAGCTAACCGCTTCAGGTGCCATATTCGCTAACTTCGAGGCCATTTGCAGCGCCTTATCTAACGGCTCATTAACAACCTCGTTGGCTAACCCCAAAACTTGCGCTCTATTACCATTGATAGGGTCACCTACTACTAAGAGTTCAAAAGCCAATCGGTGCCCTAGTTGCTGAGGGAGCAATAAACTGGTTCCACCTTCTGGCACTAGACCTAATCGCGCAAAGGGGAGTTGAAAACGGGTAGTTTCCGTGCAGTAGACCAGATCGCAGTGCAGAAGCATCGAGGTTCCAATCCCAATCGCATCACCTGACACCGCAGCAATTAATGGCTTACTGAAGTTCGCAATCGTTTGCAGAAAAGTCAAAGGTAAGGCAACTTTATCGGGCTTATTAGCTGCCGCTACGAAATCGATAATATCGTTACCTGCTGAAAAACTTTCGCCCTGACCTGTCAATACGACAGCTCGAACACCCTTCTCTTTTTCTGCAGCACATAGCGCATCAATCAAGCCTTGATACATATCTAGGGTCAGTGCATTTTTTTTCTGAGGACGATTGATCGTCAATTGCAATACTGCACCCTGCTGCTCGGTTAAGATAAACCCTCCGCTCATAACAGACTCCTACGAAAACGTTTTATTTTTATAATGCTGTGGAAGATAGCGTTGAATTACCTGACTGTCTTCTGCCCATGTGTGACAACTATTGAGCATCATTTTAGCTCCTGCCTGCATCACATCTTCACGCAAGCTCGGCCAAATGGCTTGAATACCGGTTGTCGCTATCACAGGTAATAACTCGTGCAGATGTGTGCAACCTTTCGCTCCCCCTACACGGGCTTTGGCTTCTTGCAACCAACCACTGCCGATACGCGTTCCTTCTAGCTGTTTAAACGCACCCACAATGGCCGGACACATAGTGAAAGGGGAAGCATCGATCGCGGCTTCTACCTTGTGAATAAGCAACTGTTTGTCCAAGGTTACGCGTAAACTAATATCATGAAAGGCTTCGCCTGCGGAAACATACCCTCCTCTTTCAGGGTTATCCACTGGCTCAGATTTAATATCTGTCATCCGCGCTTCTATATCCCACAGGCCATCAGCCCGTTCAAAGCCATCACAGCTGATGTGACGGCGATGGGCATGCTTACGACGCTCAGGTTTGGATAATGGCATGAGTTTTCCTTACGCGACCTCAGCCTTTTCAGTGTCATCTTTAAGTTTGCGGCGTAGGACTTTACCAACATTCGATTTAGGTAAGTCTTCCACAAACACGATGCTGCGCGGTACTTTATAGTTGGTTAGATGCTCTTTACACCAATGAATAATCTGTTTTTCGGTGAGTTCTTGATCTTTGCGCACAACGAAAAGTTTAGGTACTTCGCCACTGCGCTCATCTTTTACCCCAATCGCAGCGCATTCAATAACACCTTCATGTGAGGTAACAACATCTTCTATCTCATTAGGATAGACATTAAAGCCTGATACGATAATCAAGTCTTTAGCGCGATCGACTATACGTAAACGACCATCCTCCTCTCTTACCGCTACATCACCGGTAATCAGGTAACCATCATCGGTAAAACTCGCTTGGGTTTCACGTTCACGTTGCCAGTAACCCCGCATTACCTGAGGCCCTTTGACACAGAGTTCCCCTGGTTTGCCGATTGCAGCTTCATGCCCTGTCGTATCTATGATGCGTACATCCGTTTCAGCTAAAGGCCAGCCAATAGTGCCTACCATCACCTGACCCGGCGGATTGATCGCTACAGCTGGCGAGGTTTCAGTCAGACCGTAGCCTTCCATAATGTCGCAGCCCGTTACCTTTTCCCAAAGTACCGCTGCAGCATGAGTCAGTGCCATACCACCTGATATAGTCACGCGTAATTGGCTGAAATCGAGTGCTTTGAAATCATCTTGATTACATAGCGCAACGAATAAAGTATTCAAACCCATAAAACTGGTCATCTGCCAACGACGTAACTCTTTAATAAAGCCCGCAATATCTCGAGGGTTCGCGATAAGGACGCTATGCCCCCCCTCTTCCATCACGATAAGGGAAAGCGTAAAAGCATAAATATGGTACAGGGGTAAAGGTGCGATTGTCGTAGAGGCCCAATCTAACTTACCTCGACCGATCAACTCACTTCCCTGCAACATATTCGATACTAGGTTGCCATGCGTTAAAATAGCACCCTTGGATACACCTGTTGTGCCACCGGTATATTGAAGAACTGCGGTATCGTCCGTCGCAACATCAACCGGTTTCGGCTTTTGTCCTAAGCGACTCATCAGTGCCTGTCTTAGTGACTGCTCCATCGGAAGATTGTAATCAGGCTCCATTTTTTTAATGTACTTGATTGCGGTGTTTAGCAAAGTACGTTTGATAAAGCCATGCAAATCTCCGACCTGCGTTACGAAGATATGTTTAACCTGAGTCCGATGAATTATTTTTTCGGCATTGTGCGCCATACTGGCATGTATGACTAAAGCCTTTGCACCGGAGTCATTAAATTGATGCTCTAGCTCTCTAGGTGTGTAGAGTGGATTGGTGTTAACAATCACCAAACCTGCACGCAATGCACCGAACAATACGATAGGATACTGAATTAAGTTTGGTAGCTGGATAGCCAGGCGATCACCCGGGACAAGGTCGGTTTCTTCTTGAATATAGACAGCGAATGCGTCTGCGAGTTTATCCAGCTCACCGTATGTTAGCGTTCTACCGAAACTCGTGAATGCTGGGCGATCTGCATATAACTTACAGTGCCTAGCTACAACATCAAGCACCGTCTTGTATCCGTTTGGATTCAGCGTTTCAGGTATCCATGAACCACGTGGAAAGTCCATCAACAGCCCCCTAAGTGATTATTGTTATGTGTGGGCGGAATCTAAGTCCGAGCATAGCTGCCTTTTTATAATAGCAGCTATCTATCTTTAAAATCAGAAGCCAGATAACGCGTTATCTGGCTTTAACACGTTCAATTATGCGACTGGGAATAACGCCGTTAGACGCGTTGCTAACATGATATCACCGTCACCACGGATACGACCTGTCATGAATGCCTGCATTCCGTCAGTATCACCAGACATAACTTCTTGCAGAGTTTGAGAATCCAGCGTCAGAGTAACCGATGGCTCATCATGCTCACCTTGTGCCACAGCGCATTCACCGTTCGCAATCGTAACGAAGTACGGTTCAGCGTCTTCAATGTTGTATTGAAATACTGCATCTAAACCGGCAGCAGCTGCACTATTGAAACGGTTTTTCATCTCTTCAAAAACAGCACTTACACCTGACATATCTACACCCTCTTTAGATTCTGTATGTTGCACAGCTCGCTGTCTTTCATAGCGACTGGCTTTATAGTTTAGGTACTTCTGAGCAAGCCAACGGCCCACTCGATATTTAAGGATCTTCATTTCCTATCCCTGTTTAGAATACGAAATGCTCTACGTCCATTTCCATCAGGTTAGCGGCGCCTGACTGCATAATTTCTACATGTGAACGTGTACGAGGCAGAATACGTGCAAAGTAGAATCGAGCCGTTGTTAGCTTCGCCTTATAGAAGGCTTCCTCTGCTGTACCTGCTGCGAGCGCTGCTTGCGCCTGACGTGCCATACGCGCCCAGAAATAAGCCAGCGTGACATAACCTGAGTACATTAAGTAATCGACTGCGGCTGCACCAACCTCTTCACGATCCTGCATCGCCTTCATACCGACCTTCATGGTGATATCGCCCCACTCTTTATTGAGAGTAGTTAGCTGATCAACAAAAGGTTTCATTTCAGCGTTATCCGCTTCTTCCTTACAGAACTTGTGCACAATCTTCGTGAAGCCTTTTAGCGATTCACCTTGGGTCATCAGTACTTTACGGCCCAACAAATCTAGCGCTTGTACCTGTGTTGTACCTTCATACAACATAGAGATACGAGAATCACGTACGTTCTGCTCCATACCCCACTCAGCGA
Organism: Neptunomonas sp.; assembly: GCA_036804365.1. Taxonomy (GTDB): domain Bacteria; phylum Pseudomonadota; class Gammaproteobacteria; order Pseudomonadales; family Balneatricaceae; genus Neptunomonas. The sequence goes on along the minus strand of DAIRSP010000036.1, from coordinate 11,462 downwards.
TGAAGCCATGACCACCGTAAACTTGTACACCGTGGTTGGCTGATTCGAAGCCTGTTTCAGTCAAGAAGGCTTTCGCGATTGGCGTTAAGAAAGCCAACAACGCATCAGCACTCTTCTTCTCTTCATCCGTCGCTAACTTCACCTTATCAACCAACTGCGCACAGAAGTAGATCAGCGCACGACCACCTTCAGCAAAGGCTTTTTGCGTCAACAACATGTTACGTACTGCTGGGTGAACGATGATTGGATCTGCAGCACCCTCAGGGTTTTTAGGTCCTGTTAGTGAACGCATTTGCAAACGATCTTTTGCGTAAGGCAATGAGTTCTGGAAAGCCCACTCTGCGTGCGCCAAACCTTGCAATGCTGTGCCTAAACGCGCGGTATTCATAAAGGTGAACATGCAGTTCAGACCTTTGTTTGGTGGGCCAATCAAGTAGCCTGTTGCTGCATCAAAGTTCATGACGCATGTCGCATTACCGTGGATACCCATTTTGTGCTCAAGCGAACCGCAGGCAACACCGTTACGTGCACCAATGCCGTCACCTTCTGGCATAAACTTCGGTACGATAAACAGGGAGATACCTTTCGTGCCAGCAGGCGCATCCGGTAAACGAGCCAAAACGATATGCACAATGTTATCAGCCATATCGTGTTCACCGGCAGAGATGAAGATCTTAGTACCGGAAATTTTATAACTGCCATCTGCTTGCGGCTCAGCTTTGGTGCGCAGCAAACCTAAGTCTGTACCACAATGAGGTTCTGTCAGACACATCGTACCTGTCCACTCACCGCTGACTAGCTTAGTGAGGTAGGTGTGCTTTTGCTCGTCTGTACCATGCTCATGCAGGGTATTCATCGCACCGTGGCTCAAGCCAGGATACATACCCCAAGACCAGTTAGCTGTACCAACTAGTTCACTAATAACGGTACCCACTGACTCTGGCAACCCCTGACCACCATGTGCAGGATCGTGTGCTAATGAAGGCCAGCCACCCTCGACATATTGTTGGTAGGCTTCTTTAAATCCGGCTGGTGTTTTTACATTACCATTATCGAACTGACAGCCTTCTTGATCACCGACCTGATTAAGTGGAGCCAAAACGCGCTCTGCAAATTTTGCACCCTCTTCAATAATGGCATTCACCATATCAGGGGTTGCATCTTCACATCCAGGTAAGCTTGCGTAGTGCTGTTCAGACGCTAGCACTTCATTCATCACGAACTGTATTTCACGTAACGGCGCTTTGTAGTTTGGCATGGCTATTTCCTCAGTTCTTATCTTTATGAGCCCTTAGAACACAACCAACAGGGCTATATTATTCATACATTGGATGTAAGAATGTACGAAAAGCTCGCTGCTACCAATAACAAAAGATGCCAAGATAACTAACAAATAGTTTCAACTGGCTAAAAACATCTATATTCACTACAGTTTAGACCAGAATAACTCTGACAAAAAAATTCACCCCAGATTAAATTCATACAATAGCTGACAAATTCCTTTATGAAAAAATTGCTTATCATCGGTTATGTTTGGCCAGAACCTGCCTCTTCTGCTGCGGGTTACCACATGCTGTCTTTTATCCAGTTATTCAAGAAAAAAGGATTTCAGGTTACCTTTGCTAGCCCAGCAGCGCTCAGTGAACATCGCGTTGACTTAGCCGCTTTAGAGGTCGATGAGGTTAGCATCGAACTAAACGCCAGCTCTTTTGATCATTGGGTGAAAGCATTAGCGCCGGATGTGGTGCTTTTTGACCGTTTTATGATGGAAGAGCAGTTTGGCTGGCGTGTAGAGCAACAGTGTCCCAACGCGTTGCGTCTATTAGATACTGAGGATCTGCACAGCTTAAGAGATACTCGCCAACAATGGATAAAAGAGCAACTGAATCAGAAAACTCTTGATCTGGCCCCACTCACACAAACCGAGCCACTTTATGCTCGCATGGCTATCAATGATCTAACCCAGCGTGAAATAGCAGCTATCTACCGTTGCGATTTAACACTGATGATTTCAGATTTCGAGTTAGATCTACTCACAAATGCGTTCGCCGTTTCCCCGCAGCAGTTAATACACTGCCCTTTTATGCTGGAGGAAAAGGTAAGACCACCGCTTAACTTTGCTGAGCGTCAGCACTTTGTCAGTATTGGCAACTTTCGTCATGCACCTAACTGGGATGCGGTCTTATGGTTAAAGCAACTCTGGCCACAAATACGTAAGCAACTACCCAAAGCAGAACTCCATATTTATGGCGCCTATCCACCGCCTAAAGCAACGGCACTGCATAACGCAAAAGAGGGATTTTTAGTCAAAGGCTGGGCGAAAGATGCCCATGAAGTGATGGCATCGGCGCGCGTTTTACTTGCCCCATTACGTTTTGGCGCGGGCATTAAAGGCAAACTTTTGGATGCTATGCGCAATGGAACACCCTCGGTGACCACCTCTATTGGTATTGAGGGAATGTGCCACAACCCTGATCATTGGGCAGGCACTGTCGCCGATCAGGAAACAGACTTTATTCAAGCCGCTGTGCAACTTTACCATGAACAAACCCACTGGATAGATGCACAACAACAAGGCTTTTCGCTGCTTGCGGCGCGCTTTGATAAAAACGCAATCGAGTCTGCTGTCTGGGCTAGAATTGCGCTACTGCTTGATACTGAACAACTATCGGCTCATCGACGCGCTAACTTCACGGGTTTAATGCTGCGCCACCATCACCACAAAAGCACACAATACATGTCGCAATGGATAGAAGCTAAAAACCGCCTGACAAAAGCATTGGAGAGCTAAGGCTCTCCATTATTACTCATCTTTTCCAGCTCTGCTCCAACCATAAGCCCGTCGCAGCAACCCTTATAACCCGTCATATACCTGTAACAGAGTTGTAGTGTAATTATCATTAACTTTTCACCGAGACCTCATAGACAGGTGCTGTATCTGTGACTGATCACAAGCTCATTTTTATTGGTCCCGTGGGATCAGGTAAAACCACAGCCATCACCACACTCAGCGACAATGGTAGCCTCACGACTGATGCCAAGGCCTCAGACATTACCGGCACACGTAAGCAAACAACCACTGTTGCATTGGATTATGGTGATCTCACGCTAACCTCAGAGCACAAGCTGAAGCTATATGGCACACCTGGACAGATACGTTTTAGCTTTATGTGGGATCTGCTCACCAACCACCTCGCAGCGAGCTCGAAAAGTGTCGTGCTGTTATTGGATAACACTCGCAACTATCCGCAACGCGACTTGAAGTTTTACGCCACCGAGTTTGCCGCACTCCTGCAACGATCAAAACTGGTGATTGGAATTACACGTTCAGATCTGCGTAATGAGCCTAACTTGGCTAACTACCAAGCATGGACCGAAGAGTTGGGTATCGATGCGGATATTCGCTTTGTCGATGCTCGCAATCGAACACAGATGCTGTCTTTGGTTAAAACAGCAATGGATAACCAGATCCCTGATGAAGCATGGTCTGAGCAATTTAATAAATCAGCGTTGCATGACTGCCAGCCTTTAGAGCCGTCATCCACTGAAACGTTTGAAGTAACAGATTATCGCGGAGAACACGTCGTGATTAAAGACAGTATTGTAGAAGATATTCTTAAGATTAAAGGCGTGGAAGGTGCTGTGCTGACCAATAGCATGGGGGATATTCTAACCTCCTCCATGGATGACCCTATGCTGGAGGAGTACATTGGCTTTATGGCAGGCATGGTTCCCGCATTCCAAGCAGCCTCTGCTTTCGATACCGCACGCAGCATACTGATTAAAAGCCCCACAGGTAGCAATCTAGCCGTGTTTATCGAAGATCAACAAGTACTTGGCGTACTTTCCACACAACGCACGTCTACGCGCACTTTAAAGCAGCAAGTAGAAGATATTTTACAGTGGGACTAGCCCGATGAATATTTTAAACGACTTTCACTTCCTTGGTGGTGTTCGTCACGTCTGTGTAATTAAAAGCGGTGAGATGCAAGCCTCCACGTTTCCTGAATTTCTTCAAGCCAACCTCATCAGTGCGGCGCGCATGATGGAACAGATGCTTATGGGCATACAACCGCTAGGACAAGAGCATAACGAAGTTTACATCGAGATGGATGAGAGCCAGCTCATTGGTGTAAAGATCGCAGAAGATACGCTCTTCGCGCTGATGACAGACCGAAATATCAATTACTCGCTGATCAATACAGCGATCCGCTCAGCCAAGCCTAAACTACTGAGTCTTGCGCCCGTTCCTACACTGGAAAACGCGACTTCAAACGCCGCTACAGCATCATCGCCATCGCCAGCGAACATCATCAGCGAGCATGAAAAGCAGCAAGTTGCCCTGATTCTGTCACAACTGCAGACATTGCTTGCAGAAATGGTAGGCCCTGCCGCGTCTGTTCTGTTTCGAAAAACCATGGATCCTTGGATGGAGGCCGGTGATGCCAAGCTCAGCCGACTACAGCTGTTAGTGAATAACATTAGCGCCTACATAGATCATCCTGAGAAGCGCGCACGCTTTATCGAACAATGTTCTGCACTTATTGCCAACAGTAGCTCAATGGAACTCAATTAGTTATGAAATCGATTAAAACTCGTATCGAACGTTCTCTAGTCATCGCGGCACTGATTCCGCTGCTGATTGTCGCTGGCTATGTTTACTTTAACACCCAGAGCACACTGCAAAGCTCTGGCGTTGACAATATGAATCGACAAATCCAGCTATTAAGTGGAAATATAGAAAGCTCTCTGAAACACGTTCCCGGCGATCTCTTTTACTTACGAGATGCCAACTCAATGCACCACTTTGGACGGGCGCTGGTCGTAAACGATCAACAGGCTATTGAGGAGTTCGGCCGCAGCATCGCACGCGACTTCCTCAGTATTGCAAAAAACAGACGCATCTATAATCAAATACGCTTTATCGATGCCAAAGGGATGGAGCTGATCCGTGTTGAGCATAATGAGCAGGAAGGTACGAGCCGCATTCTACAAACCGAGTTACTTCGAGACAAAAGCAATAGCATCTATTTCCAAGAAACCACAAAACTCAACTTTGGCGATTACTACATCTCCCCTATCGACCTTAACCGCGAGGATGGTCAGCTAGAGCGACCACTGCGACCAACATTGCGCTTTGCGACTCCGATTTTTGCTGTAGGCGAACGGCTTGTTGGCGTACTGATCCTTAATGTGGATGCCAACACCTTCCTTGATCGCGTGAACACAGCCAACAAAAACGAAGGTTTAGCGTTTGCTTTGAGCAATCCGAGCGGTTTTCTGTTAGCAAACAAGCAAGATAACCAGTTGAACTGGGGAGGTCTTAATGACCTCAACCACGGCCAAACACTGGCACAACTCTTACCTCATGCAGCAGAGCAAGTGCTACAGCTTAGTCAAAATACGCTGTTAGCATCGGATGATAAGCTGGTCACTGGCTCGCCTGTTTATGCTGAAGCGGAAAAAACACATCTGCTTGGATACCTCGTTGCTTATGCGCCAAAAAGCTATGCGTTTAAGCTATTGAATGATTTTATCCTGAGTTTTGCCGTGTTCTTTGTGATCGCATTCATCGCTATCTTGGCATTTGCTAGGAAACTTTCCATTTCACTGACAAAACCGCTTATTTACTTAACACAGGCAGCAGATAAGTTGAGTAAAGGGGAGATGGATACTGAAATTAGTGTAAAGAGTAATGATGAGATTCAATCATTAGCAGAAGCTTTTGAGCGCTTACGTGAATCGGTTAAACTCTTGATGCGGCTGTAGAAATTGAGTACCTGCATGAACAACAGGTACTCATCTTAACGGGAGTAGAATACTCCAGTGCTTAGCGCTGGAGTATTTGATTGATATCCGCTGTGGCACCTGCTCTCACGACCAAAACATCACACACTAAACGATCTAAAATACGCTCAGCCGTATTACCTAACAGCATCCCTTTGAGCCCATCTCTGCCGCGCGTTCCGATCACAACTAATGCAGCTTGCTGCTGTTGAGCTATATGAGGAATCCAGTAATCAGCAGGGCCTTCACCTACCAGATATTCGCTCGGTACTACTCCACATTCACCTAGTAACTGCTCGGCTGCCTCGGTTGCTCGTTGCTTCGATAGATCCACTGTTTGGCTAGCACGATCTGCACCTAACATCGGAGGTGCGAACGATACCACGACGTTCAGTTCAGCACGGGCTTCTTTAGCAATAAAGTCCGCCATTTTGAGAACACTGGTATTCAACACTTTGCGATCTGATTGCGTAGACAGCGGATCAACCGCCATCATGATCTTGCCGCCTTCCCATAAGCTATCTTTTTTGACTAAGAGCACAGGACAAGGCGCTTGACGCAATAACTGCCAATCAATCGGCGCCAATAAGCCCGAATGATCGGCATCACAGCTTTTAATCAACAGCGCAAACTTGTCACTTTCCCAGCGTTTTAGGACATCGAGCAAAAAGCTTTTAGCTTCGTGAACAAACTCGTGAATCACCATGCCATCGGTCTGTAAATGAGCGATGGTTCGCTTCAGCGGATGCTCCCCGACAGGATTAAACAACCACAATACTTCTAACTCAGAACCTAAACGATCCGCGATCAGGACACCACGCTTGAGTGCTTTTTCAGCAGCATCGCTTGCATCCAAGGCGACTAATACTTTATTAGCAAACATCGTGACTCTCCTTACTTATCGCGGCTTTTTTCGCATTGAGTAAGCACGCTAGCGCTGGTAATAAAATCAGGGCACCTAACATGTTCCACAAGAACATAAAGGTTAACAAGATACCCATATCCGCTTGGAACTTAATGGGTGAGAAGACCCAAAGTACAACACCGATAGCCAAGGTCAGACCTGTAAAGGCCACCGAAGAACCGGTCGTTTTTAACGTCGCCAAGTAAGCTTCGGCCAAAGGTTTACCCTGCAGCAGATAAGTGCTCAAACGCGAATAGATGTAAATACCGTAATCCACACCAATGCCGACCCCAAGTGCAATCACCGGCAAGGTCGCCACTTTCACACCGATACCTAAGTAAGCCATTAACGCCTGGCACAGTACCGACGTTAATGCCAACGGCGCGATAATGCAGATAACTGTTTTAACAGAGCGGAATGTTAGCAAACAGAGAATACTCACCACGCCGTATACCCATGCCAACATCTCGTATTGGGCGGTTTCGATTACCTCGTTAGTAGCCGCTTCAAAGCCGCTATTACCCGCCGCCATCTCAAACTTCAATGCATCACTGTTATGTTCTTGAGCAAAGGCCGCAACAGCCGCAGAGACACGCTGCAAGGTTTCCGCTTTATGGTCATCAAGGAAAATAATGACCGGTAACAATGAACAGCTACCATTCATAAAGCCCGACGGAACATAAGCTAGCGATGCGTTAATCACAAATTGGTTACGACTCACACTGCGCCACTTTAAGTTACCCTCGTTCAAACCGGAGGTCACACGCTTCGAAACATCAGCAAGCGATATGCTACTTTGCACGCCCTCAATATTGGTTAAATACTGTTGAAACTGATCAACCATCGAGAGTGTGGAAAAAGCGGTACATTGATCAGCAGCGGTCGCTGCCATCACCACGAAAATGTCGCTAGAGGTCGAGTAGTTATCGGTAATATAGGCGTTATCTTGGTTATAACGTGAGTCGGCGCGCAACTCTGGAGCGCCTTTATCAAGATCACCGATCTTGAGGTTTTTCCCGCCATATACGCCTAATACCAATACACCCAAGGCGACAAAAACCGCCACCATAGCGCCTTTCGGTTTAGCAAAGAAGGTGAACACTTCCCAAGCTGAGCTTTCTTTAGCATTGCTCGCCTGCATCTTCTTAATGGCTTTTTCACCTACGCCCACATAAGACATCAGCAATGGAAGCAGCAATAAGTTGGTTAACACGATAACCGCAACACCAATAGATGCCGCCACAGCCAAATCTTGAATAACCTGAATTTCAATGACCATCAAGGTCACAAAACCAAGACCATCAGAAAGCAACGCAGTTAACCCTGGGATATAAATAGCACGAAACGCACGCTGTGCCGCTAACCATGCATTGGCACCTTCGGACTGTTCCAAGCGAATGGTATTAACAACTTGCACCCCGTGGCTCACACCGATAGCAAAGACCAAAAATGGCACCAGCATCGAGTAAGGATCTAATCCATAGCCCAGCAGTTTTAATAACCCCATCTGCCAAACAACAGCCACCAAAGAACAAGCCAATGGAATTAAAGAACCCATCACACTACCGGAGTAGAGGTACAGCAACACAAGAGTGATTAAAATCGCAATCGCGAAGAAAACCGCTACATGCTTAGCGCCATCAATCAGATCACCGACAACTTTGGCAAAGCCAGTTACTCGAATCGTAATCTGATCATTTTGATATTTGTCGCGAATCAGCTCTTCAACCTTGTTTGAAAAAGCTTGGTAGTTAAGCTTTTCACCCGTTTCAGGGTCCTTATCAAACAACGGCATTTGGATAATCGCAGATTTAAAGTCGTTGCCGACTAAAATCCCGACCTGCCCAGAGCGCAACACGTTGGTTTTTACGACTTCTAAGCTTGCAGGGCTGCCATCATACTCTGGCGGAATAACCGGACCACCGACAAAACCCTCTTCTGTAACCTCAGTCCAACGCACGTTAGGCGTCCAAATAGACTTAAGTGCGGAGCGGTCGACACCCGGAATAAAGAAAGCTTCATCAGTCACCAGTTTCAACGTATTTTGGAACTCTTGTGTGAAGATATCCCCTTCATTCGCTTCAACAACCACTCTTAAACTGTTACCTAAGCCGGACAGATCATCTCGGTATTTCAGGTAGTTTTCGACGTAAGGGTGATTGGTTGGAATCATCTTTACAAAACTTGCATCCGGACGAATCTGTGCTGCTTGGAAACCCAACCAAAGCGTCAACAGCATAAACAACAATAATACCGGCAGACGCTTGTAAAAGAGCACACGTTCAATAAGCTGTTCCGATAGTTTAATCGGCGCTAGCAGAGCAGAGCTCATGGATAACTTACTCATGACTTCTCTCCTGCTAACTGCGTATCTGTGAGACGCTTAATACCTTTTTCACCCACCAAGATCCAACCAGACTGTACACGCACCACGGAACTCCAAGCCCTGCGATCTGACTCATCAATCACTTTTAAATCATTTGGGGACTGGCCAAATAGCACGACACCCCCACTGCCAATCAGCAAGACCGCCTCATCAGATACCGCACCGGCTGCAAAAGAAGCCCCCGTCGGTACGTTCACACCCGACCAAGAAGCACCTTGATCTTCAGAAGCAAACAGATGGCCTCTTAAACCCAGAGCAAGCAACTGCTGTTTATACTGTAGTAATGAGAAGAAAGAGCCTTCATACGGTGATTCAAGGGCTTCCCACGTCTCACCTAAATCAGCTGAGCGAAACAAACCGCCTGCCTCGGCCGCAATAAAGAGAGCACCCTCTTGATAAGCCAATGCATTCAGGTGAAAACGATCAGGGTTAGGTACTCGTTGCGACAGCATGTGCCAGGTTTTCCCTGCATCTTCTGTTTTAACGACTAAGCCGTAGGCACCAACGATAAGTCCGTGCTGATCATCAAAAAACATCACATCCAAGAAAGGTTGAGTAGGCCCCTCTTCTGCAGCAACAGTTGCGTCATCCAGCATCAACTCTCGATCTTCGAGCAGGATCTCGTTATCAATTGGATCTCCCGCGCCATCAACCAGCGCCTGATATTGATCCACTTGGATTTGGTTGAGCTGATGTCCATCTAATTGCAGCTGCCAGGTTTCACCCGCATCTTGCGTATGTAATACAACACCATCATGGCCTACCGCCCAACCCAGTTTTGCATCGACAAAATAGACAGCTGTTAGTAAAACGGAGACCGGTGTTGTCACTTGTCGCCATGTTTGCCCCTGATCGTCTGAGAGCAAAATAACGCCCTGATCCCCAACCACAACTAACCTATCACCTGCATGGGCAATATCTAATAACAAACCGTTAGCGGCATTTGCCGTCAAGGTAGAGGGTGTTTGTAATCGATCTTGTGCCGCCATACTCACGCTAGACAGCAGTAAAGTCATTAACAAAGCACAACCGCGGACTAAACGATTGGCTTGTATTAAATTGAGCATAAAGCCCCCATTTCTTATCTTTATTGGGCCCATAAGAGTCGTTAGATACGTTCAAACAACGCGGCTATTCCCTGACCACCACCAATACACATAGTTACAATAGCATAGCGCCCTTGGATGCGTTGTAGCTCATAAAGCGCTTTAACGGTAATCACACCGCCGGTCGCACCAATAGGATGACCTAAAGAGATACCACTACCGTTCGGGTTCACTCTCTCTAACGGCAGGTTCAGATCTTGAACAACCGCTAACGCCTGCGCTGCAAATGCTTCGTTAACTTCCCACAGATCAATATCATCTACACTCAAGCGGTTCTTTTCTAACAAAGCCTTTACCGCTGGCACTGGGCCAATCCCCATATATTTAGGTTCAACGCCAGCGAAGGTGTAATCAACTAAACGGGCTAACGGTATAACGCCTTGCAACTCGGCTTCCGCTCTGTCCATCAGAATCATTGCTGCTGCGGCATCATTCAAACCTGACGCATTACCGGCTGTTACACTGCCCTCACGCTTAAAGACTGGGCGCAGGCTGCTAAAATCCTCCGCTTTAGCATTTATTCGGACGTGTTCATCCGTATCAAACACGACATCACTGCCACGCTTTTTGCTGATAATTGGCAAAATTTGCTCCGCAAAGAGGCCTTGCTCGATCGCTTTCTGAGCACGTTGATGGCTCAACAGCGCTAATTCATCCTGCGCTTCACGTGAGATATTCCAAGCAGCCGCAATATTTTCTGCCGTAATCCCCATATGTACGTTTTCCATCGGGCACGTTAAGGCTCCGACCATCGAATCGACCATCTGCGCATCGCCCATTCGTTGTCCCCAACGCGCACTTGGCATCCAATAGTTAGTACGGCTCATTGACTCGGCACCACCCGCAACCGCGGCACTGCAAACACCCAACTGGATCTGCTGTGCAGCCGTGACAATCGCTTGCAAGCCACTGCCACACAATCTATTAACGGTGAGTGACGGTGTTGTATCAGGCAAACCACCTAATAGTGCAGCCACACGCCCCATATACATATCTCTACGCTCAGTCGGCAGAACTTGTCCAAAAACAGAATGACCTACACGCTCAGGCTGAATGCCCGCTCGCTTAACGGCTTCTTGCACTACCAAACCCGCTAATTCAACCGGTGGCTGATCTTTTAAACCACCGCCAAAAGCTCCAATCGCTGTTCTTACTGCACCGGCTACTACAATCTGTTTGGCTGACACTTTTCTATCCTCATTCTGTTCAGGCTCAATACACAACAAAACCCTTTTATATTGCGATACAGCTTCCAGAATTAGCCTCTTTTCAGCAATAG
>DAIRSP010000035.1:7713-20367 GCA_036804365.1 Neptunomonas sp. | reverse complement strand
TTAACTCAAACAATACATCGCCTTTATTAACGGATTGACTCTCTTCAAACTTAATTGAAGTAATTAAACCGCTTTGCTCAGGACGGATGGTTGCACTTTCCCACGCCTCAAGTGTGCCGACTGCATTTAGTTCATGAAGAAGAGGAGCCGCTTGGACTTTGATTACCTCAGCAGGTAGACCTCTAGGTTTTTGCCCATCTTCCGCTGCTTGCAACGAAGCATTCGAGAGGAGTAAGGCTAAAAATAAGCCTGTTTTGTGATTCATAAAGTTCATGAGTGTTTATCCTCTTTTTGTGGCGGTAATATGTAGTTCCAGTAAAAATCCAGCATGTTGCGTAGGGGTAGGACAGAGCTTTCAACTTTCACTCGAAGTAAGGCTCCCTGCCAACTATCCCAAAAGGCATAGGCCAGTGAAGTCGCTGAAATGTCAGATCGAACAGTGCCGTCTTGTTGGCAGAGTTTTAAGTCTTCTTCAAGTGCGTCGAGCACAACTTTTGATGAGGATCTAATCGCTTCTTTGAACCGCTCAGATGTATTGCCGAGCTCGCCCGAAATATTAGCTATTAGGCAGCCGCAATCCATCTCTTTGGATGCTTCGATCTCTTCAATCTTCATTTCAAGCATGATTTTTAAGCGCTCTAATCTCGGGCATTCCAAAGACTGAAGGAGGTTTGAGCAGCGTTCGAACTTGATTGAGTGATAATGCTCGATTATCTCGACAGCAAACTGTTCTTTGCTTCCGAAGAAGTTATAAAAGGACCCCTTTGATACTTGGCAAGCATCGAGAATGGTCGTTAAGCCCGTAGCGTGATATCCCTGCTTGCTGAATAGTTCCATCCCTTTTTCGAGAATTTGCTCTCGACTGTGTTCTGCTTTTCTGCCTTGCACCATAATAACTAGACCGGTCGTTCTAAATTTAGATTGATTATAAAGTATCGGCTAAGTGTAACAAGCATGTTGTGACGGTTTTGAGTTGTCGAGGAGGGAAAAAACTGTTGCAAAAATAGATTTAGTGTAAAAAAGTAAGAAAACTTAATTTAACCTTAAAAAATAAGGTTTTTTTTGTAGGTTTTTTTTTTGAAATTAACTATATTTCTGTATGTATCTGCCGACAAGTAGCTAATAAGCTGTTGTGTAAGCAGTTTTCAGTAGATCTAACGTGCTGAGTCTATGCCACAAAGCAGTCCGCTTTGGATAAAACTGAGCGATAAAATTACGTTGGTAGGAGAATTTTAATGAATTGGGATCGCCAAATTAAAGCAAATGCATCGCAACGAGGTTTTACCTTGGTTGAGATGTCAATTGTATTAGTGATCATAGGGTTGATTTTAGGGGCTGTCTCAATCGGGAAAGACCTCCAGCGTGATGCTGAATATGCAAAAATCAAACAGAAGTTTGTAGACCAATGGGTACAAGCTTACAACGTTTACTTCCAAAGAGCAGGTGTGGTGATTGGTGACGATCAAACTAAGCCTCGTTTTATGGTTAACGGTGCTAACTATGCAGCTGAAGCGACGCTGCCAATATCCGGCGGGAATATGAAAATGGTCGCAGGGCCAGCGCAAATTTGTGAACCTGCTGGAACAGCGAGTCCAAGCCTGCATGCCTTTATGGATCAGCTTGGTGTACGTATGCCGCCAGGACGTGCGGAAGGTAGCGAAGATCGTTATCTCTATTTAGATAGCAACGGTAACCCACAAGAAGTTCAAGTCTGTTTCCAATGGAATAATCCAGAAACAGCATCAGGTTCTGGCAATATGATGGTGCTCAAAGGTTTAACGCCTGATTTAGCTCGTGCACTTGATCAAATGATCGATGGTAAAGCCGATGCGCGTGAAGGTGTGTTCCGTCAGGAAAGCGTTGGAAATGACACTTCAGGTGTGGCAGGCATTCAATGGGCTGGTAACAACACAACAGCGTTTGGTGCGACAGATAGTGACAACCAAGATGAAGATCAAGTCATGATTGTTACAGCGCATTATAAAATGAACCAATAGTGACAATAGGGATGAAAAAGATGAAAGTCTCGAAAGCAAATAAAAGTCAGCAGGGTTTTACGCTTGTTGAAATGGCTATCGTGTTGGTCATTATTGGTTTGATCCTCGGTGCTGTCTCTATCGGTAAAGACCTACAGCGTGATGCAGAGAATCAGAAAATCTTCCAAAAGTTTGTGGCTGGCTGGAAGCAAGTATATGACCAGTATTATCAGCGCACGGGCGTTGTATTAGGCGATAGCCAAATTGCACCGACCTATATGGTTAACGGTGATGAAGCTACGATCGACAACGATAATGGTCAGGTTGCGGGCATTCCCGGCGTAGGCGCTTATGAAAACACAGGTCTTAAAATCTGCCATGGTCAGGGTTATGCAGAAAACTCTGTGGGTGCAGGTGATGCGCCAATAGCAGAGCAAAATCTACATCAGTTAATTGATAACATTGGTTTGCGTATGCCAGCAGGTCGTGCTGAAGGTCAAGAAGATCGTTACTTGTACCTAGATAGCAACGGCAACCCAGCTGAAATTCAAATCTGTTTCCAATGGAATCCTGATAAAACGGTCAGTGGATCAGGTAACGTGATGGTTATTCGTGGCCTGACACCAGATTTAGCGCGTACGTTGGATCAGTTGGTTGATGGTAAACCTGATGCTTTAGAAGGGCGTTTCCGTCAACAAAATAGCAATACGAATGCAGGTGGTAATCTGACAAAGCAACAACCAGGCTACCAATGGGAAGCAAACAATACGTATGACCAAGATGGTGCAGGGCAGGGATCTGGAACGCCTGCAGCAACCACTGAAGGTGATAACCAAGACGAAAACCGAGTTATCTTAGTTACGGCTCACTGGGTAATGGATCAGTAATATGGGCGCCCAAAAGACTGCGTTAAGATGGATTAATATCGTGCTTGCATTGGCTTCTATTGCACTGCTGTGGATGATTTCATGGCAGGCATGGGAGCGGTGGGACAGGAAAGTTTATAGCGAACAAGAGGTCGTTCACGCAAAGCAGCAGCTGGATGAATATACGCGGCTAAATGCTGAGTATCAGAGTTTTGAGCGCTATCAGGCTTTGCGTCAAGAACTATCTAGCAAGCTTAAGCAGGGTGATCTTTCCGCAGGCTTTTGGGATAAACGTCATGTATTGGTCAATGATGAAGAGCTAACTCGCAGTAAGGTTCAGGACTATTTAACAGGTCTTGGCCGAGAGTCTAGCTACTTATTCATACCAGGGTCTTTGGTGATTAAAACCTCTGCTCCACATGAAAGCTTATTTAGCTGGAGTGCAGGAAGCGCTGACCGTTTAAAGTTTACGCTTGAAGGCGATTATTTTATGAGGAGAGAGCAATGAGTTTGCCTCTTGGTAGTTTGCCAGTCATAGATTTAGACGGTCAAAAGTTTGCATTAGTTGGGCGAGAGCTGAAACCTGTTGATGACTTCACTAAATTGACGGGTTCAGTGATTTTAATTTCAGACTTTAATTGCGCACTACAGCGTGCAGAAACTATCTCTGCGGAGAAGCGTTTTGCTGAAGCTATTATCGAAAAGCAATTACGTGAACGCGGTGATGCTGACGGTTCAAGCAAGGTGGTTATTGTCTCTGCTAATACTGTTGCTAAAAAAACACACGCACTTTATACCAGCATTCCATCTGACGAGTTTTCAACTTACTGGTCAATGACGGCTGGCCATAATGATCATTGCCTTTTGGTGCCAATGTTGTCTGTTCTATTAAGACGACTACGAGCTAAAAAGAGCGCCACGGCAGCCTTAGTTTTTCGTGTTGGTAACCAATTAACGCTGCTATCGGTCAAAAATAAACAGCCTTTGCACTGTATTCAGGTGTCATCTTTGAGTGACAGTGAAGCAGATTGGCAACGTGCAGTAAGCTATCTGAATAACGAGTTGCGCGAACAGGGTGGCTTAGATAATGTCAATGTCGAGTGGCATAGTTGGGCGCCCGCAAGCACTCTGCATGAAAGCGATGTAGAAAACCCATTTTCACTTGAGCAGTTGTTTGCCGAACGTTCTGGATTAAAGGTAGAAACTGCACCCAGTACAACCTTGGTATCTGCGCAGGGAGAGTTTAAGACCTCGCTGCCTTGTCTGCTAAAAAGCGTTGATGTTATTGATAGAGTCAACGGCTTTGAGCCTTTAGCATTCTTTAAACTAGAGCAAGCTCTGCCTTGGATGGCAGCTCTGCTATTTGGTTTGTCTGCTGCTCTCTATTTAGTCAGTGAAAACTGGCAGTCAGTTGAACAGACGAACGCGCAAGTTGTGCAGCAATTGAAAGGGCAAGTTGATCAGCAACGCTTGGGTGAGATGAGAGCGGCTATTCAAGACAATTCGCAACCGATTCAAACACTAATCGGTGAAGATAATCTGCGTCTATTGAGTCAACTGAGTGATACTGTTGATAAGCCGACTGTACCAGAGGTTATCTTCAATATACGTCAATCAGTTCCCGACGTTCTGAATATTACGGGTATTAGACTGGATAGCTTTCAGCCAACCCTTCAGGTAACGGTTGAAGGTAATGCGGGTCGCGATTTATCAGCCGCAAACTATGCGCTGCAGCTCATGATTAAATCACTTCGTAGTAAAGGCTATCAGGTTCAGGACAATGGCATGGCCATCAAGGATAAGGACAACCTATTCCAATTAGTCTTAACACTTGAGGGAAGCAAGGTATGAAGTTTAGTGGACTGATTCTAATCGCCGTGATGCTCGCGTCTATGGTGTTTAATGCCAATGAGGTGCTAGAGGTGAACTCTAGAAGACCGGTATTACACATGCAGCAAGGCGAGTCTCTAGCCCCGTTGATTCAAAATGCACAGACCCTATCCAAGCAGGCACCTCAGTTAGAAGCATTGATTGCACAGCTTGACAAAATTAATAAGATTTCAAATAGCGAACCCGCTTTTGCCAATCTTATTAGTTTGCCTGTGGTGCCAGAAGAGGCTGTTCAAGAGCCTGTGGCGGGTCCTGTCGTTCGAAAAAGAACAGCGCATTTTAATTACAAAGTCACAATGGTTTATGTATCACCTACGGATAAGTACGCTGTGATTGATGGTGATTTCGCACGCGAAGGTGAAACATTAGCAAATGGTGCCAAGGTCATATCCATTGCTAAAGGACAGGTTGTGTTACTGAAACAGGGTGTTCGTCAAACAGTGAAGATTAAGCAAAGCTAATCGTAATCTCTGTTTTGAAGGGGTAGATCTTATATGCAAAGTTTACTGAAACTGATCGCTTGGGTTGTGATTATCTGCTTAGCGGCAGCGCTGATGTATTTTGGAATCCAAGTTTTAACGCAGCCAACTGTTTCTGCGCCTGTCTCTTCAATTCAACCGATGGTTATCCCTCAACCAGCGCCGGTTGTTGTTCCAGAAAACACACGCGAAGAGATTAAGGTTGAACCTATCCAAACGTTTTCTACACAGACGCAATCAACCCCAGCTGATAAGCAACCTATGGATAGTGAACAATTGGCCCAACAGGCTGAGCGTGAGCGCCGTCAGAAGATTGTTGATGAAACCCGTGAGCAGGCCACGGCATTATTGAATAAACCCGGTGGCCCATCTGCTGCAGAGGTCGATCAGGTGCTGGCGAAGATGGCGCCTTTGATGGATGCAAATGGGCAAGTTTCTGGTGTGAATTTAGGTGCGCTTCGAGAAACAGTTCAATTGAGCGGTGAAATTCAGCTGATCGCGGAAAAGATAAAGAAAGAATCCGAGAAAGGTGAAAGTGCAGACCCTGCTGTACTTCAAGAAAACAACGAAAAATTACAACTATTGCAGCAAAAACTGCTAGAAGCATCGTCAAATAATAAAATCTTACCGGGATCTTGAGACGTTAATGAACGGTAAAGAAGATGGTTTTAGTTTGCTTGAGTTATCGATCTCGCTGGTTGTGATTGGCTTGCTTGCAGCCGCTGGCTGGAGCGTACTCAAACCATCGATTGATCTATCAGAAAAAATAAAAGTAGAAAAAGAGCTGTCACGAGCACAAGAGGCGCTAGAGTCGTTCGCACTGAACAACTACCGCTTACCTTGTCCAGATACGAATCAAGATGGCTACGAAGAGAGTTGCAGCAGCAATTCAAGTAAAACGGGTGGTCTACCTTACGCTACGTTAGGCTTGGATGGTCGTGAGTCACTTATAAAACAGTGGGTTTATGGTGTTTATCGTGGCAGCGGAAATCTTGATTTAACGCAATTGGTTGAGCGTACGGGTAACAATGCAGGCGATGTCGGCTATAAAAGCCTCGATGATCTTCTTAAAGCATTGGATAGTATTGCAGTGTTAGCAACAACGAATACGCAGGTATATGTCACCGGAGATGGTGCGCGGAGCGGGGCTGAAAGCTGCTCTACCAATGTAGTCGCCAATGCGGCTTTTTGGATCGCATCTCCTGGACTGCGTTCAATGGATGGCGATGCAAACCTCTTTGACGGGCTGAATCAGAATTTAAAAGTAGACGGAACAGGCTCACTCTGTTTCCTCTCACCTGACAAGATTGCAAATGCGAATTACGACGATCAGGTTCAAGGTGTGGGTGTAAACACCTTAAAAGGAAAGTTAATTAGTCTTGGTTATGCTCTTAAAAATTAATTAATGGGAACAGACTTCTAATGAAAGAAGGCTGTAGTCATGTTGGTAAACAATGGATTCAGACAATGATGAATATCTATAACGTACGCAGATTAACACTAGTGACCGCTATAGCGATGCTATTACCAGCATGTGCCTCTAATGTTTCCCTACATAATGCGGAAAAGCTCAAAACGGTCGATAATGAGTCGCATGATCTTATCGCCAAAAGAGTCGCGATTGAGTCTCAGAAGATGTATGAGAAGCAAAAGCAACTAATTGAAGAGTTGACTAAAACCAAGCTTGCTGCGGCACAGTTAGCACCGGTTGAACCGAAATATAATCCGTTGGATGCGGTTAAAATCAGTGTAGATATTCGCAACGGCGATGCGCAGGATTTATTGCGTGCCATTGCTTCACAATCAAATTTAAACCTTTTGCTAGATCCTGAACTTTCTACGCTTAACCGCAAAATTTCACTGAGCTTAAGCAATGTACCTGCTAGCCAAGTCTTTGATCATGTCATGATGATTTTAGACCTCGATGGTCAGGTTGATGGCTCGGTTTTGATTGTGCGTCCGTACACGAAAAAAGTGTATGACTTGGACTTCTTACAAAGCTCTAGTCAAATGGATGTGAATATGGGCGGTGACGTCTTTGGTGCGAACAACAGTGCAGCCGGTGGCAGTAGTTCGTCCATGATTGGAAACCTATCTCTGACAGGGACGGGTAATAAAAAGAACGATCCTTATGAACAACTCGAAGGCATGCTGAATGGCCTCATTGGCAAGCCGGATAATGGCGGTGTAGGCGATGCTCCTCTACCAGGCGTTGGAACAGATGAAGCAGCATCGATTGGGGCTGGATCATCAGCTTTACAAAAAGATATGGAGAAAGGCGAGAAACCTTATTATTCTCTGAACCGTATGACAGGTACCTTGTTTGTTAAGGCACGACCTTCTCAAATAAAGGTCGTTAGCGATCTAGTTGAAAAATATAAAGATACGTTGTCACGCCAAGTACTTATTGAAGCTCAAATCCTCGATATCGGGCTAAACGAACAGTTTAACTTTGGTGTTGATTGGTCAATTCTTCGCAATGATATCGCATCTACCTACGGTACAGCGCTTGAGTTAGGCACCTTAACAAGCCAGCTACCTAATGCAGCGCTTAATGGTGTTCGAAGCGTCACTATCCCGACTCAAACGATCGGCTTAACGGATGCAAGTAAATCATTTGCAACAGCTTATCAAGGCGATAACTTCACTGCGATTGTCGATATGATGCAGCGATTCGGTACCGTTCGCGTGCTTTCTAACCCGATTCTGCGTGCTAAAAATGCGCGTCCTTCATTTATTAGTGTTGGACGAAATACCAGCTATATCGCTGAATCAACGTCTACTGTGACCAACAATGGTGGTTCATCAACGACGACATCTGATGTGACTACAAGTGCAGTGTTTGACGGTATCATCTTAGGTGTTGAGCCTTTCATCGCAAATGATGGGAAGATTCATCTGACGATTCATCCGATGCAATCAGAGGTTAGCGATTCTTCCCTAGCTTTGATCGATGCCGGTTCAGGTACCAAAGTGACGTTACCGGTTGTGGATTTCAAAGGATTAACGACTTCTTTGAGTCTGTCATCCGGTGACACTGTAGTGTTAGGTGGACTAACGGATGAAATCGCTAATGATAATGGCGGTGGTGTGCCAGGCCTAGCTGATGCAGGCGCCTTAGGTGCCTTGTTCGGTAGTCGTGCTAATACTAAAAGTGCGCGTGAGTTGATCATTGTATTACGTGTCACACGCCTATGAGTGTAATCTTCGATGCACTGCAAAAAGATGCGAATTTGGCTAACAGTGTTAGCCAAAAGCAGGCTTTTGGCAGTATCGTCGTTGATCAAGCGGGAGATAAGAAAAGCTTTTATTTAGCTGTTTTCTTAGTGTTTTTTCTGTCATGTGCACTGACCTATTGGGGCGTTACGTTTGTAATTTCGAAACCCGCCCCAGCTAGCTTGAATACACCTGTTGCCAGTGTCTCTGCACGGACTATTATTCCAGCTCAGCCTGAATTAACGGTATCGACTATGCCCGTTGCGCCTGCTGTCGTAGTGGCTCCAGCTGCTCAAGAGATATCTAGAGTGCCACCCGTCGTGACGTTGAAAGGTTACGATCCCTCTAGTGTTATGGAACTCGCAGATAACAAAGGTAGCGCAGAGAGTGATAATTCAGTTGAACCGCAAATAGCCGCTGTCGAAATTAAGCAAGTGTCTTTACCTGTTATCCCTGAACCCAAAAAAGTGGTTGTGGCGCAGCAGTCTGTTCCTGTGATACCGAGTCAGCAAAAGGCTCAATCGAAGCCGGTGGTTGTGCAGCAGGAAGCAGAAAAAGATATCGGTCTGCTGGTTTCACAAATTAACTCAGCCATCCGACAAGGTGACTATCAAACTGCGGAAAATTCGTTAGGGCTTTTAGAAGCTGCGACGGGTAAGGACAGTATCATTTTCCTCAAGCTGAAGGGTTATGCGCTATTAACACAGAACGATGATAATCATGCTCAGCTTGTTTATTTACAGCTTCTTAGACAAAGGCCAGACGACCTAGATGCGAATTTGAATATGGCATTGTTAGAGGTTCGTTTAGGTATGGTCTCTCGTGCTGTTGATCGTCTATCAAGGATGAGCTCTCTGTATCCTGATTCATCTGAAGTTTCTCGATACCTCAATACAATTAGGGCACGTAATGGATAACACTGAAAGTTCGCCAAATCTGCCTACATATTTAAGGCGTTTAGGGTTGGAGTTTAATCCATTTCCCGTAACGCCTGACGCGTCACATTATTTCCTATCAAGCAAAACAGAGCGTTGCTTGATGGAGCTTTTGCACTGTATCGAAACACGCAAGGGTTTCTTATTAGTCACTGGAGATGTGGGGAAAGGGAAAACGACACTGAGTCGTCGTCTTATTAGTATGCTCAAGGAGGAGGGGACTCAGGTTTCACTCGTCTTTAATAGTTTTCTTCATGGTGAGTCTCTATTAAGTGCGATCAATCACGACTTTGGTTTGCCGCACGTTGAAGGGATCAGTGATCAGTTAAGAGTATTAAATGAACATCTCGTTGGCTTATACCAACAAGGTAAAAACTGCGTCATTGTTATCGATGACTCGCAACATTTGGATGTACAAAGCTTAGAGCTGGTTCGACAAATCTCTAACTTAGAAACGAATCAAACCAAGTTGGTTCAGATCGTTCTTATTGCTCAGCCCGAAATATTAACGACGCTAAACTTCTCTGAAATTCGGCAGTTGAAGAGTCGTATTGCACTCCATGTACAACTGACCTCTTTTAATGAGATAGAAGTTCAGGACTATATCAGCTATCGGCTTAATGCTGCTGGGCATGGTGGGCGTATTCAGGTGACACGTGGGGCATTAAAGCTGCTCACGTCTGCCAGTAATGGTACACCGCGGCGTATCAATCTGATTATGGATCGTTGCCTCTATATTCTATCCGTATCATCAGAATTTAAAATTACTGAATCCGCCATGAAAAAAGCTGTGGCTGATCTCGGTTGGCTCCAGCCGCATTCAGAACGCCCGAAAGTTTATGTGCTAGGTGCCGCTGCGGTGGTATTGGTCGCGTTGCTATGGCCTCTCGGTGGATTTGAAAAAATAAAGCACGAAGTAGAGTGGGCGAAGACGGCATTTCATTTACCGGCTCAAGACGCCGTAGTAACAAAGCCAGAAAGCATGACTGCTGTAGCGAAAGAGGCGGGTGTCGACAGTGAAACACCTTCATCAACAGCATTACCAACGAGTGAAGATTCGGTTGTTGAAGGCGAGAATCAACCCGCGCAAAGCTTAGCGTCAACTGAGGATACCGCCGCTAATTCAGTAGCAAGCGAAGCGGTTGAGCAAGAAGCAGTGGCAGAAGAGAGCGCATTAGTTCCTTCTCCTTTAGAGGAAAAGGCAGCGATTGCTGCAGTCGCAGAGCCGATTAAGGCGGCGAGTGAAGTGCAATCCGCACCCGCACAAGTTGATATGGCGATTACGATTGAGGACTCTAATGCAAGAGAGTTTTTGAAGCTGTATGGCTTAGAGGATAAATACCCAGCATTTATTGAAGCGGTTTATGGTGATTTCTTACCTTTATTCG
Organism: Neptunomonas sp.; assembly: GCA_036804365.1. Taxonomy (GTDB): domain Bacteria; phylum Pseudomonadota; class Gammaproteobacteria; order Pseudomonadales; family Balneatricaceae; genus Neptunomonas. Next base: position 9,617 of record DAIRSP010000035.1, on the reverse strand, counting down.
AACGTGAATTGGTTAATACCCCATGGCGATTAATAGTGAGCGAGCGGCCTTTAGAGTCGAACCAAGTGGCATCCGCAGTTTACGAAACACCAGCGAAGCTCACGAAGAAGCGTTGGTTGTTCTTATGGCAGCCGGTACTCAACTTAGATAATTGGGTCTATGGTGAATATTCAGAGGATGTTGAAAAACTGCAATATGCACTCGCAGACAAAGGTTTTTATCAAGCGAATATTGACGGGGTTGTAGGCTCCGGAACAAAGGTCGCAATTGCAAGGTTTCAGAAAGCAATCGGCTTACCCGCGACGGGTGAACCCGACCTTTTGACTTTATCTCAACTAACGTTGCTTCAGAACGATAGTATTCAGAACTGAATGGTTGAATTGAAATGAATCAAGACATCGAAAAGCAGGTATACCGGATAGGTGATTCTCTAAAGTCGGCAGGACTCGTCACTGATGAGAAAATGGCTATTGCTTTGCAAAAGCAACAGGTGACAGGAGAGAAGCTTGGCGAGATATTGGTTCGTTTAGGGATCGTATCTGAGTTCGACTTAGCGAACGTTCTTGCTACACAAAAAAATATCCCTTTTGGTGATTTAGAAGAGATTGCCGCACCGACGAAAGAGGTACTGTCGCTTTTCAATCAGCAGTTTTGCTTGCGCCGCTCTTTTTTACCGCTAGAGCGAGTCGGGAATAGCATTAGAGTTTTGATTGGTAACTCAGATATCGACACGGTAGAGCAAGAAGTCGTTCGTCATACCGGTTTAAGTTGCGAGGTGTGGCAAGGCGAGTTTAGTAAAGTCCAACAATCGATTCGTCATTACTATTTCTTTTTTGATAATCCTGTTGATGAACTGTTTACGCGTGAAGTCAAAAAGTTAGCGAAGGATGTTGATCAGGTTCTCGCCCCGGATCAGCTGATTAATTATCTACTTCACTTAGCCGTTAAGCAGCGCGCGACCGATATCCATATCCAGCCAGAGCAAAAGAGTATTCATATCGCTTTTCGTGTGGACGGTGTACTTCGTCCAATCGTTGCCTTACCTAACGAATTAAAGCGCTTGGTCGTGGCGGTGAAAATGAACGCAAACATGGATATCTCCGATATCTTCCGTCCACAAGATGGCAGCTTTTCAACCACCATTTTGGAAACGGCATTTGACGTGCGTGTTTCAACCATAGTGACTGAGTATGGTGAAAATCTGGTAATGCGTTTATTACCGAACGGTATGCATGTTAAAGGACTTTCACAGCTGGGCTTCTTTGAAAAAGACTTAGCCGTTGTGAATAACCTGTTCTCCAACCCGCACGGAATTTTGTTGATGACCGGCCCAACGGGTTCCGGTAAGAGTACAACGTTACATGCGGGGCTTCGCTGTGAGGGGATGGAAGGTAAAAACATCCTGACGGTAGAAGACCCTATTGAATATAAATTGCCAATCATTAACCAAACACAGGTGAATCGTAAGGCTGGATATGAATTCGATTCTGCAATCCGACACTTCCTGCGTCATGACCCTGATGTCATGCTAGTGGGTGAGATTCGTGATGCAGAAACAGCGAATGCTGCTATCACTGCCGCTGAAACAGGTCATTTGGTTCTTTCTACTTTGCACGTTAATAGTGTATTGGGCGTAGTTTCACGTCTACAAGCGCTTAAAATTCCAGCACAAATGGTCGCAGATACACTCGTCGGCGTTATTAACCAACGTTTGGCGAGGAAGATTTGTAATCACTGTAAAGAGAGTTATGAGCCAGACGAAACTGAGCAAAAGTACTTTAGTCAACCCGTCACTCTGTTACATCGAGGTGCGGGGTGTGCTCATTGCATGGGCAGTGGTTATTTAGGTCGTTTACCGATTTATGAAATCCTAACTATTACGCCAGCGTTGGCAGAAATGATTG
>DAIRSP010000035.1:0-7695 GCA_036804365.1 Neptunomonas sp. | reverse complement strand
GGTGCTAATCGACATGAACTCGCGCATAAATTGCGAGAAGAAGGGTTTGTCAGCATCGAAGAGATGGCGTTACAACGGGTAGCTGAAGGCGTTACCTCATTACATGAAATTAAGCGTTTGCTCGGTAATAGCTTGAAGGAGGTATAGGGTGAGAAGCTTCTATTATCAACACCTTCTTCAAACCGGCGAGGTTCGCAGCGGGTTTGAAAAACTAGCATTCGATAATATCGACTCTGCGCGTATCTATATGGAGCGCCGCTATAAAGTCGTCGTGATTAAGTTAACCATGATGCCAGCATGGAGTACGGGCATTTTTGACTTAATCAGTAAGTTGCGTCGTAAGCCGATGGATCGTGAGGAGTTGGTGGACTTTTTCCATAACCTCGCGGTGATGCAGCGTAGTGGTATTCCTATTTTAGAAGCGATGCAGGAGATGGCATCGGAAGAGTCAGGGCTTGCCACACAACAACTTGCAAAAGATGTCTTAGAGAGTCTCGCATCCGGTGCTAGTTTAAGCGAAAGTTTCAATCGCCACACTGATGTGATTCCTGAAACTGCACGCTTTTTAGTGCAGATAGGTGAAAACTCCGGGGCGTTAGATCGCACTCTTTTAGATGCGGCTAATCACTTAAAGCGTGTAGGCAATATTGTTCGAGATACTAAGCGTGTCATGATTTACCCTGCGTTTGTATTTTTGAGCATCATTGGTGCAGCGTTGTTCTGGATGGTCTATGTTATTCCAAGCATTGCCGATCTCTTTAGACAAATGCGCATTGAGTTACCCGCCTTAACCCAATGGGTGATGACCTTCTCGGAGAATTTGAGTACCCACTTTACGATCTTTATCATTGTGGTGTTTGCCCTGATTTATGGGGCGCATACGGCTATTCGAAAGAGCTATCGAGTTCGCTACCAGTTTCATAAGTTGCTGCTTAAATTGCCCGTCTCAAAAGTACTGATTAAATCCTCGGTGCTGGCGTTTATTACTGAATATCTTAGTCTGTTGATCTCTTCGGGTATCAATATCGTTGATAGTTTGGAAGTGATTGAACGCTCGACCAAAAATGAAGTGTATCGCGAAAAGATCAATCAGATCCGTAAAGGCGTCAGCCGTGGAAATAGCTTGAGTGATGAGATCCGCTTTCATCAAGCCTTTCCTGGTTTTGTGATCCGTATGATTAGTGTAGGTGAGCAAAGCGGTAGTTTAGATCAGCAGCTAAGATACTTAGCAGAAGAGTATCGTCAAAGATTTGATCACGTGGTCGCGTCAATCAGCGAGATTATCAAGCCGTTGGTGATGCTAATCGCGGGTGGTCTGTTTATCTTGATGATAGTGGCTCTGTTCTTACCAATTTACCAATTAATTGGGCAAGTGCAATAAGGTGAATTATGAGCTCCCAGCGTAGGTCAGCATTTGAACGAGGTTTTGGAACGCTAGAGGTTGCGATCATTCTCAGCCTGATGGGAGCGCTTGCGTTCGTCTTAATGACACAACCGAATGAAAATGAGCAACTGCTACATGAACAACAGAAGTCATTCCTGCGTATAGCCGATGAACAGCTCATCAACTTTATTGGCTTAAATGGACGCTTGCCTTGCCCTGATAGTGACGGTGATGGGATTGAAAACTGCACCGCATCTAAAGGTACCTTGCCTTATGTCACGCTAGGGATGAAAGAAGCGGGATATACGTCGGGCGATGTCGCATTACGTTATGGCGTATACCGCAAAGCAGTTAGTGGGACGGCCGGCAGTGGTGCAACCGCAGATGCAAGCGATGCGGATTTAGCTGTGGTTAAAAACCGTTATGAGCCTATGGGTGCAAACGGTGAAATCTTTAATAGTGAAAAGTACAACACTCTCGATTTTTGTGTGGCACTGAAAAATGCCAACAGCGCTGCTTTTTCTACGTCGCAAACGTATGTACAAGAGAGTAGCTCCAACCGCTATGGGGTTGCTTATGTGCTCGCAGCACCCGGCAATGAAGATGCGGATGGTAGCAATGGTCTATTTGATGGCTTGAACGGAGGAACTGATAATGGGTTTGAGTCGGCTAGCCGCCCGAGTAATCCAGCCAGTTATGATGACCATGTGCTGAGTCGAGGATTTATCGAACTCAACCGTATGATGCAGTGCGATGTGACAATTGCCTCCCTTAATCTGATGGCCAATGCGGTGCTTGTTCAGAATGAGGTCATCGATCAGGCCGACAGCTTAGCTGACGATACGGAAAAAGGATTAATTCTTGCCGCTGTCGGTGTGGCATTAAACGCAGCGAGTGCAGTTTTAGCAGGCGTTGATTTGGCAAACGCGAGTACAACGTTGGGCGTATCAAGCGGTCTACTTTCCGCTGCAGTCGCTTCCTGTGTGGTGTTGGTTGGTTGTGCGTTGATTCCTGTATATACCGCCGCGGTGGCAGCGGCTACGACGGGGGTTGTTTTATCCGGTGTAGCATTAGGTGCCTCTGTGGCCGCTGTGATAGCACAAGGTGTCGCTACAGCCTTATATGCGGATGCGGCTATTAGAGCGTCTGCGGCATCGAGCAGTGTTGGGACTGTTGATTGGGATGCGAACATCGCTAGTCGTCAGGCTGACTTGGCTCAAGCGCAAACCGATTTGGCAACCGCGCAGTCAAAAGAAGCTTCGTTGTATACTCAATTACAAAACGCTTTAAATACTTACAATACAAACCGTAACAGTCTACGAAACTATGCGTTCGGTAATGATGATCCTGACTTTACAGGCACGCCTGCCATTGCTTCACTTGCTGATTCAATGTATCAGGGGATGCGAGATACGATAGCTCAGCGTGATACCTATTATGATCTTGAGTCTGAATATACTGACTTAAAACAGCAGTGTGATAGCTGCCCGACACAAGATACGGTTGTACCCGCCAGTGGGAATATCCCTGCGTACACAATTTATGCCTGCCCTAAATCAGCATCGGGAACGATTATTCTCTGTGATCAGGCAGCGCAAAAGAAAATTCAGTCCGACGCCGCTAAAGTGACGCTCACGAACACCTTCAATGGGTTAACGAGTTTGAGAAATAGCGCAATGAATGCCGCACTTAATTTCCAAGTTTATACGGGACTTAATGGTGACGGTAATAAAACCTTTACTAGCTGCCAGAGTATTAATTGTGGGTTGCCGAGATGGTTAGATAATACATGGACGGAGTTTTTCGGTATTCCTAACTACAATAGTTTTGAGATGGATAAGCATTACTACGCAGTGTATTTGATTAAGCAGCAGGAATATGACGCCGCAGTCGCAGATACAGCGACGAAACGAGATTTGATCACGACTTTAAACCGTTCTATTAGTGCAATGCAGTGTTCAAAAGAGGGTAAAAACTACACTGAAACATCACCCGGTATATTTGAGTGTCTTGATGCCCCCGTTATTGGCGGATCAACCGCTGATAGTTATGCGCAAGGTGCTGAAGAAATTCTGAAGAAATCGGATCAGCAAGGAGCATCTGAATGAAGAAATTGATGCTGCAAAAGCAATCTAGCATACCGGCCAAATCACAAAGCGGATTTAGCTTGATAGAGCTTGCGGTGGTACTCGTCATTACGGGCTTGATAGCAGCGGCTATGCCGGTGATCATTCCGCAAATTAGTGATCTCTTCGATAATAAGCGCAGTGAAAAACAGGTCGCTGAAGTCAGCTCTGGTTTGAAAGGCTTTATTATCAGCTATTCTCGCTTGCCTTGCCCTGATACGAATGCTGATGGTTTAGAAGATTGTGCAGCGGGTGCTCAGGTGGGATCAGTACCCTATAAAACGCTGAACCTAGATAGTCCCGCCAGCAATGTTAACCGTATACCGTTAGCTTATGGCGTATATCGGGCACCATCGTCTACGAATAGTGCGGATGCTGATTTAGCCACACTCAAAGATAGGTTTCAGCCGATCTTACCTAAATCAGAAGTATCTGCTCAAAGTAACGGATTGGATTTTTGTTGGGCGTTACGCAATGCCACGCGTAATGGTAATTCGAATGCTTATCTGAATATCTCCTCATCGGGTGCATTCAATCAGGCTTATATTCTAGCTGATGCCGGCTATTACAATGCTGATAATGATGCGGGTGGAAAACTATTTGATGGGCTTAACCAAACAGGCATCGCCTTTGAAGACCCACAAAAGCCAGTTACCGCATCTTATGACGATCACGTTTACTCTGTGGGATTTCAACAGCTAGCCGGTGAGTTAGGCTGCCAGTCTTTGCTGAGTAAGGTAAACGGGACAGCACGCAGCGCTTATGCGTCTGAAGATATTTATCAATTAATGGCTTTTTATTATGACTTCCGCGTTTTCGCCTTACGAGTTAAGGAACATAACTTGCTGCAAGCCCAATTCTCATTAGCGATAGCTACCGCTGATTTGGCGATAGCTGCGGGATCGATGGCGACCGCTATTGCTGCTGGTATCGAAAGCTTTGGGGTAGCAGCTGCAGCGACTATTGCTGTTGCTGGCGTTGCACTAGCTTTAGGTATTAATGCTGAGATAGACGCAGTCCAGGGTCTTTCAGATTCAGAGGATGACGTTGATGAAGCCAAGACGAACAGAGATGATGCTAATACAGCTAAAGCAAACGCTAGCGCCTTCTCTGCAAGTCAGCTATCTACTGCTAAAACTACTGATCAGAACGGATGGTACCAGTAATGGATAAGAAAGCTGCTCTTAGTCGGTCCTATAGCCAGCAAGGTTTTAGCTTAATAGAGCTGTCTATTGCTATTGTAGTTTTGGGTATCTTAACCGGTATTTTTGCCACCCTGCATATACACAATCAGCGAGAACAGGAACAAGTAGGCTTTACGCAGGTTACTGATGATGCTCAACAAGCGGTTCTTGGGTTTATTTTTGCTAATAGCCGATTACCCTGTCCGGCTTCGAGCTCTGCTGGCATTGAAGATTGCTCACTGCAAGTTGGTTACTTTCCTTACAAAACTGTCGGCATGTTACAAGGCGCATTAAATAGTGCTGGACTGCCATTGCGTTACGCTCTTTATAGTAAAGCCGGTGTATTGGAGGGGAATATCGAGTTAGGTAAGGTTATTGATCGCTTTCGTCCCTTTATGGCCGATGTTTGGAGCAATGGCATTCCCCCGCTGGCGCAGTTGCAGACCGTGGGTAACGCGAACTCATTAGATATCTGCCAAGCGGTTCAATCGGGCTATTTAAGTGCTCCGAGTACTAGCTATTTGGTCACTGGCTCTGGAATCAGCGCCCAACCAGTCGCTTACCTATTGTTTTCCGCAGGCACGCAAGATGCAAACGGAGATGGCATTTTATTAGATGGCGTGAATACAGCAAACGGCGTGGTGTTTGAGAGTTTGCGTCGTAGTGGATCATTGTTAAATGATGATCAGCTTAAAGCGGTTCATTTCAATCAACTTTGGGAACAGTTGGGATGTAACGGTGTTCTTTCACCTACAGGGCATGCTCATCCGAATGCTGTAACAACAGCAGTGCTCATGCAGCAATCGTTGGTAGATTATAAGGTGCAGTTAGACATAGCTACCGACATTGCCAGTGCGGATATCGCTGCGGCTGCAGCTTCGATTGCAGGGGCGGTTGCGGGTGTTGCGGCCGCTGCAGCAACACCCGCTATAGCAACAGCAGAAGCCATTAACACTGCAGGAGCTATGGTGCCTGCGATAGCTGCATCAGCGGCAGCCGTTACATTGGCCGCTGCGGGTGCTGTTTCAGCTGGACTAACAACAGCAATAGCTATCTACAACAAGGTCGTAGCTGACCAATTGTTAGCAGATGTAGAGCCGTTAATAACGCAAATTAATGCCTTAGCTGCAACAACAAGAACTAACGCACTCGCTGCTGATGCAGCGGGTTTATACGATCGCTAATCATGAAGAGTAGGAGTTAATCATGATTTATAAATGTTCGACACATAAGCGCTCTGATCAAGGGTTTACCTTGGTTGAGATGGCGATTGTATTGGTAATTATTGGCCTGATATTAGGCGCTGTCAGTATTGGTAAAGATCTACAGCGTAACGCTGAATATCAAAAAGTAAGTACACAGTTTGTGCAAGGCTGGGCGCAGGCCTATCAAAACTATTATCAACGCACCGGCTTAGTCTTAGGCGATAGTGCTTCTAGCCCAACGTTACAGGTTGATGGTGCACGCACAACACCGGATCAAATTTGTGGCACTGCATTGTTTGCTTTGATGGATGCCGCTGGAATTGAAATGCCGGGTGGCCGTGCTGAAGGGGTTGAAGATAGAGCGGTTTATCTGGACACCAATGGTAACCCTCAGGAGCTCCAAGTGTGTTTCAAAAATGTTGATTGGTCGATTCCTGGTGCAACATCAGGTTATGTAACCCGTAAGCGAAACGTGATGATTGTTTACTCATTAACGCCAGACTTCGCTCGTTTTGTCGATGCGCAGGTGGATGGAAATAATGATGCACGATTTGGTGCATTTAGAGAAAGTACACAAGCTGGTGCTACAACGACAAGCTCCTTGGCGTGGAGTATTGATAACCGCCTAGCTTATGGTGGTTCTAGCAATACAAACAGAGATGAATCACAGGTTGCCGTTGTAACGGGCTATTACTTAATGGATAAGTAAAAACACTTGATAAGAAAAAAGCCGGTCAATGACCGGCTTTTGCGTATACATATGCTTAAGATTAGTTCGCTAATGCTTTTTTGATACGGCTAATCGCGTCTTCAAGAATATCCATGCTGGTCGCAAACGATAAGCGCATATTGCCTGGAGCACCAAACGCAGAACCAGGTACTAGAGCAACACCGGCTTCGTTCAGCAAGAACTCAGCTAGATCAATATCATTATTAAAGCGTGGATCGTGATCGATAACAGTTTGGAAGCTAGGGAAAGCGTAGAAAGTACCATCCGCAGGAATACAATCAACACCGTCGATCTCATTCAAAGCAGCAACAACAAACTCGTGACGGGCTTTAAACGCAACTACCATTTTCTCAACGCACTCATTACCGCCTTCTAATGCAGCTTGTGCAGCCACTTGAGAGATAGACGTTGGGTTAGAGGTGCTTTGCGATTGAACTTTCTTCATCGCATTGATCAGCTTAACAGGGCCTGCGGCATAACCAATACGCCAGCCTGTCATAGAGTAGGCTTTTGAAACACCGTTAAGAACGATGGTACGGTCATAAAGCTCAGGCGCAGCATTCAAAATGTTAACGAATGGTTGGTCATTAAAACGAATATGTTCATACATATCGTCAGTAGCAATGAGCACGTTAGGGAATTTTTTCAGTACTTCCGCTAATGCTTTTAACTCATCCAGTGTATAAGCCACACCCGTTGGGTTCGATGGGCTATTGATAACGACTAAACGCGTGCGATGGGTAATCGCTTCTTCCAACTGAGCTGGGGTGATTTTAAAGCGCTGTTCTTGAGTCGTGGTGATAATCACAGGCTTGCCATCAGCGACTAACACCATGTCAGGGTAAGAAACCCAATAAGGTGCAGGGATAATCACTTCATCACCGGCATTTAGTAATGCGAGTGAGAGGTTAAAGAAACTTTGTTTACCACCACAAGATACAAGAATTTGATTGGCTTCGTATGCAAGGCCATTCTCATTATTAAACTTGTTAATAATGGCATTTTTCAGACCTGGGGTGCCATCGACTGCGGTGTATTTGGTGAAGCCATTATTCAATGCGGTAAT
>DAIRSP010000034.1:0-20535 GCA_036804365.1 Neptunomonas sp. | reverse complement strand
GTATCCGCACCGTACTTATCGATCATTACTTGTGGGTCAATACCGTTGTTCTTAGATTTTGACATCTTAGTCACACCGGCTTGCAGCACAGGTTGTCCATCATCCTTGTGTACAGAACTAATAATGCGACCTTTGTCATCAGTTTCTGTAACAACATCCGTCGGTGCGATCCAGACTTTGCCGCCTTTATCATCTTCGCGGTAGTAAGTATTTGCTAACACCATGCCTTGACAGAGTAGGCGAGTGAACGGCTCATCGGAGTTCACCAAGCCTTCATCACGCATCAGTTTATGGAAGAAACGTGAGTAAAGAAGGTGAAGGATCGCGTGTTCGATACCTCCAATATATTGATCAACAGGTAGCCAGTAGTTAGCTTTTTCTGGATCAAGCATTGCATTTTCTGTATGACGACTAGCATAACGCGCGTAGTACCAGCTCGACTCCATAAAGGTATCGAACGTGTCTGTTTCACGTTCAGCAGCACCGCCACATTTAGGGCAGGTTGTATTGATGAAGCTGGCCATCTTTTTGATCGGAGAACCGCTACCATCAAATTCCACCTCTTCGGGTAGAACTACAGGCAGTTGATCTTCAGGTACTGGTAGCGCGCCGCAGCATGCGCAGTTGATCACAGGGATTGGTGTTCCCCAGTAACGTTGACGAGAAACGCCCCAATCGCGTAGACGATAATTGATCGTAACCGTACCTTTCTTTTGACGCTCTAGTTCGGATGCGATCGCTTTAAAAGCCACCTCAAACTCAAGATCAGAGAAGTCGCCAGAGTTAATTAGTACGCCTTTATCTGTGTAGGCTTCTTTGCTGATATCAATAACGTGCGTGTCATCAACGGGTTTAACGACTTGTTTAATGTTTAAACCGTACTTGTGCGCAAATTCCCAGTCACGTTGGTCATGTGCAGGAACAGCCATCACCGCGCCTGAACCGTAATCCATCAGTACAAAGTTTGCTGTCCAGACAGGGATTAACTCGCCTGTTAGAGGGTGTTTGGCCTGAATGCCTAATGCCATACCACGCTTTTCCATGGTAGCCATGTCGGCTTCAGCAACTTTAACGTTTTTGCACTCGTCGATAAACTGAGCTAATGATGGGTTTGATTCAGCCGCTTTTAATGCAAGTGGATGCTGAGGAGCAACCGCTACGTAAGTGACACCCATAAGGGTATCTGGACGCGTTGTGAAAACTTCTAAATCGGTACCGTCTTCAACGTGGAACTTCAGTTCAACACCTTGTGAACGACCAATCCAGTTTCTTTGTTGAGTGCGAACCTGCTCTGGCCACTCTTCTAACTTATCTAAATCATCAAGTAGCTGGTCTGCATAGTCAGTAATTTTTAAGAACCACTGTGGAATCTTTTTACGCTCGACTAAAGCGCCAGAACGCCATCCGCGGCCATCAATCACTTGCTCGTTTGCTAGAACTGTTTGGTCAACAGGATCCCAGTTCACTTCAGCTTCTTTCTTGTAAACCAGCCCTTTTTCCATCAGGCGAGTGAAGAACCACTGTTCCCAGCGATAATATTCAGGGTGACATGTTGCCAGTTCACGGTTCCAATCGTAACCAAAGCCCATCTGCTTTAACTGGTTACGCATGTATTTAACGTTTTCGTAAGTCCAGTTGGCAGGAGGAACATTGTGGTTCATTGCCGCGTTTTCTGCAGGTAGACCGAAGGCGTCCCAGCCCATAGGTTGCAGAACGTTTTTGCCCTGCATTCGCTGATAGCGAGAGATCACATCACCGATAGTATAGTTACGAACGTGCCCCATATGGAGACGACCACTAGGGTATGGGAACATAGATAAGCAGTAAAACTTCTCTTTACTGGTATCTTCTGTACATTTGAAGCTTTCTTGTTGCTCCCAGTACGTTTGTGCCTGGGCTTCGATCTCTTGGGGTTGGTATTGTTCGTTCATTGTAATATCGTGTCAAATCTCTGACCTTAATCACGCATTTGTTGATGCTGATTAAAAGTCTTCTGGTAAGTTCAGGTTATGCTGCATAGCATACAATATATGCCCTGCTATCAACAGCAGTATAGGTTGTCTAATTCGGTATAGCTGGAGTCGATAATGGTTAACAAAACAGATAATTCTAAAGATGACGCCCAAAATAAGACGGGTATATATGACCGAGTGTTACAACGTTTGACCTCTGTGCTCGATCAAGCAGAGCTGCAAACGTGGGATTACGTGCAGGAAAAAATTGAAGAGGCGGTTGAAATTGAGCTTGCTGCTGAAGAGATGACGCGCGATGAGGTCGATCTTTTAACAGCGTACCTAAAGCGTGATTTGAAACAGCTCGGTTATTATGCACATGAGACAGGTGAGGGTTTGGCTGCATGGCTGAACTTTGATCTAAACGTGCTTGAGCAATCGATTGTGGATAATTTGTTGGCGCTGGCTGATCAAACGCGCATCGATCAAGAAAGATTACGTGAGCAGTTAGCTAACGAAGACGATGAATATCTTGCAGGTGAGATCGCGGCTGTGGGTACGTTTGAATGTAAAGGCTGCCATCATCGAGTACAACTCAAGCAAACGAGTTTACTGCAACCCTGTGAAGTTTGTTCTGCCGGGTTTTTTCAACGTATATCGTCGCCTTGGGCTGTTTGAATCGAGTTATAAAGATTCAATAGCGATAGATACGTTTTACATGCGTATCTATCGCTGAGCTATTCCCTTAGTCAATTAGGCCGTAATGGTCACGCAAGATGTTGATGATGTCTTGCTTTGGATTATTGCTAAGTACTAATTTTTCTCCGATAACCTTCTCTGCGATGCCCACATAGGTATTCGAAATATCCATCATTACCGATTCTGGGAGGTCGTTATCGCGAGCTAGCGCTTCACGTTCTGGCATGCGTTCTTTATTGAGCAGAATATCAGGATCCGGGAAGTTAGTGAGTAGCCACTGACGGAAGCCCTCTTTTGAGTTTTCTACAATCTTACCTTCGCGGTATGCTGCTCCATCCCAAATGCGAGAAGAATCAGGCGTGCCGACTTCATCCATATAGATCAGTTTTTCATTACCTTGAGCATCCGTGACATAACCAAATTCAAACTTGGTATCGACAAAAATTTGATCGAGTTTAGCGAGTTCATCACTAATGACCGCGAAGCCCTCCTTCAATAATTTTTCATACTGGTCGATGTCGGCTTTGCTGCGTAAATTGAATGCCGCAAAGTTATCTTCAAGGTTTTGGCGTGTGATATTTACATCATCCGCTTCAGGCACACCCGGAATACCGCGCAGGATACCTTTGGTGGATGGTGTGATGAGCAGTTCAGGAAGTTTCTGATCTTTTTGTAAGCCATCAGGAAGTGTAATGCCACAGAATTCGCGTTCTCCCTTGCTATAAGCACGCCACATAGAGCCTGTGATGTATTGGCGGCAGATAGCTTCAATCATGACAGGCTTAGCTTTCTGCACAATCCAAACAAAGGGGTGAGGGATATCAAGGATGTGGCTATCCGCTAAACCGGCTTCGCGAAAGCGTTTAAACCAGTTGTTGGAGATAGCGTTAAGTGCTGCGCCTTTGCCTGGCACACCGTTAAGTCCGCCTTCGCCATGCCAGATACAGTCAAAAGCTGAGATACGGTCACTGATTACCATAATGGCTAGCGGAGCATCCGCAGCAACATTGTAGCCTTTTTCCTGGATAAGACGACGGCTGTCGGCTTCTGTTAACCAATATACCGAACGAACCTTTCCGCTATGGACGGGTTTGTCGGTGCGAATCGGCAGATCGTTATTAACAGCCAGTACTGTATTGGCAAGACTCATCTATTCACTGTCCTGTATCAGGTTTAATTAATAAAGGGATTTTATCAGATTAGTGGCAGGGTAACAGCTTTTACACTGGTTGAACTTTGACCGCTTTTTAGGGAGTCCCGCCAGTAGGGGATTTAGGCGGGTTACCCCAAACTTATAAAGGAGTTATCCACATAGGCTGTGCAAAAGTATTTGGCCGTATTTTTGACTCCGAGAGAGTGAGTAGCTATTGACTCTTATTTAAAATGCACTAGTATACTAGTACATGAATACAGATAAACAATACGTACTTGAGTTGGTTGAGCATCTCCTCGCGATCAAAGATCAGAATGAGATGGAAAGGGCATTACGTGCCTTGCTCACACCCGCTGAATTTAGCGAAGTCACCAAACGACTACAGATCTTTAAAATGCTGGAGCAGGGTGTACCTCAGCGTCAAATTGCCGAAGTGCTGGGTGTCGGTATCGCTACCGTGACACGCGGATCTCGTGCGCTCAAGGGTGAATAAGGTTAATTAATGATGAATTCTCGTAAACCAGATCGTATCGATCTGCCAAGAAAGCCACACTATGTCACCATTACGTCAGACTGTGATTTCTTCAATCTGTTTAAAAAGATAGAGAAGCAGTTTGATACCTGTTTCATGTTGGAGTCGCTTGGCGAAGATAGTTTTATTTCGCGCCACTCGATCATTGGTTTTGATCCTGAAAAACAGATCTGGGCGAACGCTAATACGCTCTATATTCAGGAGCGCAATGGGCAGGTGGAAGAGTATGAGAGCGAGAACCCCTACTACTTGCTACGTGAGCTTATTCCGCAGGATGTGATCTCGCGTAAATATGCTGGCGGTTTAACCGGCTATCTGGGTTACGACAGTATGAACTACTTCGAGCCGAGCTTATCCTTACAAAGCAGTGATATGTTTGATGCGTTTAAGTTTGGACTATACAAGGATGGTTTAATCCTCGACAAAATGACCGGTGAGGTGATCTATTTCTACTATACCGATAGTCGTTTGTCCTTGGTTGAAGCCTTGATTGCTGAACAGTATAGCGGTAACGGGCCGTTGGAAATCACCCCGATGGGCGAAACCATGTCCCGCGAAGAGCATGCTGCGGCGGTGATGAAGGTTAAGCAGGATATTATTGAAGGCAAAATCTTCCAAACGGAAGTGGGCTTTAAAAAACGCTTCAAGCTAGAAGGAGATACAATCAATATTTATGAACAACTGCGTGAAGTGAACCCCTCTCCGCAAATGTACTACGTTAAGTTTGGCGAGCAAAAACTGATCGGCGCGAGCCCTGAGTTGCTTTTCCGTTTGCGTCAAGGCGAAATGGAAACCTTCCCGTTGGCGGGTACTGCTAAACGCGGTGCAACCGAAGAGGAAGATCGTACGCTTGCGCGTAATCTGCTCAATGACCCTAAAGAGATCGCCGAGCATAATATGATTGTCGATCTACATCGCAATGATATCGGCCGCGTAGCGCAGTTTGGTACGGTGAAAGTACGAAGCTTGATGGATATCAAACGCTTCAGTCATGTGCAACACATATCCAGTGAAATTGTGGGCATCATCGCTGAAAATCAGGATATGTTCTCTGCTCTAGCGAGTAACTTCCCTGCAGGTACCTTAACAGGTGCGCCGAAAATCGAAGCGATGAAGATTATTGATGATCTAGAATCCGATGGTCGTGGCCCCTACGGAGGGGCAGTTGGACACTTCTCATTTAATGGTGACTGTACTTTTGCTATTCCTATTCGCACCGTCTTTGCCAATGGCGAGCAGGCTTATGTTCAGACCTGTGGTGGTAACGTGTACGACTCGAATCCTGAAGATGAATATGAAGAGATTCGCCGTAAATTTGCCGGTACAAAGAAAGTGTTAGATGCCTTTATTAAAGAGGGAGCGTAAGCGTGAAAGTTTATATTATTGATAATTACGATTCCTTTACCTACAACTTGTACCAATTTATAGGTGAAATTCTGACATCAGCACAAAGTAAAGGTGCGCTTGAGGGGTTTGAAATCATTGTAAAACGTAATGATGAAGTTTCTTTGGATGAGATCAAGACCAGTGCGCCTGATCGCATTATCATCTCGCCAGGCCCTGGTTCACCTGATGACGAGAAGTATTTTGGTGTTTGTGCTCAAGTGATTACTGAACTGGGAAAAACCATACCGTTACTCGGTGTTTGTTTGGGGATGCAGGGCATCGTGCATCAGTTCGGTGGTAAGGTTGTCAAAGCTCCTTTACCGATGCACGGTAAGGTGAGTGCTATTACTCATGATGGTACGGGTATGTTCAAAGGGATACCGGATCAGTTAGAGGTGATGCGTTACCACTCACTGATGGCTGAACCGCAATCTTTTCCTAGTTGCTTGCGCTTAACATCGGTTGTTGGCGATCTTACGGTCGAGCAGTTTGAGCAGCAAGGCCGCATTCAGCAGGGCGGGAAGTTTGAAGTCATGGGCGTTCAGCATCGTGAATACCCTATACACGGCATTCAATTCCATCCAGAGTCTTTCGCAACTGAGGGTGGAAAAGAGCTGATTAAGAACTTTTTGTTCTGCGTTTAAAAGCGATTAGCAAGAAGATCCCACTTAAGATTAAACTCGGTGCTACCCCTACGCGTTGGTAAGGGGTAGTGCCTGTTCTCAGCTCTATCTCACCTTGTAAAACCGCGGCTTGATAGGCCGGTGCCTGAATAATAATTTTACCCTCATGGTTAACGATAGCGGTCAAACCGTTGTTGGTGCTACGCACTAGCCATCGTCCGTTTTCTATGGCTCTCATTTGGGCAATTTGTAAATGTTGAGCAGGGGCTAATGTATGACTAAACCAAGTATCATTTGAAACCGTTAGTAGCCAATCGGTTTCTCTGGCCATATTGCGAACCAGTTCAGGGTAGGCTATTTCATAGCAGATTGCTGGTGCGACTCGCATCGCTTTCACTTGAAGCGAATGTTGCGGTCGTTTGGGTAGACTAAAACTGGACATCGGCAAATTAAAAAATGCGATAAGCCCTCTCAGTTGTTCTTCGAAAGGTAGATATTCGCCAAAGGGAACTAAGTGTTGTTTATGGTAGATATCTACCCCGGTGGTGAGTACAGCTAAACTGTTATAGACCCGGTAACCAGCGAGGTTGCTTTTGTCCATTTCAATAGAAGGAATCCCGCTAATCAGCGCTCGGTTATCTTGCTCAAAGCGATCAAGTAGCCTCTCGATATGCGGATATGCGGTGTTGAAGAGTGCAGGAATAGCTGTTTCAGGCCAGATTACAATATCAGCGGATGTTTGCTCCAACGTCATCTTGGTATAGGTATTTAAAAAATCTTCAAGATAATGTTTTTCCCACTTTAGATGCTGAGAGATATCGGCCTGTACAATATCGATTCTTTGGGTAGCTCCTGTCGGTGTCGTCCAGTGGTTGGGCAGCCACAAGATGCTAGTGGCAATCCCTGTGAGGGCTAAACCAACAGAGATGCGCTGACGCTGTTTTGAGGTTACCAGCATGATCAACAGCATTGATGAGATAAGGCAGATAGAGGATAAAAGCCATACGCCGCCCACGCTAGCGAGTTGGCTATAAGGCGTTTCTGTCAGTCCGTAACCTAAATAGAGCCAAGGAAAGCCAGTAAATACCCAGCTGCGAATCCACTCGAAGACTAACCAAATACCGCAAAAACCCGCCATCTTAAATTTTTCTGCATTAAATAATCGAGCATAAAGCCATCCCTGTAAAGCAAAAAAAAGTGCTAAACCCGCAGCAAACATAAGTGTCATGAGTGCAGCAAGGAGTGGATGAGTACCTCCGTAGGTATGGATGCTGACATACACCCAAGAAACACCGCTTCCAAAGAGTCCAAACCCAAACAGCCAAAACATCAGTGCGGTCTTTTTTGCGGATAGCTGCTCAGAAATAAGATACAGAATCGCTGGGCTGATGAGTGCTGCAGGCCAGAAATTAAAAGGCGCGAAGGCTAGTGTCGTCATTACACCGCTTGCAAGCGCAAGCGGTATAGAGAGTCGTTGAAAGTATGGCATCATCAAATGCGAGTTTACTTTTTCCGTGTGACTTGGAGTAAGCGAATCCGACGGTTATCTGAAGAAAGAACCTTAAAGGTGAAGTCTTTGAAGGTCACTTCTTCATCTTTACGCGGAAGATGGCCAAAACGATGAGTGATGATTCCACCGATAGTGTCAAACTCATCATCAGGAAGTTTAGCACCGAAGTATTCGTTAAAATCTTCTATTTCTGTGAGTGCTTTAACAATGTAAGCATTCTCATCGAAGGGGCGAATGTTGCCGTCTGCTTCGTTGATATCATGCTCATCTTCAATTTCACCCACAATCTGCTCAAGCACATCTTCGATGGTCACAAGTCCTGCAATGCCGCCGTACTCGTCGATGACGATCGCCATGTGATTTCGTGTTGCCCTAAACTCTTTAAGTAAGATGTTGAGGCGCTTGCTTTCAGGAATGAATGTCGCTTTACGTAGTTTGCTATAGATATCGAAGTCTTGTTGATTCTCTTCGATAATCAATGGCAGTAGATCTTTTGCTAGTAATACACCTAGCACTTCATCAGGAGACTCACCAATCACAGGGAAGCGTGAGTGAGCGGTTGAAATAATGAGTGGTAAAAATTCTTTAGGGGTTTGTTCAGCACTAACAACCGCCATCTGCGAGCGAGGAATCATAACATCCCTAACCTGCATGTCGGCGACCTGAATGGCACCTTCTATGATGCTGAGCACTTCGTAATCCAAAACGCTCTCTTCAGCTGCTTCACGTAATACCGTTAATACATCTTCACGTGTTTTTGGCTCGTCAGAGAAAGCTTGGGCGAGGCGCCCGAACCAACTTCGAGGTTGTCCCGATCGATCATCACTCATAACGTTTTCCTTACTCTCCTTGTTGATAAGGGTCTGGTATATTTAAAGAAGCAAGTATAGAGGTTTCAAGTGCTTCCATCTCTTCAGCTTCATCGTCATTTATATGATCGAATCCGATCAGATGCAAGCATCCGTGAATGACCATATGTGCCCAATGATGCAAAATGGGTTTGCTTTGTTCGGTTGCCTCTTTTTCAACGACTGTAGCACAGATCGCTAAATCACCAAGGAGGTCAACGGGAACGCCTGGTGGGCCTTCAAAGGGAAAAGAGAGTACATTGGTCGCGTAGTCTTTACCACGATACTCATGGTTAAGTTGCTGACTCTCTTCAGGACTAACGATGCGGATACAGACTTCACCGCGAAGTTTACGGCCTTTCAGAGCGGCTGTAGCCCATGTTTCGAAGTCATGATCAGTGGGCAGATTTGCATCGTCGGTATCGCGCAAGATATCAATGTAAAATGTCATGATGCACTCTCGTTCTTTTGCTCAAATCGGTCGTAGGCTTCTACAATATGTTGCACCAGTGGGTGGCGGACCACATCTTTAGATGAAAAGTGCGTAAAGCCAATCCCTTTAACGCCTTCAAGCACTGCCATGGCGTGTCGCAAGCCGGACTGAGTACCTTTGGGTAAGTCAACTTGAGTGATGTCGCCGGTAATGACCGCCGTGGAGCCAAAGCCGATACGGGTGAGGAACATTTTCATCTGCTCACGTGTGGTATTTTGGCTTTCATCTAATATGACAAAAGAACCATTAAGAGTTCGGCCACGCATGTAGGCTAGCGGGGCGACTTCAATGACATTCTTTTCAATCAGCTTGGCAACTTTTTCAAAACCCAGCATCTCATAAAGCGCGTCATACAGTGGTCGGAGGTAAGGATCCACTTTTTGCGATAGATCACCTGGGAGAAAACCGAGCTTTTCACCGGCTTCAACCGCTGGGCGTACTAATAGGATTCTTTCAATCTCTTCGCGCTCAAGGGCTTCTACCGCACAGGCAACTGCTAGATAGGTTTTCCCCGTACCCGCAGGTCCGATACCGAAATTAATATCATGTGCCCATATAGAGCGTACATATTTCTGTTGGTTGGGGCCGCGCGGTTTAATCAGGGATTTGCGCGTACGAATTACAACATCAATATCGCCGGCGCTTTTTGGACTGGCAATACGCTCTTTTACACCGGATTCTTGTAAATGAAGGTGGATCAGCTCAGGCGTGATGCTGGTGCCTTCCATGGCTTCTTTGTAGAGCTGCTGTAGTAGTGCAGCAACGGAGTTTGCTAGTGCAGTTTCCCCATTCACTTGGAAGTCATTGCTGCGATTGCTGATTTGAACCGCTAAACGGCTTTCAATCAGTTTGAGGTGTTCATTGAGTTGTCCGCATAGGTTTGCGAGCGCATCTGCATGGTAGGGCGTTAAGCTGAACTTAACGTCCTGAGTGATGGCAGTTGTCATACAGGTTTGGGGTATCCTTCGAGAATTAAGCGTCTAGCTCAGAGCTAACTAACTCGCCGAGCAGTGAGTTGGCATAGGCTTCAACGATACGCACATCAGCAAAATGGCCAATGAGGTCTGGGTTGCTGCAACGGAAGTTAACCACACGATTGTTTTCGGTACGGCCAGACAGCATGCCAGGGTCTTTTTTCGAGTAGCTGTTAACTAAGATGCGTTGTGTGGAGTCGACCATGCGCCGGCTAATCTGCATCGTTTGTTGAATGATGCGATTTTGTAAAATCTGCAAACGCTCTTTCTTAGTCTCTTCAGAAACGGTATCAGGCAGGTCGGAAGCTGGGGTCCCCGGTCTGCGGCTATAGATAAAGCTGAACGAGTTATCAAATCCAATCTCTTGAATCAAGTTCATGGTCGCTTCAAAGTCGCTTTCAGTCTCACCAGGGAAACCAATGATAAAGTCAGACGACATGGTTAATTCAGGACGAACCTTCATAAGCTTACGGATTTTAGATTTATACTCTAGCACCGTATGTCCCCGCTTCATTGCCATAAGAATACGATCAGAACCGGACTGTACGGGTAGGTGCAGGTGACTAACTAATTCAGGCACTTCCGCAAAAGCGTCGATCAAGCTGTCAGTAAATTCAACCGGATGAGATGTCGTAAAGCGAATACGGTCAATACCATCAATCGCAGCGACATGGCGAATCAATTCAGCTAAATCGGCCATATCACCATCATGTGTTTCACCACGGTAGGCGTTAACGTTTTGACCAAGTAGGTTAACTTCGCGCACACCTTGCTCGGCTAGCTCAACGCATTCAGTGATAACGTCATCTAGCGGGCGGCTAACCTCTTCACCGCGGGTATAGGGAACCACACAGAATGTACAGTATTTACTGCAGCCTTCCATGACAGAAACAAAGGCTTCTGCGCCATCCACTTTAGGGGCTGGCAATGCATCAAACTTCTCGATTTCTGGGAAGCTGATATCCACGATCCCTTTTTTTCCCTGATGGGTTAGATCAATCATTTCCGGCAAACGATGTAGTGTTTGTGGTCCGAAAATCATATCGACATAGGGTGCTCGACCTAGGATGCTTTCACCCTCTTGACTGGCAACGCAACCACCGACGCCGATCAGCAGGTCAGGTTTTTTGGCTTTCAGTTTGCGCCAACGACCTAGCTGGTGGAAAACCTTTTCTTGCGCCTTTTCACGTATAGAGCAGGTGTTTAATAACAGTATGTCGGCGTCATCAGGATTATCCGTTAACTCCAGCGCGTGGCTTTCACCAAGCAAATCTGCCATACGTGATGAGTCATACTCGTTCATCTGACAGCCATGAGTTTTAATAAACAACTTCTTCGCCATTACACACCTTGCAGCAACATTTTACAAAAAGACCAAGCATTATAAAGGATGGTGTTGGTTATTAATAGATCAATAGGGGGATTGTAAAAACCGAAGGCGACCCCATATAAGCCCGTGTTATTTTAATTTTTTGAGTGTGATCGATGGCTAAAGATGAACGTATCTACCGTGTAGTATTCGTCAATCAGGATAAAGTGTTTGAAGTGTTTGTGAATCACGTTTTTCAGAGTGATTTATGGGGCTTTATCCAGCTAGAGGGGTTTATATTTGGAAGTCGATCTGAGTTGGTTGTCGATCCTGGCGAAGAGAAACTGAAGCAGCAGTTTGCTGACGTTGAGCGCAGCTATATACCGATGCAGTCTATTATTCGGATTGACGAGGTTAAAAAAGAGGGTGTTGCAAAGGTAAGCGATGCCAAAGGGACTGTTACGGCTTTTCCGATTATGCCGCCGCCGAAAAAATAACTTACAGACTGGGCTTAGCAGTCTGTAAGTGTTAGACAAAATCAGTTAATGCATCTTAAGTGTTTTTTGTCGATCAGGGTTTCACCTTCGGCGACTTCAATACTACCATCACTGAAAATGATCTCGACTTTATCTACAGCTAAACAGTGCACGTTTTTGCTGTTCCATGTGTTTTGCCATGCATTACTTGCACTCAGTTGACCGGGTTTGATGGGTCCGGCTACACGTAGGTATGCACTGCTGTCACGGCTTTTACGTGGAGGTACCACCTTGCCATTTTTATCATACGCGGTCGTTTTGAAAAGGATGTATTGATAAGTGGCAGGCGAAATATTAGAAAAACTGATATTTGCACCAATCTGCTTACTCTGCGATTGTTTACGCAACGGGGTAGCCGATTCTACCGCAATCAGGGGTACTGGCTTATATACAGGTGCTGGCGGTGGAGGGGGAGTGACCACTACCTCTTTTTTACTGCAAGCTGCAATGAGTACAACGGCGATAACGAAACCGGATTTCTTAAGATAATGCATAATTAAGCCCACATATGTTTAGCGCATCTGTCTAGATTAACCTGAATCTAGGCAAAAATTAATCTACTTTAGATAATCTTTGCTCTAAGCTCGCTTAACACTTGCTGAGTTAGTTCAAAGTTAGAAGTGTTTTAGAGGGGCGTCCAGGTATTTCTCGGGCAAGTCTAGGCACAAGATAACCAGGAAGCTGGCTTTGAAGTGCCTGCACAAGTTGAATAGCTTGCTCATCTTTTATATCAAAATGAGCTGAACCTGTTACTGGGTCTAAAACAAACAGATAATAGGGTAAAACTCTGCTTTCAAATAGCGTTTCGCTAAGATTTTTTAACGTCTTAACAGAATCATTGATTCCTTTTAGTAATACGGCCTGATTGAGCAGTGTTACGCCCGTATCTTGTAAGCGTTTGATCGCACTTGAGACAGCGGAGTCAATTTCTTGCGGGTGGTTAGCATGCAGCACACAAACAATATTTAAGCGGCTAACAGAAAATATCTGACATAAATCGTCTGTAATGCGCTGCGGGATGACGACGGGAAGTCGAGTATGAATTCTGAGTCGCTTTACATGGGGGATTTCTCCGAGGTCTTGAACCATCTGTTGTAGGCGCTTATCACTAGTGGCGAGAGGGTCGCCGCCTGAAAAAATGACTTCACTAATACTCTGATCATTCTTGATATAGTCTTTAACCTGCTTCCAGTGTTGTCCACTCAGTTGATTTTCAGCATAGGGAAAGTGGCGGCGAAAGCAGTAACGACAGTTAATCGCACAGGCACCGCTTAAGACTAAAAGAACACGCCCCTGATATTTGTGGATGAGGCCGGGTGCGGGGTTGGCGCTTTTTTCTTCTAACGGATCATGGCTAAAGCCTGGGTGTGTTTCCAGCTCGGCTAATTGTGGCAATATCTGTAACAATAGCGGATCCTGTGGGTTGCCCTTTTCTATTCTATCCAAGAAGGGCTGCGGAACTTGAAGCTTAAAGTGGCGTGCCGCAGATGTGCTGGCGTTTGTTTGCTCCTCAGTGAGGTTTAACCGACTAAGGAGTGTTGTTAAATCAATAGAGGCTTCTTTAAGTAGCGTTTGCCAGGTGTCGGTAGGCAGGGTTTTTATAAGCTGCATAGCATTCCGGTCGATTGAAATTTGATCGCATTCTCCTTTCAAGTAGAATGGGTGTCAATTTTAGGGTTCAGCCCTGTTTTAGCAAAAATAGTGATTAGAGGATTTTATGGCAAGTTATTCCGCAAACCAGTTGAAGAACGGCTTGAAAGTCATGCTAGAGGGTGATCCTTGTTCAATGCAAGATGTCGAGTTTGTTAAGCCGGGCAAAGGCCAAGCATTTACTCGTGTTAAAATGAAAAACCTGCTGACAGGTCGTGTTTGGGAACGTACTTTTAAGTCGAATGAAAGTGTTGAAGGTGCCGATGTCGTTGATAAGGATATGGAGTATCTGTATTTCGATGGCGATATGTACCACTTCATGGTGCCGGTTGTGTTTGAACAATATGCTGCGGATAAAACGGCAGTGGGTGATTCAGTCAAATGGCTAAAAGAAAACGATACCTGTTTAGTGACGTTGTGGAATGATAATCCAATTGCCGTGACCCCTCCGAATTTTGTGGAGTTGGCTGTGGTTGAAACGGATCCCGGTGTCAAAGGTGATACTGCCAATGGCGGTACTAAGCCTGCAACGCTATCAACGGGCGCAGTTGTTAAGGTGCCTTTGTTTATAGATCAAGGTGATGTGCTTAAAGTAGATACGCGCAGCGGTGAGTATGTAAGCCGCGCTTAGCATTGTTGAGTGTCACAATGGCAGCTTAGGCTGCCATTTTTGTTGGTGAGGCGAGTGATAGATGACTGAGTGGATGCCTAGCGCACCAATTGAAAACCTCCGATTTAGGGCCCATATTTTAGCTGCGATAAGAGCCTATTTTGCTGAGCGTAATGTGATGGAAGTGGACGCGGCTGTGCTATCGCAGTGTGCAGTTAGCGATCCCTACATAGACTCATTAGAGGTGCATTATAAAGGCCATCCCGCTGCAGTTGCGGAAACCTGCTATTTGCAGACCTCTCCAGAATACGCAATGAAACGCCTATTGGCGGCGGGGAGCGGCTCCATTTATCAAATGGGTAAAGTTTTTCGTAATGGTGAAGAGGGGCGAAATCACAATCCTGAGTTCACCATGCTTGAATGGTACCGCTTGGATTTTGATGACCAGCAACTCATGGATGATGTTGAATCCTTAGTACGCTCAGTTTTGAACATTGGCCCGATAAGGCGTTGCAGTTACCGAGATATATTTATTGAAAAGCTGGGTATTGATCCAAATAGCGCATCCAATGCCGAGTTGGCTGCTCTGATGCTTTGTCATGTTGAAGTGGATCTGGATATTAATGATCGTGATGGTTGGTTAAATTTGCTGATGTCGCATCTCATTGAGCCGATGTTAAAGAGTGAGCCTATTTTTGTTTGTGATTACCCTGCGTCTCAATCAGCATTGGCGAGGCTAAAGCAAAACGATAATGGAGATTGGGTTGCCGCGCGATTCGAACTTTTCGTCGAAGGAATTGAGTTGGCGAATGGTTATCATGAATTGACTGATGCCGAAGAACAAAGACGTCGATTAGAGGCGGATCAGGCGATGCGGCATTCATTAGAACTTCCCGTAAGGCCATTAGAGTCTCGGTTGGTTGACGCGCTTGCTGCAGGATTTCCTGAGTGTTCAGGTGTGGCTTTGGGGGTCGATAGGCTCGTGATGCTAGCTTTGGGTGCAAGCCATATCGACCAAGTAATTCCCTTTACCTTTCGTAATGCTTAAGCAGGTAGATGGTTGAGCAAGGCGCTTCTAATACGTCGCACTGCTTCCTCAAGAAGTGGACGCGGGCAGCCGAAGTTTAAGCGCATAAAATTGCTATCTCCGAAATCTCTGCCCGGAGACATACCCACACCCGCTTGTTCGAAGAAGCGCGTTGGGTTGTCTAGCTTTGCTGCAGAAACATCGATCCAAGCCAAGTAAGTGGCTTCGATTGGGTCGAGTTTTAATCCTGGGATTTGGTTAATCTCTTTGACTAAAAAGTCTCTGTTAGCTCTCAAATAGTCTAATTGCTTTTGGTTCCATTCATCGCCTATTTCATAGGCGGCTATCGCCGCCGTGTAACCTAATAAATTAACATCGGGCACAATCCCTTTACGCACATTAATAAATTGTCTGCGTAGTTGTTCATTCGGGATAATCGCGAACGAGCAGCCTAAACCTGCAATATTGTAGGTTTTGCTCGGTGCCATTAACGTAATGGTGCGTTGGTTAATGTCAGTGTTTAGTGAGGCTAATGGAATATGTTTGAGGCCTGGTTCGAGAATCAGGTCACAATGAATTTCATCGGAGCAGATGATGAGGTTATGCTTTTTAGCGATAGCAGCCAGTTGCTCAAGCTCCTCTCGGCGGTATACGGTTCCCGCTGGGTTTTGCGGGTTGCAGAAAAGGAGTAAGTGGGAATCTGGCGTAATCGAGGCTTCGAGTGCATCAAGGTCTAACGCTGAATGTTGGTTCTGCTGGGTCAGCGGTACCTGTATAACTCGCCGTTTTGATAAATGAGGCGCCGAGACGAAGGGAGGGTAAATAGGTTGCGGAGAGATAATGCTATCGCCATCATTACCTATTGCTCGACAAGCTAAATTTAAACCACAAACAAGTCCTGGCAGCCACACAATCCAGTCCGGCTCAATAGACCACTGGTAAAGGTCATCCATGCGTTTAATCACCAGTTCTGTCAGCTTTGCTGGTGTATTGGTATAACCAAAAACGCCATGATCAATACGCTTGTGCAGCGCTTCTATGACACCGGGGGGAGCCATGAAATCAGTATCGGCCACCCACATAGGCAAAATTTCAGTATCTTTGTAGCGTTCCCACTTTTGACTTGCCGTGTTACGGCGATCAATAAAGGTATCGAAATTGGTCGGTGTCATAGCTAGATCCTGTTAATTAAACGACTATCAATTGTATTAGCTATTGCTGGTGGTCAAACTCACCAAAAGATGAATCTCAGGGTATAGTGATCTAAAACCCAAATCAACTTGCAAGAAAACTGCTGATTTAGGCGGATAGAGGTTATTATCTCGTTACCTCGTACATTGATATAAGTTAAAATAATCTTTTATCCACGGCGCAATCTATTAGCGCTGACTAACTGATTGGAGCCCCTCCGATGAGCAATAATAATCAAGTCATTATTTTCGATACCACCTTGCGCGATGGTGAGCAAAGCCCTGGCGCATCCATGACCAAAGATGAAAAGCTGCGTATCGCTAAACAGCTAGAAAAGATGCGTGTCGATGTGATCGAAGCGGGTTTTGCCATTGCATCACCTGGCGACTTTGCCTCTGTTAAAGCGATAGCCGAAGCGGTTACCGAAAGCACAGTATGCTCGCTTTCTCGTGCATTGGATGCGGATATTGATCGTGCAGGTGAAGCGCTACGTAATGCAGCATCAGGTCGTATTCATACGTTTATCGCGACATCGCCGATCCACATGAAATACAAGCTGCAAATGACGCCTGATCAGGTTGTTGAACATGCAGTACATGCAGTCAAACGCGCCCGCAACTTGATTGGTGATGTTGAGTTTTCATTGGAAGATGCTAGCCGTTCAGAACTTGATTTTATGTGCCGCATTATTGAAAAAGTGATTGATGCCGGCGCGCGCACTATCAATATCCCAGACACGGTAGGTTATGCAGTACCTGAAGAGTTTGGCTATACCATTGGTCAGCTTTTGCAACGTATTCCGAATGCCGATAAAGCTATTTTTTCAGTCCACTGTCATAACGATTTAGGGCTTGCCGTGGCAAACTCTTTAGCCGCAGTGACCGCGGGTGCGCGTCAGGTTGAGTGTACGATTAACGGCCTAGGCGAGCGTGCAGGTAATGCGTCGTTGGAAGAGATCGTTATGGCGATCCGCACCCGCAAAGACCGCCTGAATTTGGAAACTGGTATCGATACAACTCAGATCGTACCGGCTTCACGCTTAGTCTCGAGTATTACAGGTTTTCCTGTTCAGCCGAATAAGGCGATCGTTGGCGCTAATGCTTTTGCGCATGAATCGGGTATTCATCAAGATGGTGTTTTAAAACACCGTGAAACCTATGAAATCATGACGGCCCAGGATGTGGGTTGGAATACCAACCGTATGGTGATGGGTAAGCATTCTGGGCGTAACGCATTCCGCTCGCGATTAGAAGAACTCGGTACGACGTTCAATTCAGATGCTGAGTTGAACTTGGCGTTTACTCGCTTCAAAGAGTTGGCAGATAAAAAGCATGAGATCTTTGATGAGGATTTAATCGCACTGGTATCGGATGCCCTCTCTGCAGAGCTTCATGAAAAATACAAATTGACTTCGTTACAGGTGACTTCTCAAACCGGTGAAGTGCCAGTGGCTAAGATATCCTTAATGGTTGATGGTGTTGAGCAGAAGGCTTCGTCGACCGGCGGTGGCCCGGTGGATGCTGCGCTGAAAGCGATCGAAGAGATTGTTCACTCTGAATCCAGTCTTGAGCTCTATTCCGTGAATGCTATAACCAGCGGGACCGATTCTCAGGGTGAGGTAACTGTGCGTCTCGAAAAAGCGGGTCGGATAGTCAATGGTGTGGGTGCTGATACCGACATTATTGTGGCCTCTGCCAAGGCTTATATTCATGCATTGAACTTAATGCATGCCAATATTCAAAAAGCTCATCCACAGGTGTAATTGATGCAATCTGAGCAGCAACGGCACCAGTATTTAGCTGCGCTTGGGGTAGCCAGTTGGCTGCCTCGTGTACAGATGCCCGCTGCTCAGGAGTCTTCAGATTGGGCCTGGTCATTTGTTTATGATCAAAACTCACCAGAGACGCTTTATGAAGGTTTTGAAGAGACACCGCTAGAAAGCGCTGATGCTGTTGAAAGAAGTGTTGCACCGGTATCAGCTGAAACACTGAATTTAGTCCCTAGTAAACCTCCGTTGCCCAAGCTGGGTGGCGATGATATTGGTTCAAAGCAAGATCCTTCATCTCAAGAGACCCCTTCTCAAGCGGATCGAATGCCCTCAATCGATATCATCCAGCGTACAGCAGTCGAGAAAGCGCCGCGTTTTTGTCTGGGTTTCTGGTTGTTTAATGAGGTATTAGTAGTCGATACTCTGCCGCCTCAGAGTCGTGGGAATATCTCTGATGCAAGTTATCAGGCGCTATGCACGAACATGCTTAGAGCGATGGGCTACGCTGCGGATTTACAGTTTGATTACTACACATTGGCTTGGCCTATGTTGGCTGGAGAGACGCTGAATCAAAGCAAAGATGAAGCCTTGATAGCGGTTCATCATAAATTGGCTAAATTATTAGATGGGGTAACGCCTTCGTTAATTTTAATGTTAGGCGAGTCAGCTGCTCAAATGATTATGAAGCGTGATGAAAGCATAGAAGAGATGAGAGGCTTGGTCTTTAGTTACACAAGTCAGATTCGTGCCATCTCAACACATAGCTTAACGCAAATGATGCAGATACCTGAGTGTAAAAAAGAGGTCTGGAAAGACCTGCAAAAGGTGTTAAAGCCGCATGATTGAGTTCCGTGCTTTTAATCCGCAAGAGGATTTAGGTGCATTGCTAGAACTCGAAAACCTCTGTTTCGATGATGATCGTTGGTCTGAAAAACAACTCTTGTCTCATACCCAAAGTCCCTATGCGATCAATCTCATTTGTCTTGAGGGCGATGTCCTCTGTGGTTTTGTTTTGGCGCATACCCTGTTTGATGATGCGGAGCTTTATCAGATAGCAGTCGCTGAAGTTTATCGAGGCAAGAGGTTAGGCCGAGACCTGCTTGTGGCTTTAACTGATAAATTACGAGAAAAGCAGGTTTCCCGCTTAATGTTAGAGGTGCGCTCCTCTAATAGTACGGCCATCCATTTGTACGAGTCTTATGGTTTTGTACTAGAGGGGCAGCGAAAAGGCTATTACGAGTCGCATGGTCAGAAAGAAGATGCCTTGCTGTACAGTTATTTTATCTCGATATAACTTACAAAGTTGTTTCTACCTCTATGTTTAGCTTCATACATAGCTTTGTCGGCTTGCTCGATTAAGCTGTCACTGTCCTCGGCCCCAAACCGCGTAGAGGATATTCCCATGCTTGCGGTTACGTGAGTAGCGGTCGATGAAAAGTCATGTGCTAAGTTGCGTACTTCTAACTCTTGAATGATTTTCTTCGCTAATGTTTTAGCGCCTTCGATCGGTGTGTCGGGCAGAATTAATAAAAACTCTTCACCGCCGTAGCGCGTGAGTAGATCGGTCGGTCTATGAAGCTGTGCTTGAATCGTTTTGCTGACATGCTTTAAACATGCATCACCCTTTTGGTGACCGTAGTGATCGTTATAACTTTTGAAATGATCAATATCTAGCAAGATAAGAGAAAGTTCAGACGGATCCCGTTGGTTTGCTTTCCATGCTCGCGTTAAGGCTTCTTCCATCCCCCTGCGATTAACTGCTTCAGTCAGTGGATCCAAGTGGGTTAGCTTTAATAGTTGTTGGTTGGCATCTTCTAGGGCTGCTCTCATCAGCGCGATACGTGACATCGCTCTAATTTTCGCGCTAAGAATAGTGCTATTAACTGGCTTGGTTAAATAGTCGTCACCTCCTGCATCAATGCCTGCGCAGAGGTGTTGATCATCGGTTTGACCACTTAAGAAAATTATGGGAACCCATTGCTCAGCAAGCATCTGGCGGATTTTTCTAGTTAAGTCGAAGCCGTTCATCTCTGGCATTTCAACATCCATTAAGATGAGGTCGATTTCATTCCTAGAAAGAATCGATAAAGCCTCTGCTGCACCCTTGGCTAAAAAAGGCTTATAGCCTTCATTAATAATAATCGCGCTCAGCATTTCACGAATCAGGCGGTTATCGTCAACTACTAGTATTTGCATATGACCTACATGATATGAAGAGGTGCTTAGAGCTTAGTATAAGAGCTAATTAGACAAATCATAGTATTACAGGATAAA